>SYMJ01000014.1 GCA_005805505.1 Verrucomicrobiales bacterium | reverse complement strand
TAGGGTATGAACATGTCGCGACCCACTACAATCCAGCATCCGTTGGCCGCGCTTCGCAAAGCAGTCAACGTCGGCCGGGATCAAATGTCCGCCCGGTTGAAAATGAGCCGGCCCGCGCTCGAGAAGGTCGAACGCGGCCGTAATCCATTCACCGCTCTATTGCGGGAGCGGGTTTTCGCCGCCACCGGTGTGTGCCCTGGTTGGTTGGCGACCGAAGATGGGCCAATCCACAGCTGCGACGGGTATCCGTTCGATGAAGATCAACTCTCGCGATGGGAAAAGTGGTGCGACCAACCGCCCATTCCATCGGCTCCGCTCGGTGTCGTGACCGGCATTGGCGGCCGGAAATTCGGTCCCTTATATCGGCGGACTTGTTGTCCGGGGCCCGACCGCATTCTGGCTCATGCCCCGGTAGAACCGGTGGGCGGCACCCAACTCACCGCTCGCCAGTGGCAGAGTTGGATGAAAACGAACCAGCGACAACGGATGGCCGATGACCTTGTCGATCGCGTTCGGGGTGCGACCGAGTTGGCCCTCAAAGACTGGGAGAAGGGAGAAGCCTCATTTTGGGAACTGGTAGCCGCCGTGGACCGGTTGTTTCCCGGAGTTAAACCCGTCCCACATCCGGCGGATATCGAAGCCGCAGAGCAGATGTATCGAGAGATGTCGGCGGGGATTCAAAACGCTTCCGTAAAGGGTGAGCCTGCTGAAAGAGCCGACATTCCAGCATAATGCAGGGTATTCCAGCTAGGTTTTGATACTCACAGCCGTCTCCTCATCCAACACTATTTTAGGTAGCTTGTTATGAGGTAAAGCTACCAACCGAGGATTAATAAGTGAGCTTTCTATCGGAAAAGTGGCTCCACCCGAATAAACCTAAATCCGGCAGTTGAAGTTGACGCTCCGCCGTTTCCGGCGTGGTGTTCGGCGGTTTAGGACTGGTTTTGGCGACGGTTCAGGGCCTGAACAGGGCCTGAAGCGTCTGAATCACCCGCTTCGGGCCGGTATTGACGCCCGAGGACTCAGGTAAGGCCGGAGTATCCTCGCCCAAATCCGCTCCCAACACGCCGCCGGGCCCAACTGCTCCGCAGTATTCTCGGGCCATCCACCAGGACAATCTTAGTCGATGAACCACGCGTGACGAACTCTTCGGCGGTTCCCTTGAAATAGCTGGTGGTGATGAAAATGCCTTTGGAGACCCCGTGCCCAGCCAATGACCCGATGAAGGCCTGAATGGCCACTCTATCGACCGGTCGATCCACGGCGTACCGCTTGGCTTGGACACAGATCTGATCAAGGCCTAACGGGTCTTGATTGATTCGACCGTCGATTCCTTCATCTCCGGATTTTCCAACATGGCTCAGCGCATCCTCATCTTCAGCGCCGTACCCCATGGCCTTGAGCACTTGAAGAGCGAGTCGCTCGAAGAAGTCCGGCGGCTGATCCAAGATCGCTGCCAGAAGCCGAGAACGAAGGTCGTCCTTGAGGCTCTTGCCGGCACCAATGGCCCCGGTGTCCCCGCCCAAGGTGCCTGACGAATTGGGGCGATGTCCGAAGCAATGGGCGCGTGGGATGGGACACCGATCAGGGCGGTGTGCCGGGGAGATCCGCGCTGCGATTCCAAAGCACGCCCTCGCCGTCGCCTTCCGGGAACTGCTGAAACCCGGTGACAACACCGGCCGGATTGCGCAAGAGACCGATCTGCACCGATGTGTCGTGGAAAATAAAGTGCAACGCTCCTACCGGGGTCAGGACGAGCGGGCTTTCACCGGACTTCTGGCTGGTGAGCGCGTTGTGGCCGACGCGCAATGTCGTCAAGTCTTTGCCCCGTGAATAGACGCCCTCGAAGGCCTTGAGCTGCGCGATCTCCCGGGTCACCGCTGCCGGTCGTGGGAAGGGTTTGCCTGCGGCAAATGCCCCGAGTTGGCGACCGATGCTTCCCAGATTCGGGCCGGAGTCGGCATTGCGCAGCAGAACCACCGAAATGCGCTTCGCGGGCAGGTACTGCAGCTGGGAATGAAAGCCGTGGATTCGCCCGCTGTGGGAGACAATGCGTTCGCCGCGCAGGGTGTCGATGACGAGACCGAAACCATATTTGGATGCCACCGCCGGGCCTTCGGGGGTGGTCATGCGCCGGTAGGTTTCAGGCTTGAGAAAGCTCTGCTCGTGCAGCAACTGGTTCCAGCGCCATAGGGACAGCAGATCGCCGACGAGAGCGCCTGCGGCCTGGGGCTGTGTCATGCTGATCAGTCCTGCCGGTGCCCACGGATTCTGGGCTTCCCGCGTGTAGCCGCAGACATGGCCGGGCACCAGGTGCTTGGAATCGGGGTAGAACAGAGGTGTCGGAAACGTTCCGGGTGTCTGCCACCAAGGTTTTCCGGTAATCGCCTCGATGACGGCTCCCACCAGCACATAGGCCGAGTTGTTGTAGGCCCACGCGCTTCCGGGAGGGAAGTCGACCTTGAGGTCCTTGAACACCCGGATCAGTTCGGGCGTGTCCAGGTCGCGTCGCACGGGGTTGCCCATGTAACCCTCGATGTCGGTGTAGCTTTTCACCCCGCTCGTGTGGTTGAGCAACATGGCGAGGGTGATGGCCCGGCCGTTGGGGAAGTCGGGCAGGTATTGCGCGAGGGGGTCTTCGAGCCGGGCGCGGCCCTCGTCCACGAGGCGCAGCAGCGTGGCGGCGGCGATCTGCTTGGTCACCGAGCCGATGCGGAAACGGTGTTCGGTCGACAGCGGAACGCCAAGCTCCAGGCTGGCCAGCCCACGTGCGGTCTTCACCAAGACCTGATCACCTCGAGCCACCAGGATGGCGATGCCCGGGCCGCCGGTGTCGACATGCTGGCGGTCGAGCAACTCCGCGGTGAAGAGACCCATGGCCTCGGCATCGGGCAGGGGTTGGGCTTGCAGTGCGAACGCGGCCAACATGGCCAAGCCCGTTGTCAGAACTCGCGGGCTTGGGAGAATCAAAGTCATCGGTGGAATGATGCTTGGACGACCCTCCAAGACAACATCATCAGCACCACGGTTTTGGACCCGATGGACAGGCTGGATTGCCGGACGAATCCGGGACAGTTTCGTCATCCAACGATTAGGCGTGCATTACCGGAGGCTGCCTCGATTCACCGGACTGGGAATCCGAAAGGAAGACGGCATCGTCCTCGTGAGTTCGAAAGATCCTCCCAGTCCCGAGCCAGCTTCTGCCGCTGCTGGGTGCAAAACCCGGGGCTAACGACCGTTCGTCCACCGGAATTTTTGGACGCGTCGGCCGCCAATGTCGCCGACATAGATGTCGCCTTCGGACGAAAGTGCGACGTCATGCGCCATCATGAACTGGCCATCGTAGTTTCCCCATCGGCCAAACTTCGCCACCACCTTGCCCTCGAGGCTCAGCACGGCTAGGCCCGAACGATCGGGTGGGGCCGGCGGCTGTTCACCCCCGTCCGCGACATACAGTCGTTGGTCCTTTCCAATGCGGACGCCATACGGACGACCCATCGCCGGGTCCTTCCATTGCGCCAGGAATCGCCCCTCGGCGCTGAAAACCTGGATCCGGTCATTCTCGCGGTCGGCGACATAAACCCGTCCGGATTGGTCGAGAGTAATGCCGTGCGGCACGTCAAACTGTCCGGGCCTCGTCCCCTTGGCGCCCCATTGGAGCTGGAATTTTCCCTCAGCGGAGAACTTGACCACGCGGCTGTTCACATATCCGTCGCTGACATAGAACGATCCATCCGGCGATACTGCGATGTCTGTGGGCTTGTTAAAGTGCGTCTCGTCGTTGCCCCCGGTGCCGCGGACCCCCCATGCGCGGAGGAGAGTACCGTCGCGCCTGTACTCAAACACCTGATGACGTCCCACGTCGGTTAGCCAGACATGGTCACGATGGTCCACGAAGAGACCGTGCGGGAGGACAAAGGTCCCCGCGCCCCATCGGTCAACCAACCGGCCCGTCCGGGCGTCCAATACCCACACGCACGCCTCCGCAATCGATCCGGCCTTAACAGGATCATCCAGCCAGGGGCGATTACCGCGATGAAACACAAAGACCCCGCCGCGCGAGTCACAGCCAATTCCAGCCACCTGGCCCAGGACCTCCCCATCCGGCAATCGGGGCCAGCCATGCACCACCCGGAGATCCGCTTCGCGGGCGCAGGCCGACACGGCGAACGCGAAGAAGAGGCGGCAAAGAAATGCGATCGTGCCACGGATCACGCATGGGTTTCTGAACACGGCACGGTTCAGCGCGAGGTGCTGTTGCATCGGGATCATGGGCATGATGTCTGCCTGATCATCGGGCGGCTGACCATCCGAATCGGGACCGGGTGCAGACCCCTGTCTCTCCGCAGGGACAAGCGATGGGGTCGCCCATCAGTCCAGTCCTGCAGCATCCCGGATACAGGAGGCGAGACGGTGCATCGGCGGGCGATGGAGTCTCTGCAGCAGGAATGCATCCACGAGGGGCGCGGCGAATTCTTTGAAGAGGCCAAGCCCTGGCTCACCGGAGATGCAGGCCACGGCGACCAGAAGGACCTGGCCCGGCGCAACGGGATGAACGAAACGGCTCTCAAGGTGGCGATCCACCGACTCCGGCGGCGATTCCGTCACCGGCTGCGGGCCGAGATCGCTGCCACCCTGGAGCATCCCGAGGGAATTGAATCGGAGCTCCAGGCGCTGTTTGCGGCCCTAAAAAAATCGGTTAATCCCGGTAACCCTTCGCCCGTTCCACGGCAGGAAACCGAAGCATGAGCCTCTCGACTCCTTCGGCCAGCCACTGTCCGCGATGCGGATCGGCTCTTGACCCGGCCGCTTCGCAGAATCCTTGCCCCCGATGCCTCTTCTCGGCGGCGATGGCCCCGACGCAACCGGGCGAGACAGCCCAAACGCCCTCCGAACCGCTCAGTCCGGCGGCCCTGGCTCCGCACTTTCCCCAGTTGGAAATCGCCAGCCAAGCAACCATTGCTATTTGATTCTGCATTCTACTGGGACTCCATCGGCATGGAGGCGCATCAAGCAACGGCGTTGCAAGCGGCCGGGCTTCTGAGTTTCGACCCCAACGATTTCCAACCACTAACCGAAGCCCAAGTCCTGGAGATGGACTTCGTTTGGGCCCTGCACAAGTCGGGATGCCCAACGGCTTTCCTCGACCGGCTCCTGTCGGACCTTCCAAAACCATACGCCTATCCGGTTTCAGAAATGCACCTGGATTGGAAAACGCTGACGTGGACCCGACTCCTGTCACCTGATGAGACCGTCGCCAAGTGGGTGGACAACAAACTGGCAGCGGCGGATGGAGTCGAGCTTCTACGCCTCGCAGGTAAGGTCCAGGAAGCCCTCGCACAGCTCGGTCTTTCTCCCGACTCCGAGCCATGAACTCCTTCCAAAAGAGCCTCGTTATCATGGCCGGGTACGACAATGGCTGGGAGGTCGCCTCCGAAGGCCCGGACCATGTCACTCTGACATCGGCACACCACCGCTCGACCGCCCGCGTTCAACAGGCCGCGAGTGGGATTGGATGGACCGTTCAACTTCCAACCGGCCGGTTGACCGAGGAACTCGCCCGGATTGAGGACGAGTTCATGGCGACCGGACACACGTTCCAAACCTCCACCGAAAGTGCCCTTGGGAACCTTTTGGACCACGCAGCTCGGCTCGCCAGAACCTTGCCCGACCTGCCTCGGCAAAACTACGAACAGGCCGTTGCAGAAGAACTCTTCTGCCTCTCCCACTCGACGGCCTTGACGCAAGTCGAACGGCTCGTGCGCCAGCGTGTTGGCCAAAACGTCTACCGGGACAGCCTGCTGGATTACTGGGGTGGTGCCTGCGCCGTCACCGGAATCGCAGTCCCGGAACTCCTCCGCGCCAGCCATGCACGAGCCTGGTCCGAGTGCACCACCGATGCCGACCGCCTGAACGTCTTCAACGGGTTCCTTCTCGTTGCCTACCTCGACGCCCTTTTCGACCGGCACCTGATGACCTTCACCGCCACAGGTGAAGCGGTCTTCGCGCCCTCGATTTCCCAGGAGGTGAAACTCCGGCTTGGAATCACCGAAGGCCTCAAACTGCGTTGGGTTTCTACAGGCCACGAACCATTCCTCTCAGAACACCGTGGGCGATTTCAGGCCAAGCATGTGACGAACGCCTGAAGACCCAACACAACCACCAACAATGCCCTCCCCTCTCGGTTCCCTCGAACCCGTCGACCTCCGAACAATCTGGCCCGACGAGGCGACGAATTTGACATGATTTTGAAAACCACCCTTCTGATTTTGACGCGATGAATAAAACCCGTTGGAAGAATATCGGCACGTTTGAGGTAAATGGACCGATGTGTGAATGGACAGTACGACTCGCGGCAAAGACCATGGGAGATGGAACATGGGTGGTCCGGTGGACAGGTGAAGAAGGAGAGCCATTAGAGATAGGACCCGATACACTGGAAAACATTCGGGAAGAGCTGATTTCAATGGGAATGACAGAACAGCAAGCATCTGAAGCCCTCGAATTCTAAACAGTAACTGTTACCATGCCCTCCCCTCTCGGCTCCCTCGAACCCGTTGACCTCCGGACCATCTGGCCCGATGAGGCACGCGACTTCACCCCATGGTTAGCCCAAGAGGAAAATCTTCGCCGCCTGTCGGACGCCCTGAACCTGGAGTTGGAACTCGACCGGGTGGAGGTGGCGGTGGGCCCGTACTCTGCCGACATCGTTGCCACGGACGCCTCTTCCAACAGCAAGGTGGTCATTGAGAACCAACTCGAAAAGACCAACCACGACCACCTCGGGAAGGTGCTCACCTATGCCTCCGGGCTCGAAGCACGAATCCTCATCTGGATTGCCAAGAAGTTCACCGAAGAGCACCGGCAAGCCTTTGACTATCTCAACGAGTGCACCGCTGGACGTCTTCGCCTTTACGGAGTCGAAGTGGAGGTGCTTCGCATCGGGGATTCGCTCCCGGCACCTCACTTCCGCCTCGTTTCCACACCGAACGACTACGTCGCTGCGGCGCACAACGCGACAGCCGGAGTGTCGGACACCAAGTCTCTCTACCTGGAGTTTTGGACGGGATTCCGGGACTTTTGCCGCACGGATGGAGAGACCTTCAGCCTCCAAACTCCAAGGCCCCAACACTGGTATACGGTTAGGATTGGCAGAAGCGGCTTCAGCCTCGGCCTAACGGTGAGCACGATGCACAACCGCATCGGCTGCGAGCTCTACCTGCGCGGTCCCAGCGCAAAGCAATCCTTCAAACGACTCAAAGAAGGGCAGAAAGACATCGAGGAGGCTCTGGGTGCCTTGGACTGGAAAGAGCTTCCAGAAGGCCAAGACTGCCGGATTGTGGATTACCTCAAAGACTTCGACCCAAGAAACCGGGCTGACTGGGAACGGGGGTTCCGTTGGCTCAAAAAGCGAGCTGACGAATTCAGACCGGTATTCGGGCCCCGAATTCGGGCGATTCCGGGAGTGGATGAGGCCGATTCCTAGCCATGAGCAACTCACTTGATTCCGAAGACTATCTCGCTGGTGCGTTAGCAGCCGCTACTGGGGACATCCAGGTAAAACTGGTGGCGGGGTGCAATTCTAATCCAAACCAATGGTACCGGGTCGACGACGCGAGCGGCGACGAATGCCGAGCCGTACTATATGATGGCGAAACTCGGTTTTGTGAACCCTGTGACCCGGATGACAAATCCGCATTCACAAAGGCCTTTATCAAGACATTGAGGTTTGGTGAGTCAGAAGCCTACCCGGTTTTATGGTTGGTTTTGATGGACGGTTGGGTGGACCAAGAATGGATTGATTTGCAGATTCTTAGGCCAATTCTCGAACAGGGCGCAGCGGAACTTGGCACCGATTTTAACTTCGACGTTTGGGCAGTAGAAGGAGTCCTAGTTGTGCAGATTGACGGAGACGGGCTAGGCGACTACTTGCACTCAGGTATGCGGGGCGGTCCCCAAGTAGGTGCTTTTCGCCAACGCTCATTCGGAGTAACGGAGTCTTAGCTCCACGCGTCTCCTCGAGCGGTTCCCTTAGTGCCACCTGCGGGTTAGCTAACCAACAGGTCCATCGGTGGTCCCGTCTCCGTCCTTTCCGCAATGCTACCTGTGTGTGTCACAGGACCGCCTGCACAAAACTCATACCCTCGGAGGGAGAAATGAGGGGATTGGAGAGGACCGGGGGATCCAGTCGGATGAAGACGCACCTGTGAATGAAACCGGTGGCCAGAGGCCCCGGATCGTCGTAAGAGTTGCCGGGAGTTTTAGTGGAGGGACCGCAAGGATCTCTCCGAGACTTCGACATGGAGGCGCATGAAAAGCACCGTTCTTGAGTTCATCTGTGCCCTCGGGTTTGGACTGTTGCCTATCGCCGTCCTCATCCTGCGGGCGTTTCGCCCCGGATCATGCCGTGGTGGGTCGTCTTTGGGGTCACTGTGTTGCTCGGCTGGGGTCTGGCGGTGGCGAGTGCGTTGGTCCATGAGGGACCGGACACCGGTGCGGGCCACATGGGCGCCCTCTTCTTCGGCTGGGCCCTTGCCCTGCTCTGGCTCATGCCGTGGCTGGTCGTCTATGCCATCGCCCGTGGGGTGCGACGCCTCTTCGCGCGTCGAACCTCGGACCGCCCCCTCCAGCGGGACCCGGCGAGTTCGGCCCATTAGAGATGCACCCCCTGAATCGCGGTGACCAGCGCGAACTGATCTTCATGGATGATGCGGATCGCCAGCGCTTCGTCGACACGCTGGGCGAGGCTTGCGCCAAGACGGGCTGGCAGGTTCACGCATATGTCCTCATGCCGAATCATTTCCATTGGGTGGTCGAGACGCCGCAGCCCAATCTGGTCGCCGGGATGAAATGGTTGCTGGGCACTTACACTTGTCGATTCAACCGGCGTCGCGAGAAAGACCTCGCCTCACGACGTCTGCGGCACGTCCTGGTTCCATCCTTCGATCAGTTTCGTCTTCGCCCGGATCTCATGCTCCCGGATACGGATCCGGACCGTGGAGTGCAAATGCCTGGGACGCCCGGATCTGAGAGCTATTGCCCGACCACGGGTAACTCCACGTAACTTGCCTGGCCTGGTGCATGGTAGATGCGCTGGGTCGCTTTCTTGTAGTCGTCCGGCTTCGCCCAGAAGATGTTGGGTACGAATGTCTGCGGATTCCGGTCGTAGAGCGGGAACCAGCTGGACTGGATCTGTACCATCATCCGGTGGCCTGGCAGGAAGACATGGTTCGCGGTGGGTAGGGCGAACTTGTAAGTGAGAGGCTGACCCACCGCGATGGCCTTCGGCGTCTCCATACTCTCGCGGTAGCGACCCCGGAAGATATCGGCGGAAACCATGAGCTGATAGCCTCCCATGGCCGGTTCGGCTGCTACCTGGTCGGGGTAAACATCGATCACCTTCACGACCCAATCGGAGTCAGTCCCAGAGGTGGAGGCGACGAGGTTCACCAGAGGCTGGCCGCTGATCTTGACGGGCTGCGTCAGGACATCGGAAACGAAGACCGCAACATCTGTTCGTCCGGAAGCTTCACGCTGGTCGTCTACCAGCCATTTCTCCCAGGTAAACTCCCCGTCGTGGCCAATCGGTTGGTTCGGTCTGGCCCGGAACGGTACTGGTTTGGCGGGGTCAGAGATGTATTCGTCGTAGGGTGGGTTGCCTGGCGCAGGTGCCGTGAACCCCGCCTTGCCTCCTGCTGCGAGATAGAAGGGCGTAGGTTTCACAGCGCAACCAGCGGCGCAACCTGCTGGCCAGGTGGTTAGCTGTAGCCACTTGTTGCTGCCGGTCTCGTAAGCGGTGACGCGAGCTACACCACTCGGTGGCGCTTCATCTTTCAGGTAGTGATCAAGGAACGGGCGCAGCACCTTCTGGCGGAAGTAGAGCGCTGTGTCGGCACGGAAGTTGAGCGCGCCGAGCGTGCTGCCGTCGGCGATCTGCTGTCCGTGATACCATGGCCCCATCACCAGGAAGACCTTGTCGGCGGCCCCCTCTTTGGCCTTGATAGCATTCCATACCGCAATCGATCCGTAGATATCCTCCTGGTCCCACAAGCCGTGGACAAGCATCACAGGCACCTTAATAGGGTGGGCAGCGAGGATCTTGTCCATCGCCTGTTCCTGCCAGAACGAGTCATAGGACGGATGGGCCAGAATCTTCCGCCAGAAGCCGATCTGCTCCATGCCATGCCTCCGGGCCAATTCGCCGGCCGAGCCGGCTTCGAGGTAGAGGTTGTAGTCGTCCCGATGGCCGCTCCACCACTTTTCGTCGTTGCTGCGAGTTGCCTGCTGTTCGTAGATATAAGGTAGATTCTGTTGGCGGAAGGCACCGTTGTGGAACCAGTCATCGCCCATCCAGCCGTCAACCATCGGGTTCATAGGCACCGAGACTTTAAGTGCCGGGTGGGGATTCACCAGCGCCATCAGAGGCAGAAAGCCGTCGTAGGAAATGCCGAGAATGCCGACCTTGCCGCGGTGCATCCCGAAGTTGTTGGTGAATGAGCTGGACTACCAGGGTGGAGGTTGGGAGAAAGGGGGATGGACGCAACGGAAGTGATTCAAGGGCGAAGGCTCTCCGAGAGGGATGTGGAGGAGTTGAGGAGCTGGATGG
>SYMJ01000140.1 GCA_005805505.1 Verrucomicrobiales bacterium | reverse complement strand
GGAGCCGTCGCGATAAATGGCCACGCACTTCAGGCCCATTTTCCAGGCATCCACGTAGGCACTCCGGATTTCGGACGTGGTGGCGTCATTGGGCATGTTCACCGTCTTGGAGATGGCTCCGGAGACAAACGGTTGGGCCGCACCCATCATGCTCAAGTGCGCCTTGTAGTGGATGCTTCGCTGGCCCTTGAAGGGCTTGAAGGCACAGTCGAAGACCGACAAGTGATCGGCCTTGAGGCCCGAGGCGATCACAGCCCCGTCGTCACTAATCACGTCCTCGATGGTGTCTTGGATCTCGATGTGCTTCTCGATGGCGGAGATGGCGCTCGGCGAATAACCGAGGCGCTGGAGGGCCTCCGGCACGGTGCGGTTGACGATCTTGAGCATGCCACCGCCGGCCAGAAGCTTGTACTTCACGAGGGCGATGTCGGGTTCCACGCCGGTGGTGTCGCAATCCATGAGGAAGGCGATGGTACCGGTGGGCGCGAGCACGGTGACTTGCGCATTGCGGTAGCCCACGTCACGGCCCCGGGCGATGGCGCGGTCCCAGGTGCGTCGGGCCTCGTCCTTCAGGTAGGCGAATTCGCGGCTGGCTTGGATGCCTTCCACGGCGTCGCGGTGCTGTTGAACCACCCCGAGGGTGCTGGCCACGTTGTCTTGGGCCTTCGGCTTGGCGACGCCTCCGCAAGAGGAGTCATGGTAGCCCGGAAAGGCGCCTTGGATGGCCGACATGTCGGCGCTCTGTTCGTAGGCATGTCCGGTCATGATGGCCGTGAGGGCGCCAGCCAGTGCCCGACCCTCGTCGGAGTCGTAGGCCAGGCCGTAGCTCATGATGAGGGAACCGAGGTTCGCATAGCCCAAGCCCAGTGTGCGGAACACGTGGGAGTTCTCGGCGATCATCTGGGTCGGATAGCTGGCGTTGTCCACCAGGATCTCCTGAGCCGTGATGTAAATGCGGACCGCGGCCTTGAAGCGTTCGATGTCGAACTGCCCGTCGGTCTTCTTGAACTTCATCAAGTTCAGGGAAGCGAGGTTGCACGCCGTGTTGTTGAGGAACACGTACTCGGAGCAGGGGTTGGTCGAGTGAATCGGCTCGGTGCCCTTGCAAGTATGCCACTTCTGGATCGCGCCGTCGTATTGCAGACCCGGGTCGCCGCAAACCCAGGTGCCTTCGGCGATCTGGTCGAGCAACCGGGAGGCGTCTTTCTTCTCGAGGGGCTTGCCGGTCACGGTGGAGAGGGTCCACCACTCCTTGCCGTCGATCGCCGCCTGCATGAACGAGTCGGAAACACGCACCGAGAGGTTCTCGTTCTGGTACATCACCGAACCGTAGGCCTCGCCGTTGAACGAGCCATCATAGCCCTGCTCGATGAGCGCCCAGGCCTTCTTTTCTTCTTTGGCCTTGGCCGTGATAAACTCTTCCACGTCACCGTGCGTGTCGCGGATGGTGTTCATCTTGGCGGCACGACGGGTCTTGCCGCCGGACTTCACCACGTTGGCTACCTGGTCATAAACCTTGAGGAAGCTCATTGGACCGGACGGACGTCCGCCGCCGGAGAGCTTCTCGCGGCTGGAGCGAATCGGGGTCAGGTCGGTGCCGGTGCCAGAGCCGTATTTGAAGAGCATGGCCTCTGAGTAGGCCAGTTCCATGATGCTCTCCATGTTGTCTTGGACCGACTGGATAAAGCACGCGCTAGCCTGCGGGTACTCGTACTGGGTGGGGGCGCGGCGGGCCACCTTGGCCTTGCGGTCCCAGAACCAGTTGCCCCGATCGCTGTCCTTACCGACCTCGTACTGGTGATAAAGCCCTACGTTGAACCAGACGGGCGAATTGAAGGCCCCGTATTGGTTGACGCACAGCCAGGTCAACTCGTCGTAGAACACCTCGCCGTCTTCTTTGCTGAAGTAGCCGTCGGCCACACCCCAGTCCGCGATGGTCCGGGTCACCCGATGGATGAGCTGCTTGACCGAAGTTTCCCGCTCCGCCTTGGCCGGATCTCCGTAGAAATACTTGGAGCACACCACCTTGGTGGCCAAAACGGACCAATTCTTCGGAACCTCAACCCCTTCCTGTTTGAATATTGTCTTACCTGAATCATCGGTGATCTCTGCGGTGCGGCGGTCCCATTCGATCTGGTCGAATGGCTTAACCTTTGCGTCGCTGAAGAGCCTCTGAATAGGCAACTTGCGGGAGGAGGACGCGGAAGCCTTAGACGCGGACGCCTTAGACGACGAGCCTCGGTGTTTGGCCTTGATGGTGGCCTTGTTCTTTGCCAACCGGCGGGAGGAAGCCGGGGCCGATGAAACGACGGAATCGCGGGCGTCGAGCATAGGCAGGATAGGGGATTCTAGGATTGAATATTGGGTTGAATGTCTTGGACGGATCAGGCCACTCCCCATCGGGGTAATCTGATTCGCTAAAAAACGTCTGATATCAGTAAAAAAGTCGGAATTTAATCGGTTTTTTTACTTTCTTCAGTTGTTCCCGGCCCAACAGGTTGGGGCGGAGGAAGAATTTACCCCCATATCTTGTGGTTACAAGCCGCTTCTCTACAAAAAACTACGTTCTCGTTAAACCCAAAGAAACTCGCGTTTGTTACGATTGTAAACGTGCGGAAGTCGGCCCTCGTAAAGTCGTTTTTCAACGATCAAATCGGGGGAGGTGAAATCTTGCTGCGGTGCGCTCTCGGCGACGCCCCTTCCAGTCGCCTCAATAAAAGGCATAAAATACAGTTGTCTGAGGCCCGAAATTTGTGGCGCAGCCCGGTTGGGTCGAAGGGAGGCGTGGGTTCAAAGGCCTTGTTTCCCCGCTTTGCCGCCGGCTTCCGACACAGTAGCTTTGCAGTCGACCGATATGATCCGCTCGTTCGCCTTCACCACCGCCGGACGGCTCCATTCACGGGACATCGATTTGTTCCTGATGCCGACCCTCTTGGCGGACACCAATCTCTTCCTTTGGGTGGATCTGGAGGACGCGTCCCCAGAAGATACCCGCAAGTTGCTGGAGGGTGTGTTTCATTTCCATCCACTCTCGGTGGAGGACTGCATCAACGTGAGCCCTTCGCCGAAGGTCGAGACCTACGAACCCAAGGAGGACGACCGCTTCAATCCCTACTTGTTCATGGTCATCCACGCCGTGGACTACAGCCGCAAGGACGGGGCCTTCGCGACCAGTGAGTTGAACTTCTTCCTCGGGAAGAACTTCCTGGTCACCTACCACACGGTGCCGCTGCGAAGCATTGCCGTCATCGAGGAGCGTTGCTTGCGCAGTCCGGTTCACGTGGCGCGTGCCCCTGATCGTGTGGCCCATGCGCTGCTCGATTCGCTGGTCGACAACTACAAACCGGCTCTGGAGGAGCTCAGTATGGAAATCGCCGACCTCGAGACCGAGGTGCTCGAACACCCCGATCCGGCCACGTTGCAGCAAATCCTCAAAGTGAAGAAGGAAGTGCTGCACCTGATCCAGATTATCGGCCCGCAGCGCGAGGTGCTGCAGCGCTTCGCTCGGGGTGAGTTTAAGCTGATTCGAGCCCATTTGGTGCCTTACTACCGCGACGTGTACGACGGGCTCTTCCATATTGGCGAACTGGCCCACGGGTACATGGATTCCCTCTCGGGCATCCTCCAGATTTACCTCAACATGTCGGCCAACCGGACCAGCGAGATCGTGAAGGTGCTCACCATGATCACCATTATTACGACGCCGATGACCCTCATCGCCTCCTGGTACGGCATGAACTTCAAGGGCATGCCCGAGATCGATCAACCCCATGGCTACGTTTTCGCCATCGTGCTGACGCTCATCACCACCGGGTTGACCTTCATTTATTTCCGGCAAAAGCGATGGCTCTGAATAGGCGCAACCGGGTCAAATCCGGCTTCCTCGACAAGGCTCTGGGGCATCTCGGACGCTTCGATCCGAGCGGTCTTCAGAGTGTCGTACAACGGTTGGCCAAGGAGAGGGAGTTCCTCGAGAGTCTCTTCAACACCATCGACTCTGGAATCATCGTCACCGACGACCAGGGGCGCATGGTGTACTTCAACCTTATGGCCACCCGCATGCTGGGCATCCCACCGGAGACCGCCGAAGAAGAACCGGTCACGCGTTACCTGCCTGATTTGGACTGGGCCCACATCTCTGCCCTCGACCGAGCCGGTGGCCACGGAATGTTTCGGACCGAGTTCGAGGTGGAATACCCCCGGCACCGGTTGATTCGCCTGAACGTCCGACCCCTCGACGGTGCGGCGCCGGGGAGTTCTGGACTCGTCCTCGTGCTCAATGATGCCACCGAAGCTCGGCAAGCCACTTCTGAGGCGGTTGAGGCCGAACGGGTCCATGCGCTGACCCTCTTGGCCGGCAGCCTGGCCCACGAGATCGGCAATCCCCTCAATGCGCTGCACATTCATCTTCAACTCATGGCCCGCGAAGTGCGCAAGCTTCAGCGCATCGACGGCGTGCCGGATTTGAAGGAGGCGGTCGATCGGCTCGGGGGTTTCCTGGGTGTGGCCACCGGCGAGATCGATCGGCTCGACTACATCATCACCGAGTTCCTCCAGGCGCTTCGTCCCTCGGTGCCCAAGCTTCAGGCCGGCTCCCTCAACGACACGGGGCAGGAGACCCTGGCCCTGCTTCGGCCCGAGCTCGAAGATCGAGGGCTGAAGGTGGTCAGCGAACTGGCCTCTAGCCTACCACCGGTCCTCTTCGACCCGGCCCAGCTCAAGCAGGTGCTCGTCAACCTCATCAAGAACGCCATGCAGGCCACGCCGCCGCAGGGAACCCTCACCGTGCGCAGTGGTTCTACGCAGGAGGCAGTGTGGATGGCGGTCAGCGACACAGGTCCAGGCATCCCACCTGAGCAGTTGAACCGTATTTTCGAGCCATTTTATACCACCAAGAATAAGGGGACGGGCCTGGGCTTGCTCATCGTCCAGCGCATCATCCGTGACCATGGCGGCCGGATCGAACTGGAAAGCACCGTGGGCAAGGGCACCACCTTCAAGCTCTGGCTGCCTCTGCGGGATCGCCGCCCGCGCATGATTGCTTCGAGCACGTCGGAGGCCTGAACCGACCCGATTTCAGTGCTTACAGGGCGAGGGCGCTATAGGGCGAGGGCGTTTTCCACGAAAAAGCCGGCAAGCCCGGGTGAGGGCGTTGCCGGCTTCGATTTCGACACTGTTGTTCAGTGGAACGCGATGATCGAATCCCCCAGTTTGTGGATGGTTCCGATAATCTCCGAGCGCATTTCCGCGCCGTCGGCCGCATTGAGCGTGAACTTCACGCTGAACTGATCGGCCTTGGTGAGACCGTCGATAGCCAGGAAGACACTCTTGCCGTCCACCGACAAGGTCGCTGACTTCACTTCTAGCTTGTCGTGCCCGTCCTTGCCGGGGCTCTTGATCGACAGTTCCGGGGAGCCGTAGCCGCCGCTGTAGCGGTAGTTCCAGAGTTCCACGGAATAGTTGGCCGCATCCTGGGCCACTTCGGTTTTGAGTGGGGTGCTGAAGGTGATCTTCAGCCCGTTCTTGGCTGCGTGGGCCTTGAGGGCCGTGTGGACCGGGTGGCCCGTGTAGCGGACGCGGAAGAACCCACCATCGCGGGTGGCCGCATTCTGCCAGCCCTTGAGGCCGGACAGATAGAGTTGGCCGTCCTTGGGGCTGAAGCGCCCGCGCATGATGCCGCTCTGGAACTTGAGCCCAAAGGGCACCAGCGAGGCCTGGGTGGTACCGCCAACGGTGTCCATGCCCACGCCGTACAGCAGGCACTTGCCGTAGCTCATGAACAGCGGCGAACCCTTCCAGGGCCCCCACTTGTCGCTGGTGACATACACCTGACCACCGCTCGAGTTGTCCCAGCGCATGGGCAACCAGGCGATGGGCTCGTCATAACCGGTGGGAACGGGCATGGCGCTGTCCCAGCCCTTGAGCTTGTTGGCCTTACGGGCCTCAGGATCGCTCGGATTGACGCGGATCTCGCGGCCATCCGGGTACTTGAGCGTGAGTTCGCGCTGGGCGGCCGGAACCATGCCCATGAAGGAACCGGGGCGAACCAAGTTCAGCTTCGAGGAGGGCATCCAGTGACCCTGGTTGTCGCCGACCAGCACCGTGTCGTCGGGTCCGACGGTCATGCCGTTCGGGGCCCGCAAGCCGGTGGCGAAGACCTCCATGTGCTTGCCATCGGGCGACACCTTGAGAATGGTGCCTTGATGGGGTGAGGTCACACTGGGTTCCCACGGCGCGCCCTTGGCGTAGTAGAAGTTGCCCTTCGAGTCGGTGTGCAAATCGAGGACGAACTCGTGGTAGTTGGGCGTGACGACCGTGTCGTTGTTGAAGTTCTCGTACAAGTCGGCCTCGCCGTCCCGGTTCAAGTCCTTGAGCCGGGTGATTTGGTCACGGCCGGCCACATAAATCTCACCCTTCACGACCTTGAGTCCGAGCGGTTGAAACAGACCCGAGGCGAAGCGTTTCCAGGTGAGCTTCTCGAGTTTCTCATCGATGCCCGAGACGATCCACACGTCGCCGTGGAAGGTGCAAACTGCGGCCCGTCCGTCGGGCAAGAAGTCGAAGCCCCCGAGGAAGGTGCTCACCCGGTAGGGATTCGGGAACGGCTCGGTGAGGGTGTCCACCACGTAGCTACCATCGCCGCCGCCCGTGTTGAGCTTGCCTTGCGTCGACACGGTCTCGGTCCAGTGGGCCGGCCCGCCTTGGGTCAGCTTGCGGAGGTCAGCGGCCTTGCCGGCCAGCGGGGGCAGGGCATCTCCGGAGGCGATGGCGATGCGGAAGGCCGATCCGGCACGAGCCTTGGCCAGCGTGAAGACCACCTGTCCGTCACGCACCTGCAAGGCACCCTGGACATCGGAGTCGACCGAGATGGCCAGCGACGTGCCTTTGGCGGCATCGCGCAGCACTAGGTGGTTGTTGCCGGTGTTGCTTGCGACCGCACCAGCCGGAGCCGAAGCGATGACGATCTGACCGCCGCGGAGCGATCCGAGCGGCTGGATCGTGCGCACGATGACCGCCTTGTCGGTGGTGCCCTCGAGCGAGGGGCTTTCCAGCACCTCGACGCCGCCCACGGTGTATTTCAGCACCACTTGGTCGCCATGCAAGTAGAGCCCCTCGTAGTGGGCCCAGTCCTTGGGCAGAGGTCCTTGGTGGTCTTTGCGCGCATCGGTGATGCTGCCGTGGGAGTCCGACCAACCCGGTCCCATCGCGGTGTCGAACACGATATTCGTGCCCTTCACCGAGGGGGGCGGCGGCCACTCGATCTTGGTCAGGGTATTGCCGAACTCGAGGAATTCGCCGGTCCAGGCAACGGACAAGCGCAGCGTGTCGAGGTCATAGACCACGTGGCTGCGTTGATCGGTGCCGAGGTTAATGGCCAGGCCTTTCATGGCCGCGGCGCCGCCTTTGCCGCGCAGGACGGTGCCGGACCAGAACGGCCCGCGAATGGGCCCGGTGGCCGGGGCCTGCGCCACGAGGCTCGAGGGCACGAGCGGCAACGCCGCCGCCGCCACAAGGCTCCAAAATGCAGATGACTTCATGGATAAGAAATAATTGAGAACTCCCGAAAATATCCGTCACCCTTCCCCACAACGCAAGGGCTACTAGGTAGGGACCGATCTCCGAGCGGTCCGTGTGTGCCGACCCTGCTCCGAGGTAGGGACCGATCTCCGAGCGGTCCGTCCCCACCGACGCGGCGCTTTCGGAGAAATCTCCCTGAGACAGCGAGGTTCCCTACTCCCTCAATCGTGTCTCCAATGTTCCGGCGTCGGTGGTTCCATTACCGTCGTTCCGAACCTCCCTCGGCTATCCGTTGGACAGGAGGGCCAGTTCGGCCGACAACTGGGGGGTGGAATTGCGCGAGTTTGCCGAGCGAATCCTCTGCGCGACGACGCTGGAGGAGAAGCTCATCGACCCGCCCGGAGAAAGGCTCACCGACGAGCGTCCCGGGCCCGCGTGGGATTTTTCCGCCGAACCGGGCCGACCGGCCGAACTGCGCTTCAAGTCGTCGGGCTCCGACAAGGCGGGCACCGCGGGCAAGGCCGAGTTTCCGGGCCTGCACGGACTGGATAATGAGACGGGGCGCGGCAAGGTCCTGCACTTCTTCGCCAACCACGAACTCCTGGCCACCGAATTGATGGCTTTGGCGCTCCTGCGTTTCCCCGACGCGCCTCCGGCCTTTCGTCGGGGTGTCTTGCACACCTTGCGCGAGGAGCAGGAACACGTACGCCTGTACCTCGACCGCATGAAGGCCTGCGGCATCCGGTTCGGCGAACTGCCGGTCAGCGGCTATTTTTGGCGTTCGGTGGCCCCGATGCGTCAGCCGATGGATTTCGTCACCGGCCTGAGCCTCACCTTCGAGCAGGCCAATCTCGATTTTGCCCGTGTCTTTTCCCGGGGCTTCGCCGAGGCGGGCGACCTCGAGACGGCCGCCTTGCTGCAGCGCATCTTGCACGACGAGATCGGGCACGTGGCCCACGGATTGAAGTGGTTCCGCCAGTGGAAGGATCCGAGCTCCAGCGATTGGGACGCGTTCTGCGGTGCCCTGCGCTTTCCGCTCTCTCCGCAACGGGCCAAAGGCGTGGAGTTCAACCTAGAAGCCCGCCGCGCGGCGGGTCTTGAGCCCGAGTTCATCGCCCAGTTGGAACTCTTCGCCCGCTCCAAGGGGCGCACGCCGCAGGTCTTCCTCTTTAACCCGCTGGCCGAGGGATACATCGCCCGCGGCCTCGGATTCACTCCCGCCGCCCCGGCTCGTCAATTGGCCCGTGATCTGGCCCACCTGCCGCAGTTTCTGGCCCGCCGCGACGACGTGGTGGTGGTGCCCGAGGCTCCGGCCCCGGACTTTCTGGCGACCCTGAAATCAGCCGGCTTCGAACTGCCCGAGTTCTTGGTGGCCCCGGAGGGCGTTCGACTGGGCAACGGGCACGGGAACGGGTTTGTCGATGGGCTCGGCCATGGGCTTGGCGAACGCAAACTCGGCGGTTTGCGCCCCTGGGCCTGGGCCCCGGATAGCTTGGAACGCTTAGGCCCGCTGTTCCTGCAAGTGTCCGGCGATGACCGGGGCCCGGACGACTGCTTCAACTCCCGCATCGCCGAGCTGTATTCCAAGGGTTGGAGTGCGCGGTTTTTGAGGGAAATCCATTCGGAACTCGCGGCGGTGTTTCCGGCCCTGTGCCCGATCGAAACGATTGGACTGTCGGTCACAGACTTGACCGCGGCGCTGGAGGCCATCCGCGATTTCCGGGCCCGTGGATTTCACCGGTTGGTGGTCAAGCAAGCCCTCGGATTGGCCGGGGCCAATGCCATCCGGCTCTGGGAACCCGAACTCCTAGAGACCCAGCGCCGCTGGATGGCCGACGCCCTCGAGGCGGGTCAGACCTTAGTGGTGGAACCGTGGCTCGAACGCCTGGCCGATTTTTCGGTGCAATTCGAACGGACGGACGGAGGCTTGAAACGCATCGGCTTCACCGATCTCTTCAACGACCACCGCGGACAGTTCTTGGCCAATGGGGCGAGCCCAGGCTTCGAACGCCGCCCCCCGGCGCGGGTGGTGCGGGCCTTCAACTCCTGGCCGGATGCACCTGGACTCCTGTGGCGGGTGTACGACGTCATCGCCTCGGCGCTCGAAACGCGGTTGGCCGTAATTGGTTTCTGTGGGCCCGTCGGCATCGATGCCCTGGTGTGCCAAACACCCGAAGGCCCCCGGCTCAAGCCCGTGGTGGAGATCAATCCGCGCTACACCATGGGCCGCCTGACCCTCGAGCTCATGCGGGTCGTGGCTCCCGGCAGCCATGGCCTGTTCCGACTCGTCAATCGCTCCCAGCTCAAGGCCAGTGGATTTGCCACCTTTGCCGAATACGCCCAAGACGCGGTGCGCCGGCACCCGCTTCACCGGGCTGGTTCGCCACAGCCGCGCCTCCGCGAGGGCGCAGTCTGCCTTAATGATCCCTCCCGGGTTCAAGTTTGCCTGGCCCTGTGGGTTGTGGGCCGAAACGAAATAATCTTGTCAACAACCTGAAACCCATCGGCCGCAAACCGGGTTAAATCATTCAATCCCGTGACAGACGGATGACCCTGTTACGGAATGCAATCTGGATTTTTTAACGCTGTGACCTGATGGCGTTCTGTTCGTCACTTCAGCGTGAATAGTCTGAAGTAGTGCCCCGAACTTTATGGAATTCAGGTCGTTGTCTGCCTCTCCAGAAGCAATCTGGTGGATTCACTCTCATTGAGTTGCTGGTGGTCATTGCGATCATCGCGATCCTAGCTGGTTTGCTCCTGCCAGCCCTTGCGACTGCCAAGCAGAAGGGAAATCAGGCCGTCTGTTTGAGCAATCTGCATCAAGTCTCCTTGGGCACGACGATGTATGCCCAGGACAATGCAGACTCGATGCATTACTACATCGATCCGGATGGAAAACCGCAGGTCCCCAACCATGGACAGTGGACGCTGACTCCGAGTCACAACGCGCTGCTTGATCTTCAAAATCCCAACCAGCGGGTTATCTCTTATTGGGGCGTCGCCTATGTCAGTTACTTTGGTGGGGCACGCCGCGCCTTCCGCTGTCCCAGCGCCAAGATTGTCGACGAGTGGCGGGAAACCGGTTTGGCCTATCCGAGCGAGTTTTGGCGCAATTCGACCTACGGCATTAATCGCTACGTGGCCCTGAACCCCGGGACGGTCTACACGGCCGATCCGACGCTTCCTCGAAAAATTAGCGAAATCCCAAGCCCCCAGACGACCGTGTTTGCTCAGGACTCGGCCGAGCAGCGGATGGAGGGACATGACGACAGTCTTGGGATCTTTCCGGGTTATAAGGAGGGCCTAATCCAATGGAAAGTTCGCTTGGTCAGTCTCTATCCCGGAGTCCGGATGGAGTTCGAGTGGTTCCGCCACAATCGCCAGTGCTCCACCCTTTGGCTACCCGGCAACGTGTCCACCATCCGCTACAGCAAGGGGGTGGATTATCGCTGGTACACCGGCGAACTCCCGCAGGAAAGCCCTCGATGATTTGTTCTCCGTATTCCAACTCAACCTCCACTCCATGAACCATAAAACCAACCCCATCGCATTGGCGGTCTTGCTGTCGGTTCCTGTCCTGCAGGCAGGCATCACCGACCAATTGGTGACTCACCTCACCTTCGATTCCAACCTGCTGGATATCTCCGGCAAAAGCCATCACGGCACCGCCGTGGGTAACATTCAGTACGGCCCCGGACAGGTCGGAACGGGCGCTGTTCAACTCTCCTTCAAGAAGGACGGCACCAGTTTTAACTATGTCACAATGGGTGCTCCGGCCGATCTCAACTTCGGCACCTCAACGGATTTTTCACTGAGCTTCTGGACCAAGTTCAAACAGTTCGTCTTTGACCCGCCGTTCATCGGCAACAAGGACTGGCTCAGCGGTCAGTATCAGGGGTGGATGGTGGCCACGGGAACCGATGGCCGTCTTCAATGGAACTACGGTGGTTCACCGGGTCAGCGCAAAGACTACGATGGTCCGGGAAGCACCCTGAACGATGGTCGTTGGCACCACGTGGTGGTCACCTTTTTACGCGCGGGCGAAGTGATGACCTATTTGGATGGGGCGCTGGTTGATGAGCGCGATGTCTCCGCAAGCCTCAACACTGTGGACACCGTGGTCGGACAGGCCGTCAATCTCGGACAAGATGGCACCGGTCGGTACACCGATGGCAACAGCGTCGAGATCAGCGATCTAATGATGGATGATCTGGGGATCTGGCGACGGGTGTTAACGGCCGAAGAGTCCAAGGCCATCTACGAGGCCGGGTTGGCAGGCAAGGCGCTTGAGACGGTTGTCTCGACTCCGACGGCTCCCGTCTTGGTTCGCCAGCCATCGGCCGCCACGGTCGTGGCCGGTGAGAGCCTTATTTTGCGTGTCCTCCCCCGCGGAACCTCACCCTTCACGTTCCAGTGGCGTCGTGGTTCGGTGAATCTTCCCTCAGCGACCAATGCGCTGCTCAATTTGAGCAACGTTCAGGCCTCGGACGCAGGCCAGTACACCTGCATCGTCGGCAATAGCGTCGCGAGTGTGGCGACGGACTCGGCTGAGATCACCGTCGATGCGCAGCAGGCACCGACCATCGCCGAGCAACCGTTGAACATCGCCGTGGGCCCCAATGGCCGCGCCCAGTTTCAGGTGCGTGCGGCCGGCGTGAACCCCATCGCTTACCAATGGTTCCGCAACGGATCCCTCATTGCCGGGGCCACACAACCGGCCTTGGTGCTGGCCCGAGTTCAATCGGGTGATGCCGGGCGCTACACCGTGCAAATCCGTGCCGCCAACGGGCAGACTACTCTGAGCCAGGAGGCGACACTGACGATTGTGGACGACATTCGCCAGGGCTTGGTCACCCACCTGACCTTCGACACCGATTTCAGCGATGCGTCGGGTCGCAACAACCATGGAACCCCGGTCGGATTGCCGACCTTGGTTGAGGGCCGTGTGGGCAAGGGCGCCTTGCGGTTTTCCCAGAAAGCCGACGGTTCGGAGTTTAACTACGTGACGCTCGGAACTGCGGCCGATTTGGAATTCAGCGTGGATGCCGATTTCTCGTTCTGCATGTGGGTGAAGTTCAGCAATTGGCAGCGCGACCCGGTGTTTATCGCCAACAAGAATTGGAACAGTGGCGGCAATGTCGGCTATGCGTTGGCCACCGGTGCCGATGGGCGTTTCCAATGGAACTATGCCGAGCAGGTGGGTGAGCGCCGCGACTACGACAGTGGTCCCGGATTGGTGGGTGACGGCAGTTGGCATCATGTCGCAGTGACCTTCCAACGTGGCGGGCAAGCGGTGACCTTTGTGGATGGCAAAGAAATCAATCGCCAACCGTTGCCGACGACCGGAACGACCGTCAGCCCGGGCCTGCCGACCAACATCGGTCAGGATGGCCGCGGCAACTACACCGACAACAGCACGGTGAGCATGGTGGATGGCACCATTGACGATGTGGCCATCTGGCGTCGTTCGATCACTTCCGACGAAATCCTCGGCATTTACCGCAAGGGACAGTTTGGTGCCAACGTCCAGGAAAAGGCCCTCAGTGAGTCACTCGTCGCGTGGCTGCCCCTAGACTACGACACCTCCGATCGTTCCGGCCGTGGCAATCATGGTGTCCGCACGGGCAATCCTCGGTTTGTCGAGGGTCGTTCGGGTGGTGCGATCGCGTTGACCTCGATCACCAACGGTTCCTCGTTCAATTACGTCTCGCTGGGTGCCCCTGCCGATCTTCAGTTCGGCAAGGACATCAGCTTCTCGGTCTCACTTTGGACTTCGTTCACCAACTGGACCGGTGACCCGGCCTTCATTGGTAACAAGGACTGGCGCAGTGGCGGCAATCAGGGCTGGGTGATCGCCACGGCGGGCAACGGTCGTCTTCAGTGGAACCTAGGCGACGGCGACGCCGGTGGCCGCAGCCGCCGCGACTATGATGGACCCGGCGGCACCCTCAACAACGGTGCCTGGCATCACATCGCCACCGTCTTTGATCGTCTTCAAGGTGTCGCCATCACCTATCTCGATGGCGCCGCGGTGAGCACCAACTCGATCTCTGGCGACCTCGATTCCATCGACACCGCCGCGGGTCTGGCCGTCAACATTGGTCAGGATGGTTTGGGGGCCTACACCGACAATGGTGCGGTGGGTCTTCGGGATGGCCGAATCGACGATGTCGCTGTCTGGCGACGATCGCTCGGGGCTGCCGAGGTTCAGACCATCTTCCAACGGGGCCAACAGGGGTTGAACCTCTTCGGGATGGCTGCTCGCACCAATTCGTTGCCCAATGGTGTGGCATCCGGAGACGTGACGTCCGATTCAGTGGTTTTGTGGACCCGTTCACTCGTGCCGGGTGTCCTTCGTTTCGGAGTCTCGACCAACAGTTCTTTGGATCCGTTGGTTTTTTCGAGTGCTGTCACCAATTTGCAGCCGGAGGTTCCGGTTAAGGTGTCTGTCACGGGACTCAATTCGGGTGTCCGCTACTTCTATCGGGTTTTGGATGGGCTTGAGAACAGTGCCTTTGGAACCTTCAAAACTGCGCCTGCTTCCCAGGCCTCGGTTGGGCTTCGGTTCGGAGTGAGTGGCGATTCGCGCGGTGAATTGGCGCCGTATCCGTCGATTGGTAACGTAGCCAGCCGCCGCCTCGATTTCTTTGTCAATCTGGGTGATACCATTTATGCCGATGTGCCGTCGCCGGCGGTGACCAATTCCCAGGTCCGCACGTTGGAGCAGTTTCGTCGCAAGCACGCCGAAGTGCTCGGCAATCAGCGAGGTCTCCCGTCGATGGCGGATCTCCGGGCGAGCACGGCGCTCTTCACCACGATTGACGACCATGAGGTGATTAACGATTTCGCGGGCGGGGCGGCTGTGTCGTCGGATTCCCGCTTCGACACCACCGGTAAGCTCATCAACGAGACCCAACTGTATCGGGATGGCCTGAAAGCCTTCTCCGAATTCAATCCGCTCAAGGATGTGACTTACCAGACTCCGGGGGTCGCCCGCACCGATGGCAAACCTAAGCTGTATCGCTCCGCTCGATACGGTCTGGATGCCAGCCTCTTCCTGCTCGACGCGCGATCGTTTCGGGATGCCGAGCTGACCGCTCCCGAGGATCCCAACAACGCCTTGCAGGTGGGAGCTTTCCTCTCCCAGTCGATGGATCTCAATCCGTTGACCGGACAAGCGCTTCCGCGCCGCACGATGCTCGGACAAGCCCAACTCAGTGAGCTGAAGAGCGATTTGTTGGCCGCGGAAAAGGCCGGAGTGATTTGGAAATTTATTGGTGTTCCGGAACCCATCCAGAATCTCGGAGTGTTGGCCGCCAGCGACCGGTTCGAGGGGTATGCCGCCGAGCGTTCGGATATCCTCGGGTTCATCCACACCAACCGCATCCGCAACGTGGTGTTCATCGCGGCGGACATCCACGGGACATTGATTAACAATTTGAGCTACCAGCCCGGCAGCCCGGCCGCGCCTCAAATTCCGGTGCGCTCCTGGGAGATCACCACCGGTTCCATTGCTTATGACGCGCCGTTTGGCCCCACCGTGTTGGATTTGGCTGCAGGAGTGCCGTCGGGATCCGGGACGTTGTTGAGCCAGTTCCTCGCGTCCTTGAAACTTCCTAATCGGACTGCCTTCGATGCCCTGCTGACACCGGTTCAGAAGGACCAGGCCATGACGGGATTGGTCAATGCTCAGATCCAACCCTTGGGATACACCCCGCTCGGGCTGGAGGATTCAGGCTTGGATTACCGGGTTGAGACTGGAGGGTCGGTTGCGACCTTCACCTACGGTTGGACGGAGTTTGAAATTGATTCAGCCACCCGTGCGTTGCGTGTGACCACCTACGGTCTCCCGAGTTATGCAGCCAACCAGATCAATGATCAGCTGCTGTTGGCGCAACCGACCGTGGTTAATCGTTTCACGGTCTCCGCTGAGAAACCGGCATTGCAATTGAGGCGCCTAGCCACCGGTCTTCGGGTGGTCTGGCCGAAGTCTGAGGAAGGGTATCGTCTGGAACGAACCGCCAATTTGGGTGCCTCAGCCAATTGGTCCCCAGTCGATTCGACCGTGGTCGGCGACGAAAACTCGGCTGCCGTCACCGACGAGGCAGCCGCATTCTATCGCCTCCGCAAACCCTGATCGGGCCGCCTGATCGGGAAGCCGGATTCAATCCTCACGCAGCAGCGGTCGGAACTCAAACGTCTGACCGCTGCTGCTTATATCTCCCCGAGGGGATTTCTGAGTCTCGCCCGCCATTGCCATTTGATACGTACCCGTATCATTTGGTTTGCCAGTCTGGGGGAGGACCGCCAAGTTTGATCCTCTTCGGAAACGCCTCTCCGTCATGAACGCTTTCTCAGTCGCTGCTTTGTTTTCCGGTGTTGTCGCCCTGTCCCTGCAATTGTCGGCCGCCGATGGCTGGCTCACGTGGCGTGGCCCCTTGGGGACCTCGGTGTCTACCGAGAAGGGATTGCCGCAAAAGCTTGATGCCAAGGCTCCCCTCTGGAGCGTGGATTTCCCGGGCCAGAGCACGCCGGTCATCGCTGACGGTCGCCTCTACATCAACGGCTATCAAGGCGACGGCCAGGACCTCCAAGAGTTCCTCGCCTGCTTCGACGCCGAGACTGGCCAGGAACTCTGGCGTCACGGCGAGAGCGACTTCCTGAGCGACACCATTTACCTGCGGTATGCGACCTCGTCGCCGACGGTGGATCCAGAGACGGGCAACATTTACGCCCAGCACACGCAGGGCTTGCTCATGGCCTTTTCGCCCGAGGGCAAATTGCTGTGGAAGCATTCCATGATGGAGGAGTTCGGCCGGCTCACCTTCCCCAATTCTCGTACGGCCACCCCGGTCATCGACCATGAACTGGTGATCGTGCGCGGCATCACCAGTTCTTGGGGTGCTCATGGAGCCGCCGGCGACCGCTTCTACGCCTTCGATAAAAAGACCGGCGAATTGGTGTGGTCGAGCGCTCCCGGCGACCGTCCGCAAGACAACACCTTCTCCCAACCGTGGCTCGACCTCTGGGGCGGCAAGCGCGTGCTGTACAGCGCCGGCGGCGACAGTTCTATTTTGGCCATCAACGCCCGGACCGGCGAGCCGCTCTGGCGATTCCCCTTTGCCAAGGCCGGCGCCAAGGGCGGCATTAATGCCTCGCTAGTGCGCTGGAAAGACAACCTGGTGGCCTTGCACGAGTCCGAGAATCTGGATTCGTCGGAAATCGGCCGCATGGCCCTCTTCCGCATTCCGGCCCCCTCGGAAGTTCAGCCCACCAACGCCACCACGCCGCACGTCTTCGGGCCCAAAGTTTTCGAGCAATGGCGCAACAGTGTCGGCTCGCTGGCCAGCTCGCCCGTGGTGGTGGGCGACACGCTGTATGAAGTGACTGGCACCGGAGACTTGGCCGCCGTCGAGGCCGCCACCGGCAAGGTGCTGTGGAAGAAGAAGGTCGGTATTGAGCAGCGCCAAAGCACGCCCTTCTACGCCGATGGCCTGTTGTATGTGGGTATGTACGTCACCCTGAAAGATGCCACCGCGGCCGCCTCGTCCGACGCCGACAGTGTCGCCAATGGCGATTTGCTCGTGTTGCGACCCGGAGCCGACGGTGCCGAGGAAGTCAGCCGCACTCAGGTCACTGGCCGCGTCTTCGGCTCGCCTGTGGGCTACAACGCTAAGGTCTACCTGCAAACGGACAAGAAGCTCTACGCCTTCGGCCAGAAGGGTCGCAATGCCGGCCTGACGGCGAACCCCGCCCCGGCCGCCTGGCCCAAGCCCGGACCGGCTGCCCAATTGCAGGCCATTCCCTACGAGGTGCTGCTGCGCCCCGGTCAGACCCAGTCGTTCCGCGTGCGTGTGCTGGATGCCAACGGCTTCACCGTGGCTGAAAACGTGGATCCGAAGTCTCTCAAGTGGGAGCCGTTCATCCCGCCCACCGCGCTCGTCAAGGCCACCCTCAAGGGATCCTTCAATGCGGCGGGCCAATTGGTCGCCGAACTGGCCCCGGCCGGCAGCGCTGGCCAGTTCAAGGCCACTCTTCAGGGTCCCGACGGCAAGGCTATCTCGGGCTTTATCAAGGGCCGCGTGCTGCCTGGGTTGCCGCTGGTGCAGAACTTCCAGACCTTCGCCCTGACCAACATCACCACCAACACGGTGGAGTCGCCCACGCCCTTCGCGTATCCGCCGCTGCCGTGGAACTCCGCCCGTTTCCGCTTCGAAGTGCGCGGCAAAGATGCGGCCGGCGGCACCAATCAGGCCCTCGTTAAAACCATCGAAAACAAGCTCTTCCAGCGCGGCCAGGTCTTCTTCGGCTTCCCTGACATGAAGAACTACACGGTCGAGGCCGAGGTCTTGAGCGAAGGCAACAAGCGCAAGATGTCTGAAGTGGGCGTCATCAATCAGCGCTATGCCATCATCCTGAAAGGCAATTCCCAACAGTTGGAGGTCAACTCCAACCAGGAGCGCATTAAGGTGGCCGTGCCCTTCAAGTGGGCCCCGGAGACGTGGTACCACCTCAAGACCCGCGTTGACGTGGCTGCCGACGGCTCCGGCGTGGTGCGCGGCAAGGCTTGGAAGAAGGGCGACCCTGAGCCCGAGACCTGGACCATCGAGGTGCCCCACAAAAAGGCCCATGCCAATGGTTCTCCGGGCCTTTATGGATTCTCGCCCCAAGAGATGCGCGTGGCCGTCGACAACATTCGCGTCACCGCCAACTGAGCGAACCTTGCTCAACCCTCTCCGACACTCTTTGCCTGACTGAACGAAACCCCGTTTCATTTCCCCATCCATGAACGCACTTCCGCTTCTCACCGCCGCACTGCTGAGTGCTGGCCTTCTGGCGCGCGCCGAAGATTGGCCCCAATGGGGCGGCAACGATCCGGGCCGCAACTTCTACTCGCCCGCCAAGGGCCTGCCCGATCGCTTTGAGCCGGGCAAGCTGAAGACCGGCACCGAGGAGATCGACCTGGCCACCACCAAGGGAGTGAAGTGGGCCGTGAAGCTGGGCTCGCAGAGCTACGGCAATCCGGTGGTCGCCGGCGGCAAGGTGTACGTGGGCACCAACAACGAGTCGCCCCGCGACAAGAAGCAGGTGGGTGACCGCTCGATCTTGTATTGCTTCGACGAAAAGACCGGCGCCTTCCTGTGGCAGTTGGTGGTTCCCAAGCTCAAGTCGGGCAAGGTCAACGACTGGGAGAGCCTGGGCCTCCTGGCTTCGCCACTGGTGGTGGGCAACCGGCTCTGGATCGTCACCAGTCGCTGCGAGGTGCTGTGCCTCGACACCGAAGGCATGGCTAATGGCAACGAAGGCCCGTACACCGACGAGGCCAAGTACATGGCCAAGGACACACCGAAGGAGTCCGCGCCGGTCGATCCCTCCAAGCAGGACGCCGACCTCATTTGGCGCTACGACATGATGGATGAGCTGGGAGTGTTTCCGCACAACGCTTCCAACAGCTCGGTGCTCATGGTCGACGGCATCCTCTACATTTGCACCTCCAACGGGCAGGACTGGACCCACGTCAACATCCCGTCGCCGACTTCCCCGAGCTTCATCGCGCTCGACGCCAAGACCGGCAAGCTCGTTGGCGAAGACAACGTGGGCGTTGGCCCGCGGATTTTCCACGGTCAGTGGACCTCGCCCTCGACCGGCAAGGTGGGTGGCCAGAACCTCGTTTTCTTCGGCGGTGGCGACGGTGTGGTATACGCCCTCGACGCCAAGCCGCAGAAGGGCAGTGGATCCAAGATCGTCCCCATTTTGCCAGGCGCACCGCTCGACCGTGACGAGGACAAGGACACCGACTACCTCAAGAAGATATTCTGGGCCGACCTCAACCCGCCCGAGTACAAGGCCGACAAGTCGGGCAAGGCCTATAAGTATCCTGCCGCCGAAGGTCCCAGCGAAATCAACTCTACCCCGGTTTTCTACAAGAACCGCGTGTACGTGGCCACGGGCCAAGATCCCGAGCACGGTGAAGGCGTGGGCCGCTTGGTTTGCCTCGACGCCACCAAGAAGGGCGACCTGACCCAGACCGGCATCGTGTGGGATTACAAGGGCATCAAGCGATCGATCTCCAGCGTGAGCATCGACCCGGCCACGGGCCTGCTCTTCATCGGCGACTTCTCCGGCTTCGTGCACTGCCTCGATGCCGAGACGGGCAAGCTGCACTGGGTGTACGACATGAAGGCCCACATGTGGGGCTCGACCCTGGTGGCCGACGGTAAAGTGTATGTCGGCGACGAGGACGGCGACTTCGTGGTATTGGCCGCCAAGGGCGGGGCCAAGGCGCAAGTTTTGAGCGAGACCAATCTCGGAGCTCCCGTATACAGCACCCCCATCGTGGCCAACGGCACCATGTACGTCGCCAGCCAGACCCACCTGTTCGCCATCGGCGCCGAAGCCAAGCCCGCGGCCACGGACGCCCCCAAGGGCATCCAGCCGAAGAACTAAGGGTTGGTCGGCAGGCAGGCTCGCGATAAGCGATCGTCTGCGGATGCGAGGTTTCCCAAGCCCGCATCCGCAGAACCCGTGGCACCACTGCGGCGGAACCCGGTTTGTCTTAATTGGATCCGAACGCTAGGTTCCGACCGCTAGGATATGAACGGCGGGGCAGGCCGGCCCCTTGTTCCTCTTTCGCATCGAGGATCGTCCTCATGAGGCTTTGACTTCGGACTCGACCGTCCGCCAAAGACCGGGGGATCGGGCAGGGCTGATTCATCTGCATCTGAATAGTTGTTTGTGAACCGGGCTCGTTTGTATTTTGACTGGTTTATTTTTACGGCCCGTGTTCAAGATTTGCGGTGCGTAGCACTAATTTG
>SYMJ01000013.1 GCA_005805505.1 Verrucomicrobiales bacterium | reverse complement strand
GATTCAATAATATCCTGACCTGAGGATCCTTGACGCTGCTGGTATGAAGGCCGATATGTGGTGTCTGTCATGAAATTGGCGACCTCCCACCTCCCTAGACATTTCCGCGCATTTGCGGCGATGATGATTTGGGTTTGGCTGGTGTCCCAATCGTTCTGCGTGGCCCATTGCCATGGGGGTTTGAGCGGCAGTTGGCTGTCCCCCACGGGAGCCACCAAATCTTCCCACAGCTGCTGCGCCCGGTCCAAGCCCTCACACCGGATACAAACCGACGTGACCGCGCATTCGGTCTCACGTCCCCATAACGCATCCCAAGATCCGGAATCCCCGTCTCCGGCCAACCCGTGCTCTCCCCAGGCGGTGATCCAGGGGACGCTCAATTTGGAGCCTCCGACGTGGGCTCCGCTCATTCTTCCGTTTCCACAAAGGAGTTCTGGCTCCGAATTATGCGGGGCTGCCGTTTTTTCCTGGCAGCATCGGACAGCCGCAGTCCGACCACGCATGTCAGATCAGGCCGTTCCCCGATGGGATGCCGGCTTTGAGCCCTCGGTGATCCTTGGGTCCGGGCTCCGAAGTCTGGCGCCCCCCATCGGAGTCTGATCGATCCCTGAGTCCGGCCTGCTCACCTCCAGGCATCCGGACCTAAAGGTCGTTCCACAAACGACCTTCTAAAACCCAGCCGCAGTCGGAATTCCTGTTTCAGGCATCCCGTGACGGTGCTCCCCAAGACCAAGAAAGCGTCCAGCGCTTCAGTCCTGTTCCAGATCTCCCGTTGGTTCCATCCATGAATTCTTCGCCTGTCCTTTTCCGGCTACCGAACCAAATCGGCGGTTGGGTCGTCGGCCTTCTGGTGGCCTGGCACTGCCGTGCCGAGGTCGTCACGCCGTTGGCCGTCCACCAATTGGCCGAATCCATCCCGGACCGTCACCCCGGCCTGCAAGCCTTGGAACTGCGGGCGGGTGCTGCCAAGGCCCAGGCCGAAGCCACGCGGCAGTGGGCCGATCCAACTCTCAGAGCTGGAGGCCTCGGCTTCACCTCCCGAGGAGCCCAGGCTTCAGAGGAAGGCGATATCGCCCTCGGAATCACCCAGACGCTGCCCGTCTTCGGCAAGGAAACTGCGGCCCGTGCCCTCGCCGAAGCCGAGGCCAAGACCGCCCGAGAAATGGCTAATACCCGAATTGGCATACTCCATCGAGACCTCATGGAACGACTCCTGGAAATGGCCTTGCTCCATCGCAGCATCGATCTCACTGAAGCCGATCAAGTTTGGCTGCGCCGAATCCTCAACACCTTGGAGGCACGCCACGCATCCGGTGGGGTTACCGCCGCGGTGCTCCTCCAAGTCCGCAACGAATTATCCCAAGCCGAGACGCGAACCAGGCTCCTGCGAATCGATACTCAGGATGCCGCGGCGCGCATCAATCGTGTCTTGGGCCACCCCATCGACCGCGCGGTCGGGCCTTGGGAACTGCCGTCCAAAGCCGCACCCATTACCTATCAACACGATTGGCCGCGCCGCGCTCTCGCCGCGGAACCCCAGTTGCGGGTGGCTCGAAAGTTGAGCGATGAAGCCTCCGCCCGGGTCGATGCCACCCGACGCTCCCGACGCCCCAACCTGTCGCTAGGGCTTGATACCCGTCAGTACTCCGGAGACGGCGGCCTGAGGAACGGGGCGGCCACCTTGTCTCTCTCCCTTCCCTGGTTTAACGGAGACCAATACCGCAAGGACCTCACCCGAGATCGCCTCCGGCTTGAAGCCGCACACCGCGAGGTGGCCAATCTGGAAGCGGAAGTCACCGTGGAGATTCACCATTGGTTATCTCGCATCGAGAACGCCCGCATCCGGGCCGAACTGGCGGAGGAAACGCTTCTGCCTCGTCTCCGCACCGCTTTGGACACCGCCACTGCGGCCTTGAGCGCCGGTCCTGGTGAACTGCGAGACACACTGGATCTGCGTCGGCAATGGCTCGATGCACAATCCAATCAGGCCACCGCCATCGCCGAACAATGGTCCGCCATCGCCGAACTCCTGCTGCTCTGCGGTTGGCACGAGTTACCCCACCCCCCTTCTCCTCGTTCAAGCCCTTCTCCTGCTCCATGAAAACCTCTCGCCTGCTACTGTTGGCTGTCTTCGTCGCTGGTCTCCTGACCGGTGCCGGATTCTGGGTCCTCCGGTCCCATAAGGATCTTCCCCAGACATCCACGGTTTCCCAACCAATAGGTATGGCCCCCTCTCGTCCACGATCCGTGCGGTTCTACCAGTCGCCGATGCATCCGTGGATACGGTCCGACCGACCGGGACGATGCACCATTTGCGGTATGGAATTGAGCCCGGTTTATGAGGGGGATTCTGGAGCGACTGCGGAGGGGCCTGTTGTCGTCCTCGGAACTAATTCGATTCAATTAATCCACCTCGAAACCAGTGAGGTTTCTGAATCCCCCCTCATCCGCAACCTGCGGCTCTCGGGGACCCTAGAAGACAACGACACCCGCCACAGGATGATTTCTGCCTCTGTGGCCGGGCGCATTGAGCGCCTTACAGTCAACCGGCTGGGTCAAGAAATCCGGGCAGGTGACCCCCTGCTAACCCTTTATTCTCCAAGTTTGCTCACCGCAGAACGCGAGTACGTGGCCCTCAGCAAACAACCGCACCCGGAACCCGCCGGCGCCTCAACCGACCTGACACCGATCCTGACCTCCGCCCGACAGCGCTTAATTCAAATGGGCCTAACTCCGCGGCAAATCGATGCGCTCAAGGACAAGTCTCCCAGCGCCCTAACCAGTGATCTTACGATTCCAGCCGATGGCACGGTGGTGCTCAAACAGGTGTACGAGGGGCAGTACGTCACCGAGGGGCAACGCCTCTTTGAGACGGCGGATTTCTCCACCATGTGGGTTCAACTCACGGCCTACGAGTCGGACCGCCAATGGCTCCGGGTGGGCCAATCGGCCCGCATCACCACCGCTTCCTGGAACGGCGGAGTCATCACCGGCCAGGTGAGTTTCATTGATCCGAACTTCGACCCAATGACCCGGAGCACCCGAGTGCGCGTTGAGGTCCCCAATCCGATCGAGGAGACGGCCGATGGCCCTCGCAGACGGTTGCTCCACCGGGTAACCGCCATGGCCGAGATCGCCTGCGTCGAAACCGCACGCACCCTGCCACGCAGCGCCCTCCTGTGGAACGGGAGGCAACCGGTGGTTTACTTAAGCCTCGGCGCCGGGGCCTATGAGTCCCGGAAGGTTCGCATCGGCCGCATCGGCGACCACTTGGCCGAAGTGCTAGATGGCCTAAAACCCGGAGAACGCGTGGTGACCCAGGCGGCCTTCCTCATCGATGCTCAATCCCAACTCCAAAGCGGCGACAGTGGCGACAGTGGCGACAGTGGCGATAAATCTAATTCCCAGGCTTCATCAACCTTACTAAGTCGATCTCCCGCACCACTTCCCTTGGCGGGGTTTCTGCAACTCTCGGCCGACTTGTCCGAAGCGCTCGCCTCGGATCAGTTGGAGGTGTTTCGAGAAATTTTGCGACGCTTCCCACCTCATCAAGAGGCCCTCCGCCAATGGGCCACCCTGCCAGGCTTAAGCCTTCCAGAAACCCTCCAGAAATCCATCGCATCGGTTTCCGTTCCACCGGTTTCCAGGCCTCCTTCTAGTCTTGCGGAGGCTCGGAAATGGTTTCTCGACCAATCACGGACCACCGTAGACCTAGCCCGGTGGGCCCACCGTCAAGGATGGGAGGCGGGAGTCCGAACGTTCGAATGCCCGATGGTCGATCGAGCGATTCCATCGGCTCCCAAACGGGCGGGCTGGTTGCAGAAACGCGCGGAGGTCCGCAACCCGTTCTTCGGGGCTAAGATGATCGATTGTGGTCTCGAACTGAAGGAGAAGCCGTGATTGCTCGCCTCATCGAAGCCTCTCTGCGCCAGCGCTTTCTCGTACTTTGCGGCACCTTGATGCTCGTCGCGTTGGGAATACGGGCCGTGTACCGAACTCCGGTCGATGCCATACCGGACCTGAGTGAAAACCAAGTCACCGTCTTCGCCGACTGGGCCGGCCGGGGTGTTCAGGAGGTCGAGGACCAGATCACCTACCCACTGTCAGCCAACCTACAAGGTCTGGCGGGAGTGCGCAGCGTCCGAGCCACCAGCATGACGGGTTTCTCTCTCATCACCGTGCTGTTCGAAGACTCCATCGACAATTATTTCGCCCGCACCCGGGTGCTGGAGCGCTTAAATCAAATCACCGGCTTACTGCCGACTAGTGTCGTGCCGAAACTAGGTCCGGATGCCTCCGGGCTGGGCTGGGTGTATCAATACTATCTGGAGGTAGATCCGGCCCTGGCTCCCGAGGGTGGATACGATTTGGGTCGGTTACGCAGCATTCAAGACTGGCTCATTCGCTACCCGCTCCAGTCCATCCCAGGTGTGGCCGAGGTGGCCTCGATCGGTGGGTTTGTGCGCCAGTACCAGATCGAGGTGTCGTCCGCCAAGCTGCGGGCCGTCGGCATTACCTTGGGCCGGGTTCTTGAAGCCGTGGGTCGGGCCAACATTAACGTCGGAGGCAAGGTCATCGAAGAGAACGGACGCGAATACGTGGTTCGAGGCGTCGGGTTAATTCGAAGCACCGACGAATTGGAGCAAGTGGTGCTGTCGGAAACCAATGGTGTTCCGGTGCTGCTGCGCGAGGTGGCTCACATTCGCTTAGGCGGCGACTTCCGGCGGGGCGCGCTGGATGTCGACGGACAGGAGCGGGTCGGAGGCGTCATCGTCATGCGGACCGGCGAGAATGCGCGCGAAGTCATCCGAAAAACGCGAGAACGCATCGCCCAAATCCAACCGAGCCTTCCGCCCGGGGTGAGCCTCCGCCCCTTCTACGATCGCAGCGATCTCATTGACCGCACCCTGGACACCCTGAAACACGCACTGTGGGAAGAGGTGATTCTGGTAACCCTCGCCCACATTCTGTTCCTCTGGCATTTCCGGAGCATCGTCATCGTTACCCTGCCTCTGCCACTGTCCATTCTGACGGCCTTCCTGCTCATGCAGCAGTTCGGTATTTCCTCGAACATCATGTCGCTGACCGGCATCGCCATCGCCATCGG
>SYMJ01000139.1 GCA_005805505.1 Verrucomicrobiales bacterium | reverse complement strand
CCGGGTCCGGCAAGTCCACGACGCTGGCGGCGATGATCGAGCACATCAACGCCAACTTCAAAAAGCACATCGTCACCCTGGAAGACCCCATCGAGTTCGTCTTCGAAGACAACCAGTCCGTGGTCGAACAGCGAGAAATTGGTTTGGATACCGGCAGCTTTCAGGCCGGCTTGAAGCACGTGCTTCGCCAAGATCCGGACATCATCATGGTCGGCGAAATGCGCGATGCCATTTCCTTCCAGGCCGCCATCAGTGCTGCCGACACAGGCCACCTGGTGCTTTCCACGCTGCACACCCAGAACGCCTCCCAGTCGATTGGCCGAATCCTCGACTTCTTCAAGCCGGAGGAGCGCGAACAAATCCGGCGGCAATTGGCGGCCACGCTGCGTGCGGTCGTCTGCCAACGCATGGTGACCACTGTCAATGGAGGCGTAACCCCATCGCTGGAGATTCTCATCAACACGCCCACCGTCCGAAAAATGCTCGAAGAGAACCGCCTGGAGAAACTCGGAGCAGCCATCGAGACTGGACGCGAGGACGGCATGCAGAGTTTCAACCAGGCGCTGTACGACCTCGTCAAGGCTGGCAAGATCAACGAGAAGGAAGCCCTTGGAAAGGCCACCAACCCGCAGGCCTTGGAGATGATGTTCAAGGGCATCTTCCTCGACGAAGGTCGACGGATCCTCTCCTAACACGCCGTCTTTCAGCGCGCCCCGCCCGGCCCGAGATCTCGAGCCCGCGGGGCGTTTCTCTGTCGATCCCTCACAGCATTGCGCATGGAAGGTGAAGCCCTTCCAAGAGGCTGCACGAACGAGGTCGTTGATCGGGCCCCTCCACTTGAAGGAACCCACTCTCCGAATGCAAACCCGGTCCGGCGCCTTCACCGGCGCTGGACTCGCCCGAAGTGAAGCCCCAAGCTCTAAAACATGAATCCCCTCAAAATCCGTCTCCTCGCCATCGCCACGTTGGTACTCCCGATGTGGGCCGGTGAATCCAAGTCGCTCTTTGATGGAAAGACCCTCACTGGCTGGGAAGGCGACCTGAAGGTCTGGTCGGTTCAAGAGGGAGCCATCACGGCCGGCCGCATAGATCAGCGCGCCCAACGCAACGAGTTCCTCGCCAGCACCCGCAGTTACACCAACTTCGTCCTACGCCTGCAGTTCAAGATCGAGGGGACCGAAGGATTCGTGAACTCCGGAGTCCAGATCCGCAGCGAACGCATCCCGAACCACCACGAGATGGCTGGATACCAGGCCGACATTGGAGAGGGTTGGTATGGCGCGCTTTACGACGAATCCCGACGCAACACCATCCTCGCTAAACCTGACCCGGAAACCGTGAAGAAGGCCGTGAAACCGGGGCAATGGAACCGGTACGAAATTCGCGCCACAGGCAATCGAGTGACCCTGAAAATCAACGGTGTCCAAACCGTGGACTACACAGAAAAAGATCCCAAGGTGATGCCCCATGGCAAACTAGCAGTGCAAATCCACGGAGACGGAAAGACCCGGGTCCAATTCAAGGACCTCTCCATCGAAGAATTGCCCTGAACCTCAGCAGTTAGGCTTGCCAACGAACAAGGCCGCAGGAATTCCTGCGGCCTTCGTGTTAGTGAATGAATTGGTGGAGCAAATTGACTCGATCAATCCATCGATCGATCGATCAATCCGTCGATCAATCCTCGTTTGGTTCCAGGGGCGGACGCACACCGTACTTCTTCTTCAGCGCTTCTACTTGCGCCAAAGTCTTCATACCTCCGGTGCAGGTGGGATCTGACAACGACGCTGCGGCCGCACAGACACCTGTTAGCAAAGACTTCTGGAGATCCCAACCCTCGTGGAGGCCCAACAGCACTCCGGCAGCAAATGCATCTCCAGCTCCCGCTGAACCGGCAATGGCCTTGACCGGTACCTTGAGCGACGGCTGCCAGTGATCCTTGCCGTCACGGGTGCGGGCGAAACAGCCCTCCGGAAAATGGATCACTACCAGTTCTTTGACGCCGAACTGAAGAATGGCGCCCGCCGCATGGCGCAACGAAACCGTATCCAGAACACCTTCCTTGCGGATGCGGAAACCCGTCACCATTCCCGCCTCATACTCATTGATAATCGCGTAGTCGCAGTGCTTGAGCGCTGGCGTCACCACGGTCTTGAAGCGGTCACCTGTTTCACTGACCACGTCGATGCTGGTCTTCATGCCTGCCGCCTGGGCGGCCGCCAACAGCTTGGCTGCAGCCGTGGTGCCGTCTTTGGAAACGACATCCATCTTGTCGAGCAGCAGCAGGTAGCCCAAGTGAAAGATGCGGGCCTTAATCTTCGAGAAATCGAGATCCTTACCGTCCCACAGCGCATTGGCACCGCGGTAGTGGAAGAAGGTGCGCTTACCGTTCGATTGAACGGTGAAGACGTCGGTGTAACTCGTTTCAGCCTCGACGGTGGACTTCAGGTACCGGGTATCGATTTTGTGCTTGGCACAATCATCTTGGATGGAAGCCCCCATGGTATCTTTGCCCACGAGACCAGCCCCCAGAAGCGGAAACTCCACCCCTAGTTTGGCTAGATCCAGAAGTACATTGTAGGGAGAGCCTCCAGTACCTTGGTGTTGGCTTTTGATGTTGGCCAGTTGTTCGAGCCCGGGATAGGCATCGACAATCTTGACCCGGTCGATGATCCAGTTGCCACCAGCAAGAATACCGGAGCGCTTGGAGACGGAGTTGCTCTTCATCGGAAATGGAGACGGCTAAACGAAAACAAAAAGGACGATTGGACTGGCCAACCTTACACGGACGCAGTCGCCGTTGTCTCTAAGGATTTCTGGGAGACCCAAGCAACGAAACAACGGACCTCCGTCAATCGCTCCGGGCTCGAGGCCCTGAAGGCTCCGAGATCGCCACGAGGTTCAGAAAACCTTCACATCCCGGGAACGCCTCTTGTGTCCACGGCTGCGACCTCGTTAAGGTCTTGTTAAATCCCTTCTGCCCTATGCGTCTGCCCCTAACATTCTGGATGGCTGCCCTGTGCGTGGGTATGTCCTTGCCCTGCCCTGCCCTGCACTCCGCCGAACGTGGCTCCGACAAACCGATCCCAGCCCTTCCTTCGGTGCCGGCCATCCGCTCGCTAAAACTGGAACCGAACCGACTCACGTTGCTCGATGGCCGAGATTCTCGGAAGGTACTGGTCCTTGGGGAATGCACCGACGGTTCCTGGGTCGATCTCAGCGCGGTGGCTCGTTTGAAGCCCGAGTCGGCCGCCCTCGAAGTGGATAGCGATGGTTATCTCGTCCCTCGCCAGGCAGGAAAATCGGCCGTCACGATCACCGCTGCGGGCAAGAGCACTCGCTTGGAGGTCGAGGTCCTCAGCATCGCTTCCCCCGAAGTAGGATTCGTCCGGGACATCGAGCCTATCCTGAGCCGGACCGGCTGCAACTCCGGACCCTGCCATGGTTCGGCCAAGGGGAAGAATGGCTTCAAACTGGCGCTGCGTGGCTACGATCCGGAATACGACTACCAAGCATTGATCAACGACTTGAGCGGCCGACGGTTCAACCGCGTCCATGTCGATGAATCCCTCATGCTGCAGAAACCCTTGGCAGATATTCCGCACGAGGGGCGTCAGGCGCTGGTGCCCGGTTCGCGCTACCACAAGACCCTGCGTCAGTGGATTTCCGAAGGTGCCCACTTCCAGCAGGTCTCCTCCAATCGGCCCACCCGCATCCAAATTCTTCCGGAGAAGGTCGAACTCGATTTGCCCGGTCGTCGCCATCAATTCCTGGTGGTCGCCACTTATCCCGATGGTTCCACCCGCGATGTGACCCGTGAGGCCGTCCTGAGTAGCAACAATGAGGAAGTGGCCCTCGTCCAAGGCAGCACAGTAATTCCGCTGCGCCGAGGCGAGATGGCTGTGCTAGTTCGCTATGAAGGACTCTACGATGCGCGCGAGGTCACCGTCATGGGAGACCGCACCGGATTCCGGTTCGCCGCGATGCCGGAGTACAACTTCATCGACCGGGCGGTGAACGCGAAACTGGAGCGCCTGAAGATGAACCCCAGCGAACTGTGCAACGACGCTGAGTTCATTCGCCGGGTCTTTTTGGACATCACCGGCCAACCCCCGACGTCCGAAGCGGTACGGACCTTTCTGAGCGACCCCACCGATTCCCCGAAAAAGCGGGAGACGTTGGTAGATAGCCTCATCGGATCCAACGCGTACTCAGAATTCTGGGCCAACAAGTTTGCGGACCTGCTCCAGTGCAACTCCGAAAACCTCGGTAAAAAAGGTGTTTGGGTATTCCGAAGCTGGATCCGTGACCAGTTTGCGACGAACCGCCCCTTCGATCAGTTCGCCCGTGAACTGGTACTCGCTAAGGGCAGCACCTTTGAAAACCCGGCCGGAAATTACCTCAGAGCCCTGCGCGATTCCGGCAAGATGACTGAGGATATTTCCCAAACATTTCTCGGGGTGCGTTTCAACTGCAACAAGTGCCATGACCACCCCTTCGAGCGCTGGACCCAGAACCAGTACTACGAATTCGGCGCGTTCTTCGCCCAAGTAGCCTTCAAGCGTGGAACCCTCGGCCGCGACCACCTCATCCGCACGGGTGAGTCGTATGCCTATGAGCAGATCTCCGAGGAAGTCGTCTACCACAACGACCAGGGCGGCGAGATCAAGCACCCCAAGGATGACGCGGTGGTGGCGCCCAAGGTGCCCTATGGCGAAACCCAATCCATAGCCCCGGGGGAAGACCGCCGGGAGGCCTTTGCTGCTTGGCTGACCTCCAAGGACAATCCGTACTTCGCCAAATCGACGGTGAACCGATTTTGGAGCTACTTTTTCGGTCGCGGGATTATCGACCCGGTGGATGATATCCGCGCGGGAAATCCTGCGAGCAATCCCGCCCTACTGGATGCCCTCACGGCTCGTTTTGTGGCCGACGGGCACGATGTCCGAAAACTCATCCGCTATCTGGTCCTGTCGCGGACTTACCAACTGAGCATCGTACCCAACCGTTGGAACGAAGACGACTTGGTCAACTTCTCGCATTCCTTGCCCCGTCGACTGAGCGCCGAGCAAATGCTGGACTCCATCGCCATGGCCACGGGCCGGCCTTTGCAATTCTCCAACCTTCCCGACGGTTTGCGCGCCGCGCAGTTGCCCGATGGTATGGTGGCCGGAAACGATTTCCTCACGCTCTTCGGACGCCCCAAGCGCCAGAGCGCCTGCGAATGTGAGCGCAGCAGCAACGTGACACTCTCCCACGCCTTGAACCTGATCAATGGCAAGACCTTGGGCGACTGCGTGAACCATGCTGACAACCGTTTTGCTAAACTCGTCGCTGAACAACCGGACGACCTAAAGGTGATCGAAGAAATCTATCTCAGCTGCCTTTGCCGTCTTCCGACTTCCAAAGAATTGAACTCCATCCGCCTCGGCGCAGGAGCCCAACGCCTGGAAGGGGCTCAAGATTTGGCGTGGGCGCTCATTAACAGCCCGGCCTTCCTCTTCAATCGCTAACCCTGAGAGAAAACCACACACCACTCCCCTACAATGATCTCTATTCCTGGTCTCTCTGGTGCCACCTGCGACGGTTACAGCCGCCGAGAATTCATGCGCCTCGGCGGTGCTGGCCTGCTCGGTCTGAGCCTGGCCGATATATTGCGCCTCCAAGCCGAACAACCCAAGACCACCGGCCCCGCGCCCGGCCAACCCAAGAACGGCTGGGGATCGGCCAAGCAGGTCTTGATGATTTACTTGCAGGGAGGTCCGAGCCATATCGACATCTGGGATCCGAAGCCGGACGCCCCGTCCAATGTCCGCGGCGACTTCAAGCCCATCCGAACCAAAGTACCGGGCATTCAGCTCAGCGAGGTCATGCCGAAGTTGGCCCAGCAAATCGATCGGGCCACGCTCATCCGCTCAATGAGCTACACGCCGGCTGGGCTCTTCAATCATACGGCGGCTATTTACCAAATCATGACCGGCTACACGCCGGACCGCGTCTCGCCCTCGGGTCAGTTAGAACCCCCGGCCCCCAATGACTTCCCGCACATGGGCTCTCAGATTTCCCGGCTCAAGCCGTTGGACATCCCGATGCTTCCCTTTGTGATGCTGCCGCGACCGCTTCAGGAATCCAACGTCATCGGCAAGGGCGGTACGGCTGGTTTTCTCGGAGCCGCCTACGATCCCTACTACTTCTATCAGGATCCGGCCAAGATCATCAACTTGGACGACCTCACGCTGCGCAAAGAAATTAGCAAGGAACGCCTCGACCGCCGCTCCACCCTCCTGAAGGCCGTCAACGATGCCATGCCGGAGATGGAGAAGGCCGTCGAAAAGTATGCCTTAGATCGTTATTATCAGAAGGCCTTCGACCTCGTGAGCAGCGGTCGCGCCCGGGATGCCTTCGACCTGTCTAAAGAAAAGGATAGCCTGCGTGACAAGTACGGCCGTCACACCTTCGGACAAGGTCTGCTCCTGGCCCGCCGCCTTCTCGAATCCGGGACCCGCTTCGTGCAAATGAACTGGCCCGCTGTGGCCAATGGCGACCCCACCGTCGACGCCTGGGACACCCACGCCGCCAACTTCGGCCCACTGCGCAACCTGCACTGTCCCAAACTCGACTCCGGCCTCAGCGCCCTGCTGGAAGACCTCGACGAGCGGGGCTTGCTGAAAGAAACCCTGGTGGTGGCCCTCGGCGAGTTCGGGCGAAGCCCGCGCCTCGGCGTCAGTACCAGCGGTAACACGAATTCCCCGGACGGCCGCGACCACTGGCCATATTGTTACACTGCGCTCATCGCAGGTGCCGGCATCCGCCGTGGAGCCTTGTACGGCAAATCAGACGCCACCGGATCCTCGCCCACCGAGACCCCGGTCCACCCGACCCAAATCGTGGCCACCGTGTACCATGCGCTGGGCATTGACCCGCACACGATGGTCATGAATCACTTGAATCAACCGCGTGAACTGGTCCAAGCCGAACCCGTGAGTGCCCTTTTCGGCTGAGCCCGCCCCTCCGCCACAAATCCCATTTCCCCAAAGGCCCAGACCGAACCCGCGGACGCCCTCCTGTTTCTTCATGAGATTCACCCTCGCCTTGGTGTCAGCGCTGCTCGCGCTCCCGAGCCTCTTCGCACAATCGGCACCCAAGTTGGACTCCGCATCGGTCACTTGGATCCGACGGGGAACCACTCAACATATTACCCTCAAGGGAGATGCTCTAATTGGAATCTCCGAGGTGCTGGTCACCGGAACCGGGATGAGGGCGGTCTCAGTAGCGCCCACGTCACCGACCGTCACCCTCGAAGGAGACGCCGGTGGGCTGTCCAGCGCCCCCATCAATTCCGCCCAATCGATCACCCTCCAATGCGTGGTCTCTCCGGAGGCTGCCCTCGGGTCTCGTGAACTGCGGGTTGCTAGCCCCAACGGCGTCTCAAACCCTCTGATTTTTCAATTGAGCGATCTCGTCGAATTGGCCGACCCCAAGACCAACACCAACCGGTCCCACGCTTTCTTAATTCCCTTGCCAGCGGCCGTCTCCGGAGTGATCAGCGCCAACACCGAATCCGACTTCTTCCGATTCAAGGCCCCTGCCGGAAAAACCCTCATCTTCGATCTTCAAGCCAACCGCAACGGATCTCCCCTAGACGCAAACCTCATCCTACGCAGCGCCGACGGGAAGGAACTGCAGCGCAGCGAAGATGCCCACGGACTAGACCCATTCATTGAGTTCACGCCTGCAGCCGATGGGGAGTTCCTACTCGAACTCCATGACTTGCGTTTTCAGGGAGGTGGCGACTACCGCTACCGACTGGTCGCCGGAAACGTGCCCTACCTAGAATCCCTGTTTCCATTCGGTGGCAAACGAGGTGGCTCGGTCGAACTGCAATGGGCTGGCAAAAATCTCGAAGGAGTTGAGACCCTGCCCGTCCAGATTGCTCCTGGTGCAGCCCTAGGGCGTCAGGAGGTGCGCGCTCGGACGCCTCAAGGGTCTTCCAATCCCGCCAGTTTTGAGGTGGGCGATCTGGACGAATCCGCGGAGGCCGAACCCAACAACACCCCAGATCAGGCCCAGAGTCTGACCTGGCCCCGGGTGGTCAATGGCCGCATCGGCGCCGAGAAAGATGTGGATGTCTTCCGCTTCAAAGCCACCGCCAACCAAAAGTGGGTAATCGAGGTGAAGGCTCGTTCCCTAGGTTCCCGACTCGACGCACTCCTGACCCTTTCGGATACGAACGGAGCTGTCCTCCAACGCAATGACGACGCTTCGGGCCCAGATGCGCGCATCGAGTTCGATGCCAAGAAGGATATCGAATACCGAGTAGCCCTTCGGGATTTAACCCATCGGGGTGGAGATCGCTTCGGCTATCGAATGAGCTTTCAGGCCCCGGATGTAGCAGCAGATTTCAACGTCCGTACGACCGTTGGCCGATTCCGTGTCGCCCGGGGGGGCTCAGTGGCCGTCCGATGCGAGGTGGACCGCCGTAATGGGTTTGACGGATTGATCCGCATCGAGCCCGAAGGCTTGCCGCCGGGCGTCTGGGCTCCCCCGCTCATTCTTGGCCCGAGCACATCCATCGGTTGGTGGGTAATCTCGGCCAATGCAGACGCGCCCCTGGGGTACACACCTCTCAAGGCCTCTGCCAGTGGAGACCACTCGGGCAAGGCGGTTGTTCACGCAGTTCAGTTCTCTGAGTTGGCGTGGCTGACGGTTCTGCCAGCAGTGCCCTTCGACCTGAGTGTCGCGCCCAACAGTTTGTTGGCTGAACAAAATACCAATACGGTTTTGGAAGTCCGGATTAACCGCAGAGACAATTTTAACGGCGAAGTCCGCATCCTGGCCGAGCCATTGCCGGGAGTCACAATCCCTGCCGTCACGCTCGCGCCCGGACAGACACGCACCCAAGTCCCGCTGCAAGTCGCACAAAATGCCGAGACCGGACTGCGTTCTGTCATGATCCGCGCCGAGGCTACGGTGCAGGGTCAAAGCGTTTCCACCCACTCGACGGCACCGGTGTCTTTGACAGTCCAGCCCATCCCCCTGTTCCTCACGGCCATGTTGCCGGGATCCCCCTTCTTCCGCACCGACCCGGTCCGCCTGTCAGCCGTCGCCTTGCCGGATGGCACCCAGTCCGAAGCCAATCAGACCCAGTTCGTGGTCAAGGTGGAACGACGTGGGTTGACCGGTGAAATCCAATTGCACCTCGAAAATCTACCCAAGGGCGTGGAGGCTCAGGTTCCTTTCATTCTCACCAACAAGACTGAGGCAACCATTCAATTGAAAGTTTCGCAGAAGGCTGAGGCGGGCAAGGAACACTCGTTCCGGGTCGTAGCTAGTGCCTCCCATCAAGATCGTGTCTGGCGTCAGAAAACCCAACCGATCCTCCTCACTCTCACCGCCCAGGAATCCGAGGCGCCTAAGACGACTGCCAAGACCGCCGACAGACCTGCCACCGAAAAAGCCCAGCCATGAACTCCTTCCTGCTTTCCACCTTGAGTCCTTCCGTCCTGCGCAGTTCGCTGATCCTAGGACTCTTGGTCTCCAATTCTTTCGTTGTCGCCGCAGAAACATCGGTCTCGTGGTGGCGCGATATGACGCCGATCTTCAAACGCTCCTGCAACGGATGCCACAACCCCAACAAACTCAAGGGCGAGGTGGACACCTCCACGTTTGCGGGCCTGATGAAGCACGGGAAGCACGGGGCGAACCTCGTAGTCGGTGATCCCGCTAAATCACTACTCATCACATCGATAGCAGGCAAGGAACCGGAAATGCCTAAGGAGGGAGACGCCCTGTCTGCGCAGGAGGTAGCCCTCATCACCCGCTGGATTCAAGAAGGAGCCAAAGACGACACCCCGGTTGACGCCTATTCGACACGTCTGAAGGAACCCCCCACCTACACCCAACCCCCAGTAATTAGCACCCTGGACGTGTCCCCGGATGGCGCTCGATTGGCGGTGGCCGGTTACCATGAGGTCTTGCTCATCGACACAGCCTCTTGGGAGCTTGCGAGCCGCCTCGTGGGCGAATCCCCGCGCATCGAGTCGGTGGCCTTTTCGCCGGACGGCAAATCGCTAGCCGTCAGCGGCGGTGCCCCGGCCCGATTCGGTGAAATCCAGATATGGAATGTTCCCGAGGCACGTCAAATCCAAGGTTTTCGAAGGACCCCCGACTCTCTCTTCGGCATTTCCTGGTCCCCCGACGCCACCCGAGTGGCCACCGGTGGTGCTGACAAGAGCGTCCGGGTAACGCGCATCTCCGACGGCAAAGAACTCATGAAGTTCGAAAACCACGGCGACTGGGTATTCCGCACCACCTGGGTCGCCGACGGCACCCGACTCCTGAGTGCCAGTCGGGACCGGGCCATGAAGCTCATCGACGCCTCGAGTGGGCAGTTCATCGACGACGTCAACAAACTCCTCGAGCCCATCGACTGCATGGCTCGGCATCCCCGTGAAGATTGGGCAGCCTATGGCGGAGCCCAAGGCGGCCTCCGCATTTACAAAGCCAAGGAGAACCAGGACCGGACCTCCGGAAACAACGATGTAAACTTGGTGCGCGAGTTCGAGCGCCAACCCAGCCCAGTGCAATCCGTGGCCTTCAGTCCCGATGGTACTCTCTTGGCCGCCGGCAACACCGGCACCGAAGTGCGGATCTACGAGACGGCCACTGGCAAGAGACGCAGCACACTGTCGGGACATGCAGGAGCGGTTTTTGCCCTCAAGTTCTCGCCCGACGGTCAGAGGCTCTACTCCGCTGGGTTCGAAGGCATCGTCCGAGTCTTCGATCCTGCCACGGGGAGCTTGAAGGTCATTTTCTTCCCCGTGCCCCTGACTCCGGTCCGACAAACAGCCAAAAACTGAGCGGGGGCGTCAGTGGGCTTAACGCCCCCCCTCTGAGTGCCACGAACGGTCTCAGCCGAGATCGAGGAGGGATCGTCCCAGTCGTCGAACGCTCTGCGAAGTTTGATCCCTGCGTGCGTGTGCCGGAGAGTTTAGCAACCAAGTAGAGTGCTGCGTGACACGGAGCCACCGAGTGCGTAAGCTGCGGAATCGAGCGGGGAAACTTCCATCCCGCAGATATAGCCAACCTCCGACTCCATCAATCACATGGGCGACCGCTCACCTAAGGACAACAGTAAGAAGACCGGCCAGAAACAGGCCAAGGCCACCTCCGCTGACCAGAAAAAGAAATCCCAAGTCGCCGCCAAGGCTGCGAATACCGGTAAGAAGAAGTAAGGTTTCGTCCATTGGGCCCCGTCCGCACGCTTGTCGACGGACGGGCCTCCTGCCACGACACCGACATTGCAGACCCCTCTTCCAAACCACTACGCGGCACTGGGTCTCCACCGCCGCTGCACCGCCGAGCATATCCGGAACGCTTACCGGCTGCTGGCCAAACAACACCACCCGGACCTCAACGGTGGTTCGGTGGATTCTCTGGAGCGGACCCAGGCGATCAACGCAGCGCATGAGGTCCTCAGTGATCCCGATCAACGGAACTCCTACGATCAGGAACTCACCGCGGCCGAGGTCCACACACAGCCGGTTCGGTCCGCCCGAATTCAGAAAAACCTCGCTCAAGACGTCCACCTGCAGCTCGACGAGTTTTTGCGCGGCACCCGATTAGAGGTCCGGGTGCAAGACCCCGCCAATCCGGATGGGGCTGAGACTTATTCTTTGGAGGTTTCGCCCGGAACTGCACCGGGAGCCCGTTTTCGCATTGCCCGAGAATGCTATTTCCGCGGAGGCGTGGTGACGGTCCGGGTCAAACCCCGTCCGGATCCCCGATTCAAGGTGCGGGGCTCCGACCTTCGATGCGACCTGCGAATCACCAACGAGCGGGCCACCAAGGGCGGGTCCGAAAACATCCGCGGCCTCAATGGTTCCCTGCGTGTGACGATCACGGCCGGGGTTGGGCGAGGCGAGGAGGTTCGGATTTCCGGCGAAGGCTTGCCCAAGACGCGCGGCGGCCGAGGCGACTTGCTCGTTCGGATCACCTACCGCCCAGAAGTTCGAATCACTCGAACCTCCGGACCCAGCGGGCCAAGGTAGCAGCCTCGGCCAGAATCTCTCTTCCCTGCTCTACCCTGCGGTGCTCCAGAGTGTGACGATGGCTCAACTGGAGACGGTCTATCCAGTTCTCCAGTAGAACTCATGCTCCGAGAAGCCTCCGAACTCGGCGTGGCTTGTACCCCTCACTTCATGGGCGCACCCGGTTCTTGCCGGCCATTCGTCGTGAGTATCTGGAAGTGATGAACCCCAGCGGCCATCGGATGATCGCTGGTCCAAACAATTTTGCGGTCGTGGTTCAACTCCACCATGGAAACGCCCTGATTGGCCGCATGACTGCCGACCACGGTGTTCCCGTTGGCCAGGCGCTGGGATCCGCAGGGGTCTTTG
>SYMJ01000138.1 GCA_005805505.1 Verrucomicrobiales bacterium | reverse complement strand
CTTCTGCTCTCTGAAGATCACTGCGGACGTCCGCAAGGATGCGGCCGAACAAGGGCTTGCCGCCGAGGAGGCGATTAAGAAGGGCCTCGAAGAAAAATCACGGGAGTTTGTCGAGCAGGGAGCTGAAGTTTACTCGAAGGCATGAGTCGGAACGATTCGGATAAGCCTGAACGATGCAGTAGGGAAGACCTCCCGAAGGAATCGTTCAGGCGAAGCTCGAGTCGATCGGACCGGTTCCGTCTCAAAACTCCGACGGAACGCCGTGAAGGTCTGGGGTTGAGTTCAAGCTTTGCGCACGAAGCAGGCTTTCAGACCGAGGGCGATTCCATCGATCTTGCAGGATATTTCGTGGTCTTCATCGACCAGACGGATGGGCTTGGATTTTGATCCACCCTTGAGAACCCCAGAGGAACCGCGCAGGGGAAGATCCTTGATGAGGATCACACAGTCGCCGTCGTTGAGGACGGTGCCATGAGCATCCTTCACAACTCGGGGTGCGTTAGGAGCCTCGGCCTCTGTTGCGCGTTCCCACTCATGCCCGCAAGTGAGGCACTCCCATTTCTCGGGGTGTTCCATCACATCAGTCATCTCACACATCGGGCAGGCAGGCTTACTCATCCAACCAACAAGCTATCTGGGCTGTGGTGAGGATGGAAACCGAATCCGGGTCTCAAAAAGTGACGGTGCACTCCACCCACGCATAGAGGGTGTCGCCATTCGGATTCGCGTTGGGGGCATTTTGGAGAAACGAGCCCTTGAAGAGAGTGGCCACACCGGTATTGAGGCCACAGTTGCCCAGTGCAAAAATGATTGCCGAGAGATTCGTACCGAAGCCGTTGTTCCAGGCCAACGTCCGCCCACTCAGGAAGATCGAGGGCCGATCGAAGACGCCAGGGACCCTCAGCGGCTAGGGCTGAGAACCCCGCCAGGATCAGACAAAGGCATCGGAAACCCGATGGGCAAAAGTTCAAGGTGATCATGAAACCCGCCGCGGATCAAAAAGACTGAACGACCGTTGGAGAAGCCTTTTCCGGAGCGGCGTTGGAATTAAACCCTCGACGGCATCGAAGCGGGGCGTAACAACCGAATGCAGCCGTCGCGCTGTCGGAACGGCTCGATCCACCATGACTTTGAAAATGCCGAAATCCAGCGTCGTCGCAGTCGCTGTTGCGACTCTGTTCTCCACCTCCCTGACGGGACAGTCCTTGTTCAAAGACGCGTTCGAGTCGAACACATCGGCCAACTATGATGTGCGGGTGGGTTATTATGCCGGCACTTCGACCAACGACTACACTCTGGATTGGTCGTATGACTACAGCGCTCTGACCTTCAACCGATTTGCATCCCAGACGGCAACGCCGGAAAATTTGCCGGTTCCGACCGCGCCCAATTCTGCTGTGGGTGGGTCGAAGGGACTCAAGATCACGGTCAACAAGAACGACGACGAGCCGGGTCGCTTAGCCCTGAGTCTTTACCCGAAGACCGCGAATTTTTCCGGAGACTATGTTCTTAAGTTCGACGCGTTCTTGAATCATGCAGCCTTTGCAGACAGCGGAGTCGGAACCTCTGAGTTCCTCACGTTTGGTCTGAACCACTCGGGAGATTTGGTGAACTGGGGCGTGCTGTCGGGTGCAGAACAGCGGGAGGATTTCGCGACCGAGGCCTTGGGTGGAACCGGCAGCGATGGCCTCTGGTTTGGGGTTGTTGGAGACGATGGTGCAGCGCGGGGTCTTCAAAGCTGGGAGGGACAGGCCGGACAAGCCAGCCGTTACCTCGACGGCGAGGCCGCGGGCGTTCCGGATCGCGATGGCAATGGTAACCCGGATGACGATGGCAACGAGCCCTTCCTTCGAACCCAGTTTCCGTCACCGCGGTTCGAGGCCCCAGGTGTCCTGGGTAAGCGGTGGGTCCAGGTCGAAGTGAGTCAGGTGGGTGATGTGATTACCTGGAAGATCGACGGGCGAATCATCAGCCGCCGCATCAATACGAGTCCCTGGAAATCCGGGCGAGTGATGGTGGGCTACATGGATCCCTTCGCAGGCGTGGCTGAGGTGAAGGGGGAAAGTTGGCTGCTCATCGACAATGTGCGCGTTGAAACGGTGCGCACCGTGGTGGTTAACACGGCCGATAACGCCTCTGCGGCCGGTGATGGAAAGACCTCCCTGGCGGAGGCGCTCAAAGACGTTCGCTCGAATGACCGCATCACCTTCAGTATCCCGGGCGTCGGGCCGCATTATCTGGTCACACCGACCTTGGGTTATCCGATCATCCAGGCCGACAACGTGTTGATCGATGGCTTGAGCCAACCGGGAGCTTCGGCCAACACCAATGTCCTTCAGGGTTCCGACACCGCCCAATTGCGGATTGTTCTCGATTCACGGGCCGGGGGTCGCTTCGCACTGACCGACTACGGAGACCATGGGTTCGGGGATAGCGAGAGCGCGATTTTGCCGATTCTTAATTCTCGCAACTTCACCCTGCGTGGTGTGGCCGTGCTCAGTGCGACCGGCGGAGACTCCGCGGCCGATCCGTTCATCTATGGCGTGGCGTTGATCGGTGCTTCGACCGAAGCCCGCATCCAGGGTTGCTGGTTCGGTGTCGATCCGGCGAAGCCGACGGCATCGGGAGTCCGCGGAGGCCGGGCCGCGGTGGCCTCCTTCAAGTGGGACAATAATATCACCTCAGAGGGATTGGTGGTCGGCACCGATTCGGACGGTTTTGGGGACGTGGCAGAACACAACCTAATCACCGGTCAATTGTTGGCCATTCATCTGGAGACCCCCAACACCCGGATTTCAGGCAATCGCTTCAACTACCTCCCCGATGGTTCGATCTTCGACTATTCGCAAGTGGCCGGCTATCTCGGGGATTTCACCGACATGGAAGCCATTGAGAATGGGCGAGGCCATTTCATGCTCATAGGTACGGATGGCGACGGCATCAACGACGCCAATGAGCGTAATTATTTTGGTCCCCTCAACTACGAGGTAGTGGCCGAGTTCTGGCGCACCGCGACCGGGGTGGTCCTGGCCGGGAATTCTTTTGGATACGGACCGTCGGGTTCGGTGCTCTTCAAAAACCCGACCCCGATTAGCCTCACCACGGTCCGGAGCTATTCGACACTCCGGGTCGGTTCCGACTTCAGTGGGCCGGCTGAATCCGATGCATTGGAAGCCAACAAGTTGTCCGGGATGGGTGCCCCCCTCATTCGTTTCCACGGCAGCAACGGGTCAGCCGACCAGCCGGCGCGCGTTGTTTTTCGCGGCAACGTTTTATCGAGCAATGTTGGCAGTGCTCCGTGGGATGCCGCGAGCGGCCTAGCGGTCGACAAATTCTATGGATTCGCTTTGGCAGAACCCACTGGTGAAATCCGGCCGGTGATTCAGACGAATTCTACGGCCTCTAAGCTTTCGGTTCGGGTGCCAGCGCGCAACCCAAGCTACGCGATGGGAGGCATTCAGGTGGATGTGGCTTTGGCGGATCCGATCGGCTTGGCTGCGACCTCAGAGGCCTACCCCAACGGTTCGGTTCAAAGTCTGAAACACTTGAAGCAAGTGACCTTAGACGTCTCGATGGATGGGGGATTGGTGGACATTGATCTGAGCGAATTGGCCTTGAGTGCCGCTGATTTGAAACGAGTCACGCTCTCAGCCAGTTACGTTTTGGATGCGGTTGCTGCATCCGATACAACGATCGCCGTTCCGGTTTCTGCTGTGACGTCGCCGTTCTCGGCCACCTTGGGAGGCTTTGAAGTGCCGACGACGCCCATCCGAGTGGCGGTGACCCTGACGGGCAACACCCTCGGACTCTCCTGGTCCGGAGGCCTACCGCCTTACAACCTGCAGGTCCGGAGTGCCTTGGATGGCCCATGGCAGAATTTGCTCACGACTAATGACTTAAAGACCACGGTGCCGGTCACAAACAGTGCGGCCTTCTTCCGTATTAGCGGAAATTGAAGCATTGCCGGTTGGCAACGCCGGACCCCTCCCGCTGAGGCGAAGGGGTCTCGGCTCGTAGGCCGGCGCCAGGCTCCTCGCATTCCCAATGAAGCTGGTATTCTCCGAGGCGGTCGCAGATCCCAGCCGCTACGTCTATCCGTATGCGGTCTGGGCATTTCCGGAACCCACAGAAAGCCCGGCTGATTTATTTGCAGCCGGATTTTTGCCATCGGATCCCGATCTGTCCCGCTTCTACATGGGGCGCCAATTGCGGGTGCCGCTGGGAGAATGGCGAGCCTCTTCCGAAAACCGCCGTGTGCTGCGTAAGGTCGGAAATTTGCAGTGTGAGTTGGTGCCTCGGGATCGCTTTGACCTAACGCCGGAGCGCCGGGCGGCCTGGTTGGCCTTTGCTGAGGCCCGCTTCGGTTCGGGTGTTATGTCCGCGGCGCGCTTGGACCGACTCTTGGCGGGTCGGGTGATTTCCCACTTACTGGTGTTCCGGGACGGCGGTGGTGATGGACCCGAACGAGGAGTGGCTCTGCTCTACCTCGAGCCGCCGCGAATGGCCTATTACTACTATGCGTTCTATGACTTGTCCGATTCGGGCAGCCATCTTGGGATGGCCATGATGACGCAAGCAGTGGCTTGGGCTCAGGATAGTGGTTTGGGTCACCTGCACTTGGGTACCTGCTACACAGACAAGGCCCTTTATAAGACTCAGTTCGAGCCCATAGAATTTTTCAATGGACACCGTTGGTCGCGCAACCGGGATGAATTGCGGCACCTGCTCCGGACCCAGCCCGAAACCCATCGGTTGGAGTCGCTGGAGTATCAGGCGTTTCTCGAGGGCGGTTTGATGGCTGCTGCAGCCGTTTCGCCCTTCCGGGTCTCGCTCAGCGCTTCAAGCTGAGTTCGATGGCATCCAAAACCGGTTTTCGCCACGCCTCGTAACCCTCGGCATTAAGATGGAGCCGGTCAGCGGCAAAGAATCGAGGATCGGGTTTGCCTTGGGAGTCGAGCAACGGCGAGGCCACGTCGATGACTCGCACATGCTGACGAGACTGAGCTAGGATCTTGAGCCGTCGGTTGAACTCCGATTGAGCTTCGAGGAGATGCACACGAGAGGGGCTCGGCTTCACGGTGAGTAACAGGATCGAGGTTCCCCGGAGTTCGGTTTCGGCACGCTCCAAGAACACGGCCAGATCTTGAGCGATTTCAGCGGGGGTTTGGCCATCGGCCAAATCGTTATCGCCTTCGTAGACCACCACCACCGAGGGGCCATAGGGCAGCACCACTCGGTTAAAGAACCGCAGGAGATCCTTGAACTGGGAACCACCGAAACCGCGGTTGAGCAGCGGCCGCCCGTGGATCGAGGTCGGCAAATGGGTCCATAATCGGATGCTAGAACTCCCCACGAACAAGATCGGCCGTGGCGGGGGTGGGACTCTGCGGTCTAGGGCTTCAAATTTTAGAACCTCCGGCTCAAAGCGATTGGTGGAGGCCAATTCAGCGGCGTTCAAAGGAAGCAGAAGGATCAGTCGGAAGATCCAGGCCAATAGCCAGAATCTCATGCAGGTGGGATGGGTGAGAATTCGTCGGCATGATACGAACTGCGAACTAAGGGACCCGAGGCCACATGGGTGAATCCCATGGCATCGCCCTCACGCCGGAGCGTATCGAAAACGGCCGGAGGGATGAAGTCGACCACCGGCAGGTGCTTGAGGGTCGGTTGCAAGTATTGCCCCAGAGTAAGGATATCACAGTGGGCCTGGCGGAGGTCTCGCATGGCTTCGAGCACTTCTTCCTGAGTTTCACCCAGCCCGAGCATCATGCCCGATTTGGTGTGAACTTTGTCGCCGAGGCGGTCTTTGACCTTGGTCAGCACGCGGAGGGACCGCTCATAAGTGGCGCGATGGCGCACCGAAGGAGTCAGACGGCGAATCGTCTCAAGGTTGTGGTTGAAGATGTCTGGCCGAGCCGCGAGGACCGAATCGATCGCGTCGTCACGATCGAGGAAATCGGGAGTCAACACCTCGACAACGATTCCAGGATTCAGATCTCGGACCGCTTCGATGGTGCGGCGGAAATGTTCGGCTCCACCATCTTGGAGGTCATCTCGGGCCACCGCCGTGATCACCACGTGCTTGAGGCCCATGCGACGAGTGGCTTCGGCGACTCGCTGAGGCTCATCGTGTTCCAAGGCCAGTGGTTTGGCCGTCGAGACCGCGCAGAATCCGCAGGCGCGGGTGCAACGATCTCCCGCGATCATGAAGGTGGCCGTGCCCTTGCTCCAGCACTCCCAATGATTGGGGCACTTGGCACTCTCACACACCGTGTGGAGGCCTAAGCCATCGAGCAGCGTGCGCGTGGCCGTGAAGGCACTCGAAGTGGGCAGCTGCACCTTCAGCCAATCGGGCAAACGGCGCCTGGGAAGTAATGGGATCGCGGCCATCGGGGCCGCCATCGTTGAAGAACACGAACTCATCGACAGCCTTGAAGCTCAAACCGGACCGGCCGCTTGGCAACTGCTTTTGGGAAGGCCCGCTTGCTGCTCGATGAAGTTGGCGGCATGGGTGGCGATGACATTCCAGTCGAGCCGGGCGGCGACTCGGGTGGCCGCCGAGAGACCGAGGGCACGGCGTTGGGTGGCTGGAAGGGCGAGGATTGCCAGAACGTTCTCGGCGAAGGATTGGCCCGTCCAACCAGAGAACCGGATCGCCGGTTCGTCAGCGAAGTAGCGGGAAAGATTTTCCAGGGGAGTGCTGACGCAGGGAATCCCGCAGCCCAAGTATTCGACGGCCTTGGCGACGAAGGCGCAGTGAACACCTTGTGATTCCTCATAAGGGACCATCCCCACGGAAGCTCCGCCCAGGGCCTCAGCCATTTGGTGGTACGGAATGAAGCCGGTCATTTCAAGAGGGATCCCGGGAGCGGCCGCCCGAACCGCCTGAGCCAATTGCAGCAATGCAGGAGTTTCTTTCCCGAGGAATCGGAACCGGAGATCCGGCCGGCGAGCGTGCAAGTGCAACAAAGCGTCCCGGGCGATGGGGCCTAGGTGATGCGTGTCGAAGGACCCGTGCATGACCACCACGGGCCTTTGGGAATTCGTCGGATCGGCCGCGGTTTCGGGATGCGGCCGAAACAGGCTGGCGTCGTAGCCATACTGGATGACTCGAATTCTGTTGGCCGGGTAACCGGTGGCCTGGAATCGCTCGGCCAACGGAGCCGACACGGTCATCACGCCCTCGGCATTGAAGCGTTGGGGCAACGAGCGCTCGTAGCGGTTGAGCCAGGGAACCAAACCCGATCGCGTAAACACCGCGGGCCAGGTCTCCATGAAGCCCGTCAGGTAATCCAGGAAGTTGAGGATGATGGGCACTTTCCAGCGGGTTCTTAGCAGGCCAGCGGCCACGGCGGAAATTGTGTGCTGCGAAAGGAGGACGTCGAAGCGGAACTCCGGGACCGTTGATCGGCGCAGCGACTTCAGCGTTTGGTCGGCGTGCTGGGCCAGGGCGAGAGGATAGAGCAGGTACTTGAGGTTGCGGTAGGGCGTGTAGCGACCCATCGGCCATCGGGTGAACGGATGGATGCGGATGCCATGAGTGGAACCAATGGACTCCCAATCGGGGAAGACGGGACAAAATAAATGGACCTCATGGTTTCGGCGCACCAATTCCCGGATCAGGTAAATCGCTTCTGCTGAGCCTCCGCCGCTGGGCGGGAAAAAGGGCTCGTGGGTGAGGATGGCCAGGCGCATCGCAAAAGGGGAGAGGGGTGGTCGCGGGCGTTCAGTCCAGGCCGCGAAGGAACCGCTCGAGGATAAGGATCGATTTCTCCAACTGGGAGATGGCCAGCCACTCCCGCTCCGTGTGGGCCTGAGCAATGTCACCCGGACCGAACACCACCGAGGGGATCCCACCCGCGGCCAGGGGCGCCGCATCGGTAAAGTAATGAACGCCTCGTGTAATTCGGCGTCCGGCGGCTCGAGTCAAAGCCTGGACCAGCGGAAGGTCGGGATTGGTTTCGAGCGGCTCGCAGGGACTGGTCCGGAGGGTGTCGAAGCAGGCTTTGAGTCCCTGCCGCTGCAACAAGGCACGAATTTCGCGCCGAACCCCGGCTTCGGTCTCGCCGGGAAGAGTGCGTCGATCGATGTCGATGATGCATTCGGCGGGCACGATGTTGGGTTGGCGTCCCCCGTCGATCCGGCCGACGTTGATTGTGGGGCGTCCAAGCCGAGGATGGGCGGGACGAGCGGCCAGTTCGGAGGCATACTCGGTCTCGAGAGCCAGAACGATCCGCGACATGGCGGTCACGGCGTTGCGGCCGCGATGCGGCGTGGCCCCATGGGCTGGACGCCCGATGGTGCGCAGGCGCAGCCAGACATCGCCTTTGTGGGCCGTCACAATCTCCAAGCCGGTTGGCTCGCCGACGATTGCGAAATCGCTCTTCGGCCCGTGGCTGGCAAAGTGTCGGGAACCCAATTGCATGTTCTCTTCGTCGATGAGGCCGACAAAGAGGATCTCAGTATGCGCCGGCCGTGGGCCCGCGGCGGTCACGTTGAGCAAGGATTGAAAGTAAGCGCTGACAGACCCTTTGGTGTCGCACGCACCGCGCCCATAAACGCGCCCATCGCGGACAACGGGCTTGAGCTGCACCGCGTAGGCCGGGTCACCGACCGTGTCGAGGTGCGGTGCCAACAGGACTCTATGGCGGACTGGGCCCCGGGGGGTTAATCGGACGAGCAGGTTGGAGCGTCCCGGGACCACGGGTTGTGATTCCACCTCAAGGCCGTGTCGACGGGCAGCCGATGCCAGGAATTCAGCCACCCGATGTTCGCCATGCAAATTGGGATCGCTGAAAAAGGCAGGGTTCACGCTGGGCAGCGCGATGAGATCCTGAAGCAATCGGACGCTGGTGGGTTGGGAGGCCACTGTGTGGGAGACCCTACCGGCGGGTTGGCTCCCCGGCGATCATCAACTTTTACGGCGAGCGGCCCGTTGGGTCGGAGTGGCCATGGGGTAGAGCCCCGGACAGCAGCCGAAGGTTTGATGGAACGCGGCGCTGAAGTGACTGAGGCTGGAATAGCCCACTTCTAAGGCCGCCTCGGTGACGTTAAATGAGCCAGATCTCAACAGGGTGGCCGCCTTTTCCATCCGCAGCTGTCGTAGGTACTGGGGAATGGTTTGTCCCATCTCTTTGGAAAAAGTCCGGCTCAGGTAGAACGGACTGCATGCGGCTTCCCGGGCGATGGTGTCTAGCGAAGGAGGGAGGGTGAGGTCTTTCTTGAGGGCCTCAACGACGGTCTCCACACGGTCACGGGCAACCCGCTGTTGGCGATGACAGAACAGTTCGGAATCCGAAGGCGGGGCGAAGAAGAACTCGCTCATCAATTCTCGGACCTTCGCCCCGTACCAAAGCCTCTGAGCTCCGGCCAAGACCGGGGGTTGGCGTAAGGCCATGACCAGATCGCGTTGACGGGTGGTCAGGGGCTCGGGATCGGAGACGCCCGAAACGGCAGGTAGGGCATCCAGCGATGTTTGAATGAGGGGGTGGAGAAAATCCCGACTTTCTCCCAGCTCTCGGCGCAAGAAATCGGGGCGAAACTCTACCGTGATGAACTGGTGGGTTTGTCCCGGGGAGCGAACAGCAGAGAGAGGGGACTGGCCTTGGCGATAGAAACCGGCGGACTGGTTCCGGAATCGGGCGGTGTTGCTGCCACAGCTGACCGAACCCTGGCCCGAGAGATTTAGGCAGAGCTCGACGCTCTCAGGATGGAAGCTGCGGGCCCAGTCGATCGGATCGGAGGCATTGAAATCATGCCATTCCAAGCTGAAGCCCAGGCTTCCGAAACTGCCGAAGAGTTGTCGCCAACCCGCACCGATGGCAGCCCAAGCAGCGACCTCGCCTTCGAAGTGGGGCGGGTTTGTCTTGGGAGTCCGAGGCATGTTAGCAAGTCTGTGTGGCTTGAGGGTAGGCCGCGAGGGGCGCACCGACAAGATTCCCTGCCAAAGGGGTGTTGGACGGCCCGAGCAGAAATTCTTGAACGCCTTTCGGGTCGAATCCCCAGCCGCACGATGCCTTTCTATTTTGCGCCAGAAGGATAGGCTCTGCATCCATCGCATGGCCCTGTGCTTGTTCAACTCGCTCCACCGTCGGGTGGAGGCATTCACGCCACTGTTTCCCGACGCCGAATCTATCGGGTTCTATTGCTGTGGACCCACCGTGTACGACTTCGGTCACATCGGAAACTTCCGGACCTTCGTCTTTGCAGATCTCCTCCGGCGCTACTTCGAATTCCGAGGATTTCGCGTCAACCATGTGATGAATATCACAGACGTGGAGGACAAGATCATCCGTCAAGTGGCGGCCACCGGACTGTCGCTGGCCGAGTTTACCGGCCAGTACACCGAGGCCTTTCTCGCGGATCTGGCCACCCTTTCTTGCCTCCGACCCCATCATTTGCCCAAGGCAACCGATTACATCCCTCAGATCATCGACCTCATCCAACGGTTGGAATTGCGAGGCATCGCCTACCGGGCGGGCGATGGCTCGGTTTACTTCAGTATCAACAAGTACCGGGCCTGCGGTTGTCGCTATGGTCAGTTGGTGACGCTGGATCCGGAGGCGCAGCGGCGCACCGAACGCGTCTCGGGCGACTCCTACGACAAGGACGACCTGGCCGATTTCGCACTGTGGAAGGCCCGTGTTCCGGGCGATGGGGTTGTCTTCTGGGACAGTCCTTGGGGCGAAGGTCGCCCGGGTTGGCACATCGAGTGTTCGGCCATGAGTATGGCGATTCTCGGACCGAGCTTTGATATTCACCTGGGTGGCGAAGATTTGGCGTTTCCCCATCACGAAGACGAGATCGCCCAGAGTGAAGGGACGGGGTTGCAGCAGCCAGGTAGGCCGTTCGTGAAGCATTGGGTTCATGCAGCCCATTTGCTAGTGGACGGCAAAAAAATGAGCAAGTCGCTGGGCAACTTCTTTACGGTGCGAGATTTGTTGGGCCAGGGATTCCAGGGTCGAGAAATCCGTTTTCTCCTCATCAGCGCCCATTATCGCGAGACATTCAATTTCACCCGGGAAGGCCTCGAGGCTACCCGATCGGCATTAGCCCGATTGGATGCCACTGTCGCTCAATTGACGGAGCGGGCCGGGTCGGTGGCCCCCGAGATCGGCACCACGCCCAGTGACTTGGAAGTCTTGTTCACGGAGGCCTTGGATGATGATCTCAATGTTTCGAAGGCATGGGCCGTGATCTTCGATTGGGTCCGTGAAACTAATGCCTCTTTGACCGCGGGTTCGCTCAGCCCGAGCGCCGCCGCGGCACGCCTTCAGTCGTGGCTACGAGTCGACGGAGTCATGGGGTTGGGCGAGCGGCCACCGGAAAAAATCCCAGCCGCAGCGATGGCTTTGTTGGAGAAGCGCAATGCCGCCAAAGCCGCTCGCGATTTCGCGTTGGCAGACACGGTGCGCAATGAACTCAAGGCTCTGGGTTGGACCGTCGAGGATTCCAAAACAGGGTCGAAACTTAAACGTCTCTAATAGGCCGGTGATGGAACCCCCAGACCTCGGAGTCGTCGCTCTCAAATCGTGGGAGAAAGCCGTGCTGCGCCATTTGCTGTTGGCCGAGCCTGACGCCGCGCTGGCGACTCAGTTGGCCGGCGTGACGGTCTTGGGACGTGAACGTTTGGGAACCGCGCTGTTGATCCGACTCCGCGCCCCGGACGGTTCATTTCCAGGAACTCGAGGAGCCATTTTTGGAGGCCATACCTTTGCCGAGATTAAAGGATGCCCCTCAAAAGCGGCCTTCACACTCCACCTCGATGACCAGGGCTGGGTGAGCCACCTGTTTGCCTTTCTGGAGGATGATTTTCCTTGGCCGTCGAAGACGGATGTCGTCGAGGTGTTGAACGCGAAGATTCAGCTCTGACGGGCGGGCTGGAGATCTATTTCCAAGATGGCTCGAGCCACGGCCCAAACGACCACGCGTTCGGCGCCCAGATTTTTGAGAACGGCCGCCACTCCATCGGTGGTTGCCCCGGTGGTGAGGACGTCGTCCACGAGGATCCATGATCCGTGGATCTGAGGAGTACGGGCCGGTTCAAAGGCGGTCCTCATGTTACCAATGCGATCCTTTCGGCTCAGCGAAGTTTGGCTCGACGTGGCCTCGCGGCGGCGGACCAGATCCGTTCTCAAGGGCACCCCTAAGGCGTGGGCCAGAGGAGCGGCCAGACGCTCGGCCTGATTGAATTCGCGCTCGCGCTGTTTGACGCGGTGCAGTGGCACCGGCACAACGCCTTGCCAGGAATGGTCGATCAATCGGGGCAACGCGGCCTCCATCATCAGCCCCGATAAAAAAGTCCCAAACCAGGGCTCGCGCTGGTACTTGAGCCGGTGAATGCATTCTAGGGTGACGCCCTCGGCGATGGCGGCGGCACGGGCTTCATCCCAGGCCCAGGAGTCTTTCCGGCAGGTGGCACAAGTTTGAGAGCCTATGATCGTTCCGGAGAAGGGGATTCCACAGCATCGGCAGCAGGGCTCTGTGATCCGGCGGACTCTGCCTTGGCAGGCATCGCAGACGTAGCCCTGATTGCGATCGGCCCGGTGTTGATGGCAGAGCGCGCAAACCGGGGGATAGACGAGCCCCAGAATCAACTCGGCCCCAGAGCCCAACCCGAGTCCGCCATCGGGTTTGCGATGAGGTCGGCCGATGGAACGTTCAAGGGACATATTCCAGAGGGGTGGCATTGGTTGCTTTCTTACGGGTTCCAAGTACGCCCACAAAAAACACCGAGGTGACGGCGATCACCGCAAAGATTAGCCACCCATCGTGCAAGCGGGCTGAGCCCCACCACCACGATTGTCTGCCTAAGTTGGCCAGCGGCGCGGTGAAGAACGTGTAGGATTTGAACCAGAAGATCCATCCAGCGTGCAAACCCAACGGGAGCCAAAGCGTACCGGTTCGCTCGCGGCACCAAGCCAGCAACCAGCCGATAGCCCCCAGAGTGAGGATTCCGGGGAACACCTGTGAGGGTTGGCTCAGACCCGAAAGCATGCGGACCAGCATTTCTAAGCCGGTCCAAGGACCGACTGAAGCGGGGGCTTCGGGCCGGTGGAAGAAATGGACCAGAGCATAAAGAGACGCACTGCTCAGAGCGGCGGCAGTGAAAGAAAATTGGCGGCGAAGTGATCCGAAGACCACCCCTCGGAACAGGAGTTCCTCCATCAACGAAACGGCGATGGCCGCGCCGAGCGCACGAATCGCATGAGAGAGCAGCAAGCCCCAGGAATGAGCCGAATCCCAGGCGCGGACGCCGAACCCGAGAGAGAGGAGCGCCACCACAGCCAGCGACAGCATTCCGCCCGCCAGGCCCATTAACAAGTCCCGCCGGGCAGATCGGCCCCACACCATGCCGACGGAGTGCCAACCCGGAAACAGGCCGCTTTTGGCCATGGGCCAAAGCCCGATCAAGGCGACCCCCAGAAGACTCCGGTCGACATACCGGCGGAACGGTTGCACGGCCAATGAGGAGTCAGCGCCGACGTACTGAACAAACATCCAGAGCCAAGGAGCTAGCAGGGCTCCACCGACAAACACCGCAGCTAGGTAGCCACTCAGGATCCAAGCCGGGTTGGGTGGTGAATTGGGGGCGGATGGCCGATTCATGAAAGCCAGGCTGGAGATAATTGGAGGAGCATCCGTCTCTCCGCAGCATGGCACCTCGGCCGCCATGCTCAAGGCGCTTGGCAATTGGGGCAGAGACCGAAGAATTCCATTCGATGCGAAATTTGGGTGTAACCATGCCGGCGGGCCAGTTGATCCTGAAAATCGTTCAGGAAGCAGTCGTCGAGCTCGACGATGCGCGCGCAGCGGGTGCAAACCAAATGATGGTGGTGACCCTCGCCGTCCTCGGGAGATAATTCGAAGCGGGCGGCGCCATCACCAAAATCATAACGCCGCACCAGCCCCATGCGTTCGAGGGTGTGCATGTTCCGGTAGATGGTCGCCAGATCGCAGTCGAGCTTGCCCAGCGAGGTGTGGATTTCTTTGATCGTCAGCGGGGACGAATGCTTGCGGAGCACGTCGAGAATCGCCTGACGGGGAGCGGTGATCTTCAGTTCACCCTGGCGAAGCTTGTCTGTCAGGTCAGACAGCGGTTGCTGGATGAGTCGGTGAGGGTGCTGGTGCTGGGGACAGGGCCGGCTCATGAAGCGTTTTGGTGGGCACGTTGCAGCCGACTTCCGAGCAGGGATAGAACAAACAATCCGGCCAAGGTCAGGGTGATGCAGGGGCCACTGGGCAGGTTGAGCGGATAAGAAAGAATCACCCCGCCGCTGGCGCCTATGAGGCCCAGAAAAAGGCTCAAGAGAATTTGCTGTCGCAGACTACGGGCCAGATTCCGAGCCGCCGCCGGAGGAATTACCACGAGCGAGGTCACTAGAATGATGCCCAGCAGGCGTATGCTCAGCGCCACGGTCACGGTGAGCAGGGCGACGAATCCGTAGTTCAGCCAGCGCACCGGAACGCCTGACACATGCGCCAGATCGGAATGGGCGGTTAACAGGGCTAGAGCATTGAGTTTCCAGAATAGGACTGAGCCTACGGTGATCAATACGACCAAGGCCAAGGCGGCATCACCCCATCCGACGGAAAGAATGTCACCAAAGAGGTATCGGTCGAGTTCACCGCGATAGCCCTTGAGGAGACTCAAAATGACCATACCTAAGGCCACCGACCCGCTGAGCAACAGGGCCATGATGGTGTCGTTGAGCAGGGCTGTTCGTTCTTTGAGCCAGAGAATTAGGCCTGCGATGACTAAGCTGAAGAGAATCATGGGAACCGTGGGATCCGGCAGACCGAGCCAGAAACCAAGGGCCACACCCGCCAGGGCCGCATGGGCTACGGTATCGCTGAAGAATGACATGCGCCGGGCGGTGACGAAGACCCCGATGAATCCGCAGAGCGGTCCGAGAAAGAGGGCCGTCAGGACCGCACGCAGCATGAAGGGTTCAATGTCCATGGCTGCCGTGGGAATGAGGGTGCTGGTGCTGGTACGGGGTGAAGTGAATGCCGTAGGCCTGTCTGAGGGACTCCGCATTCATGACTTCTTCGGGAGCGCCCTCGCAGCAAATGACTCCATTGAGGGCGTAAACTCGACTGGCGTGTCGATACACCATGGATAGGTCGTGCGATACGAGCACCACCGTGAGTCCCCGGCGTCGATGCACTTCGGCGATGAGTTCGTAGAAATCAGCCTCACCGGGGGTGTCTACGCCGGCGGTAGGCTCATCCAGCAACAGCAATTCAGGCTCATTGAGCAGGCTGGAGCAAATCAGGACACGCTGGAGCTGTCCGCCGCTGAGTCCGGCCACCGGGCGATCCAGCAATCGGGTGACATCCATTTCGCCCACGGCCTCGTGCAAGAGCGCATCGATTTGGCGAGAAGGTCGCCAGAACCAACTGGCAGTGAGGGGTCGGCGGATCGCCAAGAATTCCCGGACCGTCAGCATGAAACTCGGGTCGAGTTGGAGCCGTTGGGGCACGTAGCCCATCCGTTTCAAGATCCCTGGACCTGGTGGGCCTTCTTGCAGCAGTCGGACCGATCCCGAGTCTGGTTTCTGCAAGCCCAAGAGGCAGCGCAGCAGGGTGGTCTTGCCCGACCCATTGGGGCCGATGAGCGCAACCATTCGGCCTGCCTCGATGCGCAAGTTCACACCCCGAAGCACGGGGTTTCCACCGAGGCGGACGTGGAGGTCTTGAACCTCGACGGCTGCTGGTTTCTGCGATCGGAAAGCAATGTCCATGGGGCGTTAGCGCAAGGAGGATTCCAGAGTGCGCAAGTTTCGGCGAAGCCCCTCGATGTAAAAGGTCCGGGAAGCGGAGCCAGTCTCGAGGACATCGAGTTCAGCAACGCCGATGGCGAGATCGTTGGCCAGACGTTTGAGCAACCGGGGATGGAATTGAGGTTCTGAAAAAATCACACGGACCTGTTGTTTTCGGATGGCCCGGGAGAGTTGTGCGAGGTACTTCGGCGAGGGGTCCACGCTCGGGACTTCTTCGACGACGCCGACGAGCTGAAGGTCATACCGTCGGCAGAAGTACGGGAAGGCATCATGGAAGGTGACGATCCTGCGGTTGCTTAGATCTTTGAGCGAGGATCGGATTTGCGTATCGAGCTGGTCCAGTTCCTGAAGATAAGTCGCTCCACGGCGGGTGTACCCATCGGCGTGGGCTGGATCGGCCTGACAGAGGGCCTGGATAATGTTGGAGACACAGTGTTTGGCGAAGACAGGGTCGAGCCAGACATGGGGATTGGCATCCTCATCACCGTGGTTATGGGTGTGATCCGAGTGAGATTTTTCAGACCCGGTGGTTTCGGCATCCATGGCCAGTGGAGTGAGGCGGTGGATGAGTTGCGGCTGGAGTCCGTCAGTTACCGTAACGACACGGCGGGAGGGTTTTGAGGCCCCTCGGGTCACAGCCCGTGTGAGCCAAGTGTCCAAGCCCAAGCCGTTCATGAGCACCACGTCGGCCGCGGCCAATTTCCGAAGATCGGAAGGTCGGAATTGGAAGTCGTGGGGGCCTACGTTGGCTGGAAGCAAGCTCTCTACAGTGGCCGCATCACCGGCGACGTTGGCCGCCCAAGAATGGATGACCGGCAGCGTGGTTAAGACTCGGATCTCCGCCGCCTGCGATTTCAGCACACAGAGCAGGCCGAGCAGCAATGCCAATAAGTAGGAACGGTGGCCATTCACGGTCGGCAGGATAGGAACCGGAGCGGAAGATTGCAAACCGCTTGCATTCTCAAGGTGAGCTTAGGAAACAAAAAACCCGCCGGCGAACCGGCGGGTTTCAAAAAGGTCGTAACAGTTTACTTCATCAGAAGCATCTGTCGGGCGCGCTTGATCGCGATGCTGAGCTTGCGCTGGAAGGGGGCCGGCAAGCCGGTGTACTTCCGGGGCAGAACCCGTCCGTTGTCGGTCACGTACTGCTTGAGCAGGGCGACGTTCTTGTAATCGATAGCGTCGATAGTGAACTCGACCTTGGGCTTCGGACGCGGGGTCCGGGCTGCGGTCGATCGGCGCTTCTTCTTTTCCTCGAGCTTGGTCTTGCGGGGCATAGCTTACCTTACTTGATTTCGCGATGCAGGGTATGACGGCGAAGGAAAGGATTGAACTTCTTCTTTTCCACCTTGTCGGTCTGCAGCTTCTTGTTTCGGGACGTCTGGTAGCGGGAGACGGGCTTACCCTCCTTCTTCGCTTCCGTACATTCAATGGTCACAATCTCACGCGGCATAAATCAGTTTTCCTTATCCTTGGTCGGTTTCTCCTCGACGTCGCTGTCGTCGTCTTCAACGTCCACCGAGGCGCCGGCCTCGACGGAGCCCAGCGAACCGAGGCGGTTACGCTGGCGCAGGACGCCTTCTTTTTCGAGTTGGGCCTGCGATTCAACCGTGTAACGGGCCCAGGGGATCGCCTCTAAGCGGGCCTTGGGAATGACTCTCGAGGTCAACTCGCAGACACCGTAGGTGCTTTTCTCGATCCGTTTGAGGGCTTCCTCGATTTCATAAACGGCATCCTGATCTGAAGACAGGAGGCTGAGTGCAAAATCGCGGTCGAAATTGTCGGTACCAGAGTCACCCATGTGGAGGCTATAGCTCTCCATCTCGGATTGGGATTCTTTGGCCAAACCGCTCATCTGGCCTCGGAGTCGCTCATGCAGGTCCAGGAGGTTTTGGTAGAACTTCTGCCACTCCGGCTTGACCCGGGAAATGGGCATCCAGCTCAGGGTCTCGGGAGGTACGGGCTTTCCACCGGATTTGGCCAAGGGGCGTCCGAGGATTGTGGCAGCGCTGACGATGCCGACCTTATGATGGCCTGCTTTTTTGATCGCAACGGGTGCCGGTTTTTTTGCCATGGAGTCTCTTTCCCTGTTTATTTGATGAGGCACTCGTCCACCGCGGACGACTTATCCGCCAAGTGCTTTCTCCCGCAACTCATTTAGAGTCGAGGGCCGCGGAACCTAACAACTGGCTGACAGAACGCCACTAAAATCTTCAGATGAAGCGCAAGCATCCTGCCAATGAGCAACAATCACTGGGAAACTGGAGCGCGGCAAAGGCCGGGGGCGATGCCGTTCTGGCGAGGTAAACTGCGTGCCTGATCCCAGATTTGGGTGCCGTGAGGCTAACTGAGGTCGCGAGCGCGGAGGACACCTTCGTGTTTCCTTCGCCTTGCTTCGTGAGGGAGCTTGCGCACACTCCGCGCCGCCCTGGCGATGCTCCAGTGGCTCTCTATCAGAGTCTAATGAACGCGATTCTCGCCCTTGAAGACGGTTCGGTTTTCCGTGGCCACGGATTTGGAGCCCAGGCTTCGGCGTCCGGGGAGGTGTGTTTTAACACCTCGATGACCGGCTATCAGGAGATTTTAACCGATCCCTCCTACAAGGGGCAGATCGTGACGATGACCTACCCGATGATCGGCAACACGGGTATTAACCTTCAGGACATGGAGTCTTGGAAGGCTCATTGCTCGGGGTTTGTGATCCGGGAACTGAGTCCCTGTGTGAGCAGCTGGCGGGCGGATCAATCGCTGGCGTCCTACTTGGAGCAGAATGGCATTCCGGGAATCCAGGGTGTCGATACTCGGGCCCTGACTAAGAAACTTCGTGTGCGGGGTTCTCTGGCCGGATTCCTCACTACGCAGCCGATGTCGGATGCCGAAGCCGTGTCTCGGGCGCAGCAATGGGGCTCGATGGAGGGACGCAACTACGTCGTCGAAGTCACCCATCCGGAGAGTTTTATCTGGGATGAAAAGGATCAGGATTCGGCGGAATTCGCCGTCACCCAGCAGCATTCACCACCCAACCCGCGGCACATTCGCCTTCCGCTGCGGGCGGCGGACATCCCGATCGTGGCCTACGATTTTGGTATCAAATACAACATCTTGCGAAGCCTCCGCCAACGGGGGTTCCGAGTCCGCGTAGTTCCAGCCGGGACTTCGGCCGCGGAGGTGCTTGCTTACAAGCCGGCCGGGGTGTTCCTCAGCAATGGTCCGGGAGATCCGGGGACACTGAATGAAATTGTTGGCGAGGTGAAGACACTCGTGGACACGGGCATCCCCATCTTCGGGATTTGCCTGGGTCATCAAATTCTGGGTCAAGCGTTGGGTGGCAAGACCTTCAAGCTGAAGTTTGGGCATCGAGGCGGAAATCAGCCGGTGAAAGATCTGGAGTCGGGTCGGGTGGAGATCACTTCCCAAAACCATGGTTTTGCAGTGGATCCGTCTTCGTTGCCGGCCGAGGTGGCCGTGAATCGGATTAATCTGAACGACCAGACCGTCGAAGGGCTGCGCCACAAGACCAAGCCCGTGTTTTGCGTGCAGTATCATCCGGAGGCGGCGCCCGGTCCGCACGATTCTTCGGTGCTCTTTGACGAGTTCCGGGACCTGGTAGTGACGAGGGGTTAATGGTTCCAGCCTCAGGAACACTCTGGAATCAGCGGGGTTCGACTGCGCTGGGTTCGAGGGTGATGATGAGGGCGTTGCCCATGGGGCGCTCGGATCCTTCGCATGGGGTATTCATGACCTGACCGCGGGCCCATAGGGTTGAGGAACCACCACCGTCGAGATTCAGTGCATCGGTGCATCCTAGGCGTGCAAAGTGGGCTGCCAATTCGGCGAGAGACATGCCCACCGAGAGGCCGCGCTGACGGCCATCCACTTGAACCAAGAAGAAAAATTCGGCATTCCATCCGATGGCCGAGCGCGGATGCCGAGCGTCTGAGGATTGAAACTGGGTGGGCTGGCCATCCTTGAGCAGAGCTGGACCGCCGCCCAGAGCCGTTGGAGTGTTTTTCAGGTCGGGTCGAGTTCCGGTGGACAGGGTCCAGAGAGATCCGGGTACGGTTTGGCTAGGAGGGATTTCGTGCCCCACAGGCAGTGAAAGAACGACGCCGTTGGTGGGAATAACAGTGTTGCCGCCGGAGTGGACGGACTGGAGTCGGAAGGTCGAGCGGATGCCAGGTCGGATGGGCAACTCGGAGCCCGCCTCGGCGATGAGACGGCATTCGGTGCCTTGAGAAGAAGGGGTTCGGGGGCCCACGGCCGCCGTAAAGAGCACGGGGCGCTCTTGGCGCTCTTCGTTGAGCCCGATGGCGAGGCTCGTTCCATCGGAAGTCATCATCGAGAGCAGCGAGACCACTGGGCCGAGATGGAGCGAACGATCCGGACCCATCCAGAAGGCGCTTTTGCCGTTGGGTGCGGAGATGAACTCCCCGTCCCGGATGCAAAGTCCCTCTGGATCGCCCAGGCAGGGGCCCTCTCTCGCAAAAAAGTCCCCGTTGAGAGCAGCCAGCGCCTGACCTCGGGCCCTCGGGAAGGTCGAGGCCTGACTGGACAGCGTGGCCACACCCAAGTGATCGCCGCCACCCAGCAGGACATGGATCCCTAGGTCTGTGCGGTCTCTTCGGATGCGGATGACCTGTATGGACCAGGGACCCTCCGCTAATGTCTCTTGGATGTACGAAAAACCGTTGGCGAGCCGATTTCTGGGAGCGAGAGCTTGAGAGGCTGGTGGTTTTTCGGACGAGCGGGATGCCTCGGTTCCGACAAGTGCGGCGGCACCGAGAAAGAGCGTGAGCCAGTACATCATGGCGACGGTTTCTGGGATTGTGTCTCAGGTTGAGTCTCGGGGACTCGCACAACCAAGAGGCTCGTGGCCGTGGCTCGCTCGCGTCCGTAGCACGGGCTGTTGAGCACCTCACCGTTGAGGATCAATTCGGTGGAGCCGCCGCCATCAAAGTTAATGGCCTCCTGGCAGCCGAGTTTGACGAGGAATTCGGAGAGCTCGGCGAGAGTCATGCCCACTGAGAGCCCGGCCTGACGCCCATCCACGACCACGAGGAAGCAGTGACGCTCATTCCATCCGAACGCGGAGCGCGGATGACGTTCCGAAGAACGGGCTGCGGATTTGCCGGTCGGCTTGCCGAGGTGAACGAGAGCAGGGCCTCCGCCGATGGCCGAGACCGCGGATTCCAGAGGTGGTTCGGTGCGGGTCTCGAGGACCACCCGGGCCCCGGGCCGCAGGTGGTCCTGCAGTGGGGTTCCTGCACGGAGAATTAAACAGTCCGCCTCCAGGGGCGCGGAATGGTTTGTCACGGCGCCTCGGACCACGGCCCGGAGTGGCTGACCCGCCTTCAAGGGTGGCCCGGGATGCGATCCGTCGCGGGCCAAGATCCAGCCCGAGGGACGATCCCCTTGGATGGCTGTAGACGCGGCCGGGGTGAGTACCACTGGACGTGAGCCGTCGAAGTCCTCGTTGAGTCCAAATTCTTGCGGGGCCGATTCGCCCACGCGCACCGTGAATCGAGGCCGCACCGTGTCGATGTGGGGTTTCCCGGATCGGTCGAACCAGAGGCAGTCGCGCTCGATGGGCGCGCTCACAAGCAAGTTCCGCTGGATGAAGAGGCCTCGAGGGTCTCCGGGCATTGGGTCGTTCTCGGTGGCGTAGAAGTCGCCATTGATCGCAGCGACGGGCACCCCGAGCGATTTCGGAAAGAGGGTGAGCTGATCGGACAAGGGATTGAGTCCGATACGGTCATGGTAGGCCAGTGAGGGAATGAACCCTAATCTGGGCTGGGAGCGATCGACTCGGACGATGTGGATGGACCAGGGCTCGTCCCTGACCGCGTGGCTAACACCGATTCCCGGGGCCGCTTCTCGGAATTCTGCGAAGGCTTCGCCCAGGACGAGGACTTGGCTCAACGCAACCGCCATCAGCCCCAGAAGGACCTGATTGACGAGAACTTCGGGAGCCTTTGAAAACAATTGGGTCAATGGGATTGATCCTAAGGGTCGGATCGGGGTGGACAGGTTCCGCGTGAGGCTTCGCATGGCGGATCAGGCCAATCCTTTCCAACGCCGCAGCGACCATTCGAGGACTAAGAGTCCCAACAGAATCGCCAGATAGAGCGGGCGGTCCCAAAGGGGCTTCCGAAGGAATTCGATCCAAGGCTGAGGCAACTCTCCCCAGAGGGCCTCTAGACCGCGAGGGTTAGTCTCTTCGATGCGGAGGGCCCTACCGTTACCGGACCGAGCCACGCCCTCCATCACCGCGGGTCTGGCCTGGAGATCAGCCAATTCCGGATCAACGCTTTCGGCCACCAGGAGTTGACGATCTACACCGAGGGACTCGCCGCCTCGTTGTGCCACAGCGCTAATAACAAAGGTGCCCGGTTTTTGCAGAGTGATGGGAGCCACGTAGGCGCGTTGGTTTGGATCGTAGCGTGCCACAGCCACCGCATTGCTGGAGGAACCGGTTCCGGCATAGAGAGTTACTTCGGCATCGGTGACTTCCCGTTGGGCTTGATCTCGAACTCGGATGGATGCCGAAGCCGTTGCGCCCGGATTGACGTAGGCGCTGGAAAGATCGAGCAAGACCGGCGGATTAGTACGGCTGCTGCGGCCGGCGGCCAGCCAGCGAATGGCGTTCACCCAGAAACGACGGTAGTAGCGAGAGTCGCAGTTGTCCTCGGAGACGTGCCATTTCGGATTGCGGGGCTCGCCCCAGAGGGTCTCAAAATCTGCGCCCCAAGATCGGGTGGTGTCGGAAGTGAAGGCCATAGTGCGGCCTCGGCCCACTTCTTGGACGGCCAGCAGCACATCGCCCTCGATGCCTTGGGGGGCATTGTCGGCATAGGCCAGCACTTGCGCGCCGGGCTTGGCCCGTTCCATTCGGTTGATGCCATGGAGGGTAGGAAATTTCTCAGTCCAGATTTTGCGCGTCTCTTCGGCATCGGCCCCGATGGCGACGATCGGATGCGTCCAAGCCGCTCGGGGAACCTTGGGTAGAAAGTCCTCTTTCGAGGAGTCGAAGGCACCCTCCATGGCCACTGGGATAATGCGGTCGAGGAGGGTCTGATGGTAGCCGCCGCGACCGAAGGCCGAGTTGCCGCCGATCATGAGAAATCCGCCGCCGAACTCCTCGACCAGTCGCGCCATGTTGGTCATTTGGAGCGGACTGAAGGAGTCGCGTCGAATATCGCTGTGAATGACCACATCGTAGTTTAAAAGACCGGCGAGATTTTTTGGGAAGCCTTGGGTGGGATGGTCGACCGGGTAGATGCGCTCGCCCGTCTCTGGATCGGAATCCACCGTGTTGAGGGACTGCCCGTTGTTGCCGAACTGCCGATAGAGCGTGGTCACTTGGATGCCCGGGTCGCTCTGCAGGGCGTCTTTGAGGTACTTCCACTCGGGCTGGGGGCTTTGGTTGTTCTGGGGTGTTCCCTCCATGTAAATCACTCGCAGCGTGGGATCGACGACCTCCAATCCGAAGGGCCTCTGGTTGTTGGAGGCGAGCCATTCGCCAGGGCTCGTCGAGACACTCACCTCGTACACTTGAAATCCGCGCAGGCGTGGCGTGAATTCCAGGTCGACATGCTGCGCGTCGCCGTTGAGCTCCAGCGGCTTGGCCGCGAGAATCTGGCCATCCTTACGGACTTGCACAGTGACTGTTTTACCAGCAAAGCCCGGTGAACGGAGATCGACAGAGACCCGTGACGGCGCTTTCTCAGCCACAGCCCGTCGGACCTCAAGGCCGGTGATGCGCACATCGCGCACTTCGTTGGTGGTGCCACTCAGGAGGGTGTGGACACGCAGCCCGTGGCGACGCAGGCGGCGAGCGGCTGTCTCCGGATCCAGCCCTTCGGTCTCGATGCCATCGGAGACTAAGAGAACGCTGGTCAGCGGATCTTCCGGTGGCAACGTGAACAAGGAGTCCAGCGCGCGAGAAAGCCCAGAGGAGGGACCCTCGGCTGGTCCGGCGACTCCATTGGTTTCAAGGCTCATGACATCGCTGAAACGCAAGGCCAGCACATCGACCGAGTCCGGCTTGGCCGGCAAGACATGGCGGGCGATCCAGGCCCGGGCCGCGGTCAATCGGCCCCCAGGAACGTCGGTGGTGGCCATGCTGCGGGAGGTGTCCATAAGCACCGCCAAGCGGGTCCGGCGCGGATGGATAATTTTTTCAATCCACTGGGGATCCATCAGGCACAGCACTAGCCCGACGAGGGCCGTCAGGCGAAGCAGGCCGCACAGGGCCCGAACCCAGGGCTGCGTCCGACCGCGGGCGTACCCATAGCTCAGGGCCAATAGGCCAACGGTGACGATCCCCGCGAGGATCAGCCACCGAGGCTCTGGCAATTGGGTGAACTGCATCATGGTGTCGGTGCGGGGGGTCATTGGGCCCGGGTGAGGCGACGGAAGTACTCGCTGATTTGTTCCTCGAACTGCCGGGGTGCTTGCTCGGCCGAGACATCCGTGCGTTCAGGACCTTGCCGCAAGGCTCGCTCGAGCAGGTCGGCGGCCGACTGAACCCCAGCCGCCGCCAAGCTGCTGCTGGTTTCGGCAGACTCGCTGCGGTCCTCGTCCAACGCCTTGGCGGCCTCGGCCATTTGCTGGGCGGCGGCCTCCATGCGTTTGCTGGCGGTTTGCGCCTCGCGGGCCTCAGGACTGTTCATACGGGCAATCTTTTCGGCCAGCTTGCGGGCTTGGTCTTGAAGACGTTTTTGACGCTCAGCCAAAGCGCGATCTTCCGGCCTACCGGGTCCGCCAGGCTCTCCACCCGGGCTGCCGGGCTTTTCACCCGGGCTGGGTGGGCTCGCCGGAGATGGTTGAGATTTGCCAGGTTTCCCAGGTTTTCCGGCCTCGCCTCCGGGCGGGCTGTTTTTATCCGGCGGGCCTGGCTTGTCTTCGGGTCCCTTCTGACCGGGCTTTTCACCGGGGGGGGGATTTTGAGATTTGGCAGGGTTGGAACCTTCCATCAGGCGGGCCAATTCCGATTGGGCCTTGGCCAGTGCCAGCGCCTCCGCGAGGGCCTTCTCCAGTTCGGCCGCATTGGCGGGCTTCTGGGGCTTTTTGTCGATGGCTTCCAAAACGACCTGGGGCGGCTGAGGCTCGGGCGGCGATTCCTCCGGCGGTTTTTCGGAGAGCTCGGGCTCGGTCGGCAGGTTTTTGAGCTGCGGCATGGCTTTGATAGCCCGGTACAGGGCTGCCAAAGCTTTCTCTTCGGCGGGGAGAGCTCCTCGGGGCGTTTGTCGTTCCAAGGCTCGAGCCGCGTCGTCCATTCCTTCCAAGGCTTCGTCCAGGGCGAACTGGGCGGCCTTGGGCGCATTCATGGATTCCAGCTTCTGTTGGTAGCGGGCGGTGAATTCACGGGCCTCGCGTTGGCGCTGGGATAGGTCCTGGAAGGTTTTAGCGGGCGCATTGGTCGGCGTGGCCGTGGTCTCGGCCAAGAGTCCCTTCTGGATGGCGATGAGGTTGAGGCGCTGCTGGGGCTGCCCTTTGCGCTTCGAGGGCGCCGGGCCGGATCGATCGGTCAGTTCGATGAAATACGTGGGTGAGCGCCCGATCCCCGGACCGTCGAGCGTGTTGTTGTCGCGGGCTTCGGCATAATAGGAGACCACATCGTAGGGCTTGAGCCCGAGGCTGCTCAGACGGAGGACCACCGCGCCGAGGGTCTGTCCGTCCTTGAGGTTGCGGTCGCGGACTTCCAGCCGTTGCTCAGGACCGCCGAGCACGTGATAGACGAGGGTGATCGAATCCAATCCGAAGTCGTCCGATGCGCTGACCTTGAGGGGGATGATCTCGTCTGGGTCGGCGCGGATGTCTTCGCCGGGCTCGGTGATGTCCACCTTGGGGGGCAGGTCGGGAAGGGCTCGGATCGGATGTCGGGTTGCATTGGCGAGGGAGGGTCGGCCTCGCGTGTCGGTAATTAGAATGGAATACTCGGAATCGGAGGAGACGATGAACTCGCCGCGCCAGAGGTTCGACTCGGCGGCCTTTAATGCGACGACCGTGCCGTTGGTCAGCCGCAACTCGGCTTGGCCCAGCAGGACATTTCCTGCCAATTCGAATAATGCTCGCGAGCCACGCAAGGCGGTGATGGGCGGAGAAGATTGGCGCAGTTCGGGAAGGCCGGAATAGGTCGGAGAGATGAGCCGAACCGACAGGCGAGCCACTTCGGGTGGGACGTAGGCCACCAGGGAATAGATCGGGGAGAGGGTGTCCCCGGCGCGGATGCGGAAGGTACCGGATGTGGTCACCGTCAGGGTCTGGAACGCGACCGCATTGGAAAGCACCGGCACCGATTGACGCAGCCAGTCCGCGTCGCCTTCGGAGCGCCATAGGTAGTCTACCGACGGGGGAATTCGGCCCGAAAGGCGGTGGGTAAGGGTTAGACTGTGGCCCACCGGGAATTCACCACCGGCCGGTTCGACGACTAACTGGGTGAAGCGGGCCTCCGACCATGGGGCGAGGGTTCGCAGCAGGGCCGTGCCGGATTGCGGCGCCAAGATCAAGAATCCCACTAGGGCCGCCAGGACGCTGCCACCGAAGAGGAGTCCGGGAAGACCGAGGCGTCGCAAGTAGGGAACCTCCTCGCTGTGGGCTACCTGAGCTGCGCGTTGGCTGAGGGCGCTCGCCAATTCTGATTCGTAGGCCCCCGTGGGTGTCCGGACACCCGACAGGTATTCTGCGGCCGTGGACACTTCGCATCCGAGTTCAGGCCGGGTCGACTCCAAGTCGAGGGCGGCCTCCTTCAGGGGAGTTACCAGCCGGCGCAGGCGCAACCATTGGCGCAGTCCGAGTGCTAGGCCCAGCAGGAGGCCCAACCATGCCAGAACCCTAAACCCGATGGGCAGGAGCAGCCCATAGTCGATGAGCATTACCGTCAGCGAACCCAGGAGGAGTCCGGCGACCATGGCCGCGACCGCACCGGTGCGTCGCGCGGCGTCCTTGCGTCCGGCGGTCTGGGCCAGTTGCCTGCGGGCTTGATCGGCGGGTGTGTTCATGGGTGTGTGCGATTGGCGACAACGGTTTCGATAAGCAGCAGAGCTAGGGCCGCAGCCAGTAGGATGCGCCACCATTCTTGTCTGCCGGGTTCGTTACCGAACCATCCGGGGGGTAGATCTGATTCTGCATCGGTAAGACGGGCTAAGCGCCCATCGGCGGCCGAGGGCTCCAAGGCAGCGAGGTCCGATTCAATCGGCGGTGGATTGGCGGCCAAACGCCATCGTTCTCGGCCGGAATTATCGGTCACGCTGTAAAATCCGGAAATCGGGACCTCGAAAACCGCCGTGCCATCGGATCGGACTTCCAGTGCCGGTGGCGGACCTGAGGAGGCGGGTCGCACCTGCAGGCCGAAGCGAGCGAAGGCTGGGGAGGGTGTTGCTGTGGGTGTAGCAGCGTTCGCCGAGGCCGCGGTGAGCACTCCGGGGATCGCCGCCGCAGATGGGATAGACGGAGCGCTGAGGTCAGCACCTCCATTGCCCCACAGGATTCGGCCCTCAGTCCCGGTGATGAGCGGTCCAGAGGATCGTAGAAGGCGGTCATCGCCGCGGTCGGCCAGCCAGGTGACGGCCGCCATGACCCACGGAACGAAGCTTTTGTGTTTGGGCCAGTCCGTCCAGGCGGTGTCCGCTGAGGTGTTGGCCAAGAGCACAGCGCCCCGACCTACGGAACGGCTTAAGAGGAAGGGGTGCCCATCGTCGAAGCGTGCCAGCACGGCGCTCTGTGGAGAGGCGCTCACCGCGTGTCGACGGGTGAATTCAGCGACGGCAGGTCCGCCGGACCGCGCCGCTGTGAAGGGACGGAAGACGGGGCTTGTCCGGTCGAAGGCACCGATGCGCCAAGGCACTTCGGCGTCGGCCGAAACCGGCGATCCCCATTGCGCCGGAGACAGCGCACCAAACTCCGCATTGAAGCGGGAGGGCTCTAGGGAGTCGCCGCCGAAGAAGAAGATTCCACCGCCCTGATCAACCCAAGCATTGAGTGCGGCGACGGCGTCACCCGGGAGGGATCGCATCGCCGGCAGGAGCACCACGTCGGGCGGTGGTTTTGTGCCGTTGGGTGCCACGGCTGCCGCTAACGTCTCGGGGCGGAGGATTTCCACCACGAAGCCACCTTGGCCCGAATTGGTGGCGCCGAAGAACGGGTCTAGGGCTGCGGCCACAAAGAAGGTTTGCTCTTCGAACGAACGAACCTGGCTGCGGCTTTCCACGGCGACGACGCGGATGCGTTCCGGGACCAGGAATGCCAGTCGGCGGACATTGTCCTCGGCCAGCGCGTCAGATACTTCTAATTGGACTTCGGCCTCATGCCAGCCGGCTGTGAGCCGTGGCAGTTTCCATTCCAGGGAGTCCGAGACACCGGCTCCTCGGGAGAAGGTGACTTTGGAAATGGTTTGCCCATCGAGGACGCACCGAACCGTGTGATTTTGCACCGGCTGGTCTCCGTAATTGGCGACGATCATTGACAGTGGTCCGTTGGGTTCGGCGGGAAGTCGGAGATCGGTGATGGCCACATTGGGTGAGACCGCAGGCCCGACTCGTATGAATTGGATCGGCAGCCAGCGTGGGAGGGATACGCGGTTGAGTTGGTCTGCACCGGTCCGCTGGAGGTCGCCGATGACGGTGACAGAGGCAGTGCCGGGTGAATTGAGGGTCGCCACGAGTGACAGGGCCTCTCGAAGCGCCTCGGTCACATCACCGCGAGAGGAGGTGGGTTGGAGATCCTTCAATCGATCCAGAATCAGGGAGGGCGGCCCAAAACCAGAAAGTACCTCCGCGCGTTCCCCGATCCCGACCAGCGCGGCCCGATCGCTTTCAGTCAAGGGGGCGAGGATGCGGCGGGCCTCCGCCAACGCGGCCGGCCAGCGGGGTTTGCCAGAATCGCTGGCCCGCAGGCTTAGGGATCGGTCGAGCACCAGGATTACATCTTGGCGCTTGGGGCGCGGTTTTCCGCCCCAACCCTCCGGGAGATAGGGTCGGGCGAAGGCAAGGACGATGAGCGCGAAGACCAGCAACCGGAGAAGCAACAGCAGCAGGTTCTTGAGTTTGCGTCGGGAGGAGCTGCGGGTGTCCAGGACCTCGAAGAAGCGCAGCGTACTCACCTTCATGCGCGGATTGCGCTGTTTGAGCAGGAGGTGCAGCAACACGGGAATTCCTAGGCCTGCGAGGGCAGACAGGAGGAAGGCATGGGTAAACAGGAAGGGCATGCCGGGTGTCAGTGAGTGAGCTGTCGCTCGATGAAGTGATTCACAGGTAGCCCCTCCGGTCGAGGTAGGTCATTAGAGCCTGGTCGAGGGGCTTGCCGGTCGAGAGGCGCACGTAGTCGAATTCGTACCCGTCGCACGCGTTCTTCAACCGATCGCAGAACGCATCCAGCCGCTGACGATATCCCTCGCGCGCCTCGTCAAGATGGACGACGCGTTCTTCGCCCGTTTCGCTGTCTTCCAAAATCCATTCCCCGGTCTCGGGCAGCTCCAGCTCTTCGGGAGACAGGAGGTGGAAGACGAGGGTTTCTTGGCGGTGGGCGTGGAGTTGGCGCAAGAGTTCAAAGCCCGAATCATCGATGGTAAAAAAATCTGAGATAACTACTGAGAGCCCGCGGCGGACCACTGCCTGGACGATCCCGAAGAGGTCCGGACCAACGATCGTCTTGCCACCGGCTTGGGCTCGGGCCAGAGCAGCGAAAAGTTCTAGAGCCTGGTTCCGCGAGGCGGCGCAGGGGAGAGCCTGACGGCTGTCCGGTCCGAAAAGAACCAGCCCGGGCGCATCCCTCTGCAAGATCATCAAATGGGCGAGTGCCGCCGCCAGCAGTCGGCCGAAGGTGAACTTGTTGGCCGGCCCGGTCCCGAAATCCATGGAGGCCGAGGTGTCGAGGTAGATTTGGCCGCGGTAGTTGGTGTCGTCCTCGAACTGTTTGACATAGAGCGCGTCACTCCTGGCCCAGACCTTCCAGTCGAGGTGGCGGAGATTGTCGCCCTGAACGTACTGACGGTAACTAGCAAACTCGGTTGAGTAGCCGAGAAACGGGCTGCGGTGAAGCCCATCCAGGAAGCCTTCCACGACGGTCCTGGCCAAGAGCGGCAGGTCTTCCACCGACGCCAGCAAGCGTGAGTCGATGGGGAGGTGTGTGGACATGGCTTGAACAAGTCTGGCAATGGATCCGGGTTACCGAATGGGAACGTCCTTCAAAAGGCGGTCGATTAAAGTCTCCACATCGACCTTTTGGGCGCGGGCGTTGAAGTTGGGATTAATGCGGTGGCGCAAGACTTGTCGGGCCACACGCCGTATCCCCTCTTCGTCTGCGCAGAGGCGGCCGGTGGTCGCTGCGTTGGCCTTGGCCCCCAGCACCAGGAACTGAGAGGCACGGGGGCTGGCTCCCCAACGCACAAACTCGCGGATGTAGGATGGGGCATCCGGCGTTTCAGGCCGAGTGCGAGAGACCAGCCTCACCGCATAGGCGATCACCTCGTCACTGACCGGAACACTGCGCACTAGTTTCTGTGCTTCGATGAGTTCAGGTCCTGTGATCACCGGTGTGATCATCGGTTGCGAGGTGCCGGTTGTTTCTCGCACCACCCGTTCTTCGTCGGACCGGGAGGGATAGGTTGTGTTCAGGCAAAACATGAACCGATCGGCTTGGGCCTCGGGCAGCACGTAGGTGCCCTCTTGTTCGATCGGATTCTGGGTGGCGAACACGTGGAAAGGCCGTGGCAGCGGGTAGGTCTTCCCGCCAACGGTGACTTGCCGTTCTTGCATGGTTTCAAGCATTGCGGCCTGGGTCTTGGGCGGTGTCCGGTTGATCTCATCGGCCAAGACGAGGTTGGCGAACACAGGTCCAGGCAGGAACACCTGTCGTCGCCGGCCCGATTCCGGGTCCTCCTCTAGGACGTCGGTTCCAGTGATGTCGCTGGGCATCAGGTCGGGGGTGACCTGGATGCGGTTGAACTGGAGATCCACCGCCTGACTGAGGGAGCGAATCAGCAATGTTTTAGCTAGGCCGGGGACGCCGGTGATCAATGCATGGCCCCCGGCGAACAGGGTCAGCAAGGTGTTGTCGATAATCTCCTGCTGCCCGATCACGGCTTTGCCGATTTGCTCAACCAACGCCTGTCGACGGGCGGTCAATTGTTCGATCGCGGCGACGGAAACGGCTGGATAGTCGGAGGAATTCATGAGGGGGGAAGCGACGCTGAAATCAAGGACACCCGGAACTTGAGACGGTTTCAATCGCAACGCTTTAAATATCTTCAATCATGAAGTCGGTTGCTGATTCTTCACAGAGGCACTATCTCAGCGTCGTCGCACATGTCTTCACCTTACACGATGATTGGTTCCGATGGTCGCGAATACTCCGGTTCGCTCGAGGAATTGCGCGAATGGTCCCAGGACGGGCGATTGGGTTCAGCGACGTTGGTATGGAGCGAGGCCGATGAACGCTGGCTCTCGGCTTCGGCGCGTCATGAGTTGGTCTGGGATCTGCCCCGTCCGGAATTCGAGGCCCAAGCACCGTCGGCTCCGGTTTTCTACCGAGCTGGGTTTGTGCCCCGCCTGGTGGCCTTCGTGGCCGACTGGATGGTGATTCTGTTTTTGGTGAATTTGGTGGTGATGCCCTGGCGTGAATCGCTTCAGGCTCTCGTGCAGCAGGTGCAGGGGCAGTTGGAATTGACCGGCGATGCCCAGCCTGATCTTTGGCTGCTGTTGAGGTTCCAATTAATTTTCACGGCCATCTACACATCAGTGAGCCTCGTCTACAGCGTGGGATTTCAGGGGCGCTTTGGAGCCACTCCCGGGAAACGGCTGCTGGGACTCAGCGTGGTCACCCTCGACGGTGTGCCGCTCGGTTATGGCGGAGCCTTTCGCCGCTACTGTGCCGAATTGCTCAGCATTCTTAGCTTCGGTTTGGGGTACCTCATGATCTTGGCCCCGGAACAGCGCGCCTTGCACGATATCATCACCGGGACCCAGGTGGTTTTGACTCCGCGCAATTGAGACGAGGAGTTTCCTAGCCAAAGAGCTGTTAACGCCAGAGATCTCCCCGGACTGATAGCGCGACCCCACCAAACTGTTGTCGAATGGTAAATTTTAATCAAACTACACCGTAGTCACGATTCGTCTGAATAGCACAAAGTTTGCTCTTAGGGACAGAGGCTTAGGAAATGAGATATCTGGTTCAATTCTTACAGATTGTCCGTTCCAAGACCGGTGATGCCGGTCTCTTGAGAGCGAGGGTTCAAGGTTTTCTTCAGTTGGGCTGGGTCCAGCAACGCCCACTTTGGGTTCTTATCCCCCAGCGTATTCCCGTTCAAAACGAGGCCGAGGGGCTTGGCCGACGGACACCGTCTGGCGCAAACCTTCAACGCATTAAATATCACTCTCACCACGATCGCCTAGTTAGCGGGAGGAGTTTCTAATCATGAGCACCGCTTTGGCTGCGCTCAGAGCAGGATCCGCCTACAGGCTACGATCCGAACTGTATCGATCGAGTTTGCCGCAGGCTGCCGAAGACACCGGTCGCCGCCTGATTTGGATGAACACGGTGTGTGCGCTCTTCCTAGCGGGCGGAGTGTTCGGAATTGCTCACCCCCCTGGACTAGAGCTCCAGAAGTTTACGGCCGAAGAAGTGGTCCAACCGGTTGAAATCCGTGAACTTAAACCGGAGCTCCAGCAGAAAGTCGTGTCCGAGGACGAACCCCCCCCGGACGAGCCAGCCCCGGCTGAACCGGTCTCGGTGCCGGCGATCGTGGTGGCACCGGCCGAAGCCAATGTCGCTTTCGCTATCGAAGTGAAGGGTCCGGTGATTATTTCCAAGGATCCCAACTTCGCCGTCCCTCCGCCACGGGAGACCCGCCGCAACGTATCGGCGGCTCCGACGGGACCGCGTCGTTTCGAGTCGGGCAAGGGGGCGGTTACAGGACGTTTCACGCCGGAACCTTCTTATCCACGGGAAGCACAAATCCGACGGGAAACCGGAGCTGGAGAGTATTTTGTCACGATTGATGCCACGGGAGGGATTACAGAGTTGAAACTTCTGGCCTCCTCCGGAAGCTCCACATTAGACAATGCCTTTCGCCAGCATGTTCGCAGACTTTGGCGTTTCCGCCCTGAGGATGCCGGGGACTGGATCATTCCCTTCGAATACCGCCTTCGGTGATATACTAACCTAAGATTAAGACCCTGGATTTAACGTCCATTCCCCAACCGCTGTTTTTTTAACCCACACGACTCACGCAACAATGCTCGCAAACACCCTCGCCGAATACTTCACCAAGGGCGGACCGATCATGTATCCGATCGCTCTTGTGGCCATCCTCCTGTTTGCGGTCATCGCTGAGCGCGGAATATTTTGGTTTCTGCTAGGGCGCCGTCGCGACATGGCTCAACTGGAAAACACCTTGGGGGCGATGGAAAACAGCGACTTCAAGGCGGCCGTGGTCCAGACGCAGGGATCCAACGACCCGGTGGTGCGCATGATCTACCACGGCCTGACTCACATGCACGGATCCCTCCAGGGTGCGCTCCAAGTGGCCGCCGGCATGGAGATCAAACGCGCGGGCCGATTCATGGTGCTCATCGACACTTGCATCACCCTTGCGCCGCTCCTCGGATTGCTGGGCACGGTGACCGGCATCATGGGTTCTTTTCAGAAGATGGGCGAATCGAGCATCGCTGGAGCCATGACTGAGATTCAGGGCGGCATTGGCGAGGCGCTCATCGCCACGGCCGCCGGTTTGGGCCTCGCCATTATCGGCGTCTTCTTTCTCAACATTTACAATGAGATGATGGAGAAACTGAAGTTCGACCTGGAGACCGCCGCAACGAACGTCGAAGTCATGGTCACCCAGGCTAAGCAGGAAGGCTTTGACACAGCGGCCTTCCGCCGCGAGACCGCCGCCAAAAACGCCTGACCTATGGCTGGAGGAGGAGGAGACCGCAGTGGCGCATTAATCAGCGGGAAGCGAGGCAAGTTCTTGTCGCCCGTCCCGATTAAGAAGGCGCGCATCGAAATCGTGCCCCTAATCGATGTGATGTTCTTCCTTCTGGCGGCCTTCATGATGGTTTCTTTGAGCCTGCAGCAGTCGAAGACGCGTCCGATGGAACTCATCGATGCCAAAAAGGCGACCGACGACTTCAAGCCGGACGTCATCAACATTGGTGTCGAGAAGGACGGCACCGTGGCCATCGGTACCAACATCGTGGACACGGTGGCGCTCGTTCTGGAACTGAACTCGCGCTACAAGCAGAACCCGAAGACTCCGATCTTTATAACCGGCGACAAATCCGCTCCCTACCGGGCCATTGGCGGGGTCCTTCAGCAGGTGCGTTCCGCCCGCTTTACTCGAGTGTCCTTCGTGACCAAGGAAGCCGAACGCAACAGCCAGTAGATCGAATTCGTTCCATGCATCTTGGATCCCCCACCTCCGTCAAGAAAGCCCGCGTCGAGATCATCCCTTTGATCGACGTGATGTTCTTTCTCTTGGCCGCCTTCATGATGGTCACCCTGACCATGAACCGGCTGCGCACCTTGCAAATGGACTTGCCGTCGGCCGTCGCCCCGAAGTCGTCGGAGAAGCCGGACATGATGGAAATCGTCATCGATCGCGACGGCGACTTGAAGGTGGGCGGCCAGCTGCTTCCCTTCTCGGAATTGGCCGGACGCGTGGAGGCCAAGGTGGCGTCTAATACCAATTATCCGTTTTATCTGAAGCCTGATTATCAGACGACCCATGGCAACGTGCTGCGGGTGCTCGACGCTATTAAGGCTGCCGGTGCCAACAAGATCTCCATGGCCATTGACGTGACAGGGGCCGACAAGAAGTAAGTCGGGTTGCCGTAGGAGACCTCACGGTGTCTTCGGTGGGGCTCATTCGGAACGTTGAAAGAACAGACGGTGGGTACCGAGTGCTGACCACGAGTGCTGACCAAACCCAAACCCCATCGACATACGCCGGCTGCGGGAGTTTCATCCGCAGGCAACCTTTGAAGCGCTTGTCCCTATGATCCGCCGCT
>SYMJ01000137.1 GCA_005805505.1 Verrucomicrobiales bacterium | reverse complement strand
GCTTCCACTGGCTCGTATGTCCGCCGTCGTCGCGGTGGCCAAGGGCAATCCCAAGAATATCCGTTCCATTCGGGACCTTCTCCGCGATGGCGTTCGGGTGAGCTTAGGAAATCCCGATTCGGTGGCCATCGGGACGGTGGCCCGGGCGGCCCTGACCCGTAGCGGTGATTGGGCGGCGTTGTCGGCTCGGGCACTGGTCTTCAAGCCTACGGTGAACGATGTTGCCAATGACGTGAAATTGGGAGCGGTCGATGCAGGCATCGTGTGGAATGTGACGGTGGCCCAATATCCGGAGTTGGAAGAGGTGGCGGTGCCCGAACTGTCTTCGGCTCGTTCCGAGGTGTCGGTGTGTGTCCTGCAATCGAGCGCTCAACCTACCGAGGCCTTGCGCTTTGCTCGGTATCTTAGTGCCCGAGATCGTGGGCTGCGCCGCTTTCAGGAGTCCGGCTTCGATGTGATGCCTGGGGATGTCTGGAACCCCCATCCGTCGGTGCTCTTTTACAGCGGGTCGGTCAATCGCTTGGCCGCGGAACCTACCTTGCGCGAGTTTGAGCAGCGGGAGGGCGTGGACATTACCCGTGTTTACAATGGCTGTGGCATCCTCACGTCCCAAATTCGTTCGGGTCAGCGTCCGGACGCCTACTTCGCCTGCGATGTCTCCTTTATGGACACCGTTCAAAGCTACTTTCAGCCGGCGGTAGCTCTGGCTCGAACGCCGTTAGTATTGGCCGTGCGGAAGGGCAATCCGAAGGCCATTGGTGGGTTGTCCGATTTGACTCGCACAACCTTGAAGGTGGGGTTGTGTCAGGAAGACCAAAGCGCCCTCGGTGCATTGAGTGCTCGGTTGCTACGCTTGGTCGGGCTCTGGGATTCGGTGAAATCCAACCTGGCGGTGCAAGCGCCGACGGGCGATTTGCTCATCAACCAATTGCGTTCGGGAGCCTTGGACGTCGCGCTGGTGTATGCCGCCAACACGGCCGCGGTGTTGGATACGGTGGAAGTAATTGGCCTGACGGGACCGGGAACCATGGCGATCCAGCCGTATGCCGTGAGTCGCAACTCGGACCATGCGCAGTTGATGTCCCGTCTGCAGCAGGCGTTGGAGTCGAAAGTGTCGCGCGACCGATTTGTGTCGGCCGGATTTCAATGGCAGGAGCCTCTCCCTTGAGTTCTCGCTCTGATACCCCTTCGTCCCCCTCGGTCGATGAGTCTCGCCGCGGTTTGGATCCTGGCTCGGACCGTCGTTTTCTGGCGGCCTTAATCCTCATCGGGGGCACCTATGTGATATTGCTCTTGGCGATGGTCGCGGCCGATTTGTTCTACACCACGCCGGGGCACCTGTGGCATGCCTTGGGTTCGCCCGAAATCCGGTATGCCATCCGATTGAGCCTCTTGAGTTGCACGCTCACGACGCTGCTCTCGCTGTGGGTGGCGGTGCCGATCGGGTACTTGATGGCCCGCTTCGAGTTTCCGGGCCGGGCCTTCTTGGACGCCTTGCTGGACATCCCGATCGTGCTTCCGCCGTTGGTGATTGGTCTGAGTTTGTTGATCCTCTTCCAGACGGCCCCGCTTCGGGCCCTCGAAACGGTGTTTCCGGTCACCTATGCGGTGCCTTCCGTGATCCTCGCGCAGTTCATGGTCGCCTGCGCGTTCGCTGTCCGCACGCTCCGCACAACCTTCGCCCAAATCAATCCCCGCCAAGAGCAGGTGGCCATGACCTTGGGTTGCAACCGGGCCCAAGCATTCTGGCGAGTGGTGCTGCCGGCTGCGCGCCCGGGCATTCTCACGGCAGCCACTTTGGCGTGGGCTCGGGCTCTCGGTGAATTTGGGCCAATCCTGGTTTTCTCGGGAGCCACCCGCATGAAGACCGAGGTGCTGTCGACCACCGTGTTTCTGGAACTGTCCGTCGGTCGATTGGAAGCGGCGGTCGCCGTGTCATTGCTCATGATGGGCTCGGCCGTGGTGGCCTTGCTCTTGGTGCGTGCCTGGGGAGGGGCCGGCCTTGGCGGAGGAACCTCCTTTCAACACAAATGATCTCCCTCCGTCACATCACGGTTCAGGCAGGGGGGTTCCAGCTTCGAGACCTCTCGATGGAAATTCCTACCGGAAGCCATACCGCTCTCATGGGGCGAACGGGGTCGGGCAAAACCACTTTGCTCGAAGGGATTTGCGGTTTGCGTTCGGTTCGTTCGGGATCGATTTGGATCGGAGACCGTGAGGTCACAAATTTGCCGCCCGGACAGAGAGGCATTGGATTGGTTCCGCAGGACGGGGCTCTCTTTGATCACCTGACCGTGCGTCAGCACTTGGAGTTTGCCTTGGAAGTGCGGGGCTGGGCTCCTGAGCGCCGCGAAAGCCGTTCCCAGGAATTGGCTGAATGGCTGGGATTGACCCTGCTCATGGATCGGTTGCCGGCGGGGATGAGTGGCGGAGAACGCCAGCGGGTCGCCTTGGGGCGGGCCTTGGCCTTTCATCCGCCGGTGCTATGCCTCGATGAACCTTTGTCGGCCCTTGATGATCAAACACGAGGCGAAATCGTAGCCGTTCTGACTGAGATCCGGAATCGCACGGGCATCACGATTTTACACATCACCCACAACCGGTCCGAAGCCGAACGCCTCGCCGACCGAATCCTCCACTTGCGCGATGGACGCCTTGAATCCTGAGCTTTCAGCGGACGCGGCCCGATGGCCCGAGCTGACCGCCGACGAGGTGGAGGCCTACGGCTGGCAAATTCCCGTGGGCGGCTTTGGTGAGTTGGCCCAACGCCGTCTCAAGGGGGCCTCGGTGCTGGTGTCTCGCGTGGGCGGACTGGGGGGCATGGTGGCCTTTGAATTGGCGGCGGCCGGAGTCGGGCGGTTAATTCTCGCTCACGGAGGCAATTTGCGGTCCGACGACCTCAACCGCCAATTGCTCATGACCCATGACCACATCGGCAAGCCTCGCATCGACAGCGCGGTGGCGCGCTTGAAGGCCTTGAATCCGCGGGTAGAAATCGTGGCCGAGCCGGCCAATATCTCGGAAGACAACGCTGCGCGATTGGTGGGCCTGGCCGATGTCGTGGTGGATTGCGCCCCCCTTTTTGAAGAGCGCTACTTGATGAACCGCGAGGCCCTGCGTCAGGGGCGGCCGATGGTGGAAGCGGCCGTCTATGAT
>SYMJ01000136.1 GCA_005805505.1 Verrucomicrobiales bacterium | reverse complement strand
GGTCAAGGAACTGGTCGAGAACTCATTGGATGCCGGCACCACCCGCATCACCGTCGAAATCGGAGCCGGTGGGCGCAGCCTCATCCGCGTCACCGACGATGGCCGGGGCATGAGCCGCGACGACGCCCTGCTCTGCCTAGAACGCCACGCCACCTCCAAGATCACCCGCGCCGAAGACCTCACCACCATCGCCACCATGGGCTTCCGGGGTGAAGCCCTGCCCAGCATCGCCAGCGTGAGCCGGTTCGTAATCACCACCCGCGAACGCGAAGACACTTCCGGCGAGGCCACCCAGGTCGTGGTCAACGGCGGCAAGATCGTCGAAGTAAAAGCCGCAGCATCGCCCTCCGGAACCACCATCGAGGTGCGGCAAATCTTCTTCAACCTGCCCGCCCGCCGGAAATTTCTCCGCGCCGAAGAAACCGAGCGCGCCCACATCCAACATTACCTCACTCTGGTAGCCCTGGCCTGGCCCCAGGTAGGCTTTAGTTTTATCACCGATGGGCGGCAAGCCTGGCAATTGCCACCGGTGCCTTGGAGTTCTGATGCCGACCGTTTTACCGCACTCAAGGAACGGCTGCGCCAATTGCACGGTGCCGAAACCCCCTGGTTGCCACTCGATTTTTCGGCCGGCATCGAAGAGGCACCCGACGCCGGACCCGAAGAAGATTGGGTGCTGCGCGATTCGGGCAAACTCTCGCGGTTCCGTTTGTGGGGATTTATCGGAGCGCCCGGTGTCTCGCGCAGTTCACGCGACGAACAACACCTCTTCGTCAATCAACGCCCCGTCGAGAATCGCGGGCTCCATTTTGCCCTAGCTGAGGGCTATCACACAGCCTTGATGCGCGGGCGTTATCCCGTCTGTTGCCTGTTCCTGGAAATCGATCCGGCGGCCGTCGACGTCAACGTCCACCCGCAAAAACGCGAGGTGAAGTTCCGGGAAGAAGCCGCCGTACGACGCCTCGTGGCCAAGGCCATCCGAGACACATTGCTGAAGTTTCACCAAGCACATCCCGAGGCCGAGAGGTTCACCCCCGATCTGCGACTCCCGATGCTAATAGGCGAGGCCACGGGATACCCTTCGACTCCGCATTCCCCGACCACCACCCAGTCTACCCTGCTGCCGGGATTCTCCGGCACGGAGCGGGCGGAGCCGAACCCACCCGCTGTCTTCCCAGTCACGAAGCCTGCCCTCGATCTCCCCACCACGGAGACCGATGCGGCTTCGGCCGCGGGGTTGCCCGAACCCGATTCCATCGCGGCACAGCTATTCGCCGAACCCTCGTTCACCCGACCGTCGGAGCCAGCCGCTCGCCCCCTCCCGGGCACACCACCGGCCGCGGTGACCCAGAGCCCAATGGCGCCCTCGGGTCCGAGCCACCTGATTTCTTCGGCTCACCCTGCCCACCCTCCCCATCCCAACCTGCCTACCGCCCCGCTCCCGTCGGGTATGGGTGCGCTGCCCGTCGCCCTGCTCCAGCGGCCGCTGCGAATCATCGGTGTCGTGGGCCGTCTGTATGTGCTGCTCGAATCTGAACGCGGGCTAGTGCTGCTCGACCAGCACGCGGCCCACGAACGCATCCTCTTCGAGCAAATGCTTCAGCGGCTCGAGGCCGGTCATCAGGCGGCCTCTCAGCGACTCCTCTTACCAGAGACCGTGGAACTCTCGGTGCGCGATGCCGAATTCGTGCGCGGCAATCTCGAGACCCTGACCCGCATGGGCATCGGGCTGAGCGAGTTCGGTGACCGCACCTTCTTGCTCGATGCACTCCCGCCCATGGTGAAGTCCAACCACCCCAAGCGCTTCACGCTGGACCTGATCGACGCCCTCAAAGCCGCGGGCTCCGGTGTGAACTTAATGCGACTGGGCGAGGACGTGATCGCCAAGACCGTGTGCCGTCACGCGGTCAAGGCCAACGACCCGCTTTCGGGACGAGAACTCGATCAACTCATCGTCGACCTCAAGAAGTGCTCCATGCCCTACACCTGCCCGCACGGTCGCCCCACGATGATCGAGATGGGCTGGCGTGATTTGGAAAAGCGATTTGGCCGCACTGGCTAGAGAACCCTCAGCCCCACCCTGCGCCTTCCGCCTCGCGAGTTCTGTCAACCCCACCCTGCGCCTTTTCCCGCGAGTCATCGTCTGCGAACGAGGCTGTGTGCCCCAACGGGGCACTGCATACCAGCCCAGGGTGAAACCCTGGGAATACGCGGAAGAGGATGCGTTCTGAAGGAACGCCGCATAACGCCCCCGCCCGTTGTCGATCCAGTGGTATGCAGCGTTCCTTCAGAACGCCAAACTTTGTTGATCTTCGATCCCAGGGCGTTGCCCTGGGCTGGTATAAGGTGCCCCGTTGGGGCACTCCGAACGGACTCCTTCCAGAAACATACCCATCCCAATTCCATGTCTCCGCAGGGAGATCCGTGGTGTGTCTGTCAGCTTGGCGAAGCCGGCCGTGTCGTGAATACTCCCACACCATGAACTCCCTGCGCGTCGCCCTCGCCCGCCTCGTATTCCTGGGGGCCACCACTGCCGGAACCCTGTGCGCGGCACAATGGCCCTCCTGGCGCGGCCCCAACCAAGACAACACCACGCCCGAAACCCGCTTTCCAGAACGATGGAGCAAGACCGAGCACATGCGGTGGCGATCTGAACTGCCGGAAGCCGGGAACTCCTCGCCCATTGTCTGGGGCGACACAGTGTTCATCACCCAGGCCCTGCAAGACGGCAAGCAGCGGACGCTCATGGCCTTCGACCGGAAGACGGGCAAACTCCGCTGGCAACAAGGCGTCCCCTACGAAGAAAACGACCCTCGCCACAAGACCAACCCGCACTGCGCCGCCTCGCCAGTCACCGACGGACAGCGAGTCGTGGCCAGCTTCGGATCGGCCGGGATCGTGGCCTACGACTTCGCGGGCAAGACCCTCTGGAAGGCCGACCTCGGCAAGCAACGTCACGAATGGGGACAAGGCTCCTCACCGGTCATCCACGGAGATCGAGTGATTGTCTACCACGGCCCCGGTGAGTTCTCCGCATTGTATGCCTTGGACAAGAAAACCGGGAAAGAGCAGTGGAAGGTCGCCCTCAAAGAACAGCCTCCCGCGGAGCGTTTCGACGGATTCGCCGGAAAGAACGACGGGGCCTTGGGCACCTTCAGCACCCCGCTGGTCATCCGGGCGAAGGGACGCGATGAACTCATCCTGCCTGTCGCCAACAAGATTCGCGCCTTCGCTCCGGCCGACGGCCACGAACTCTGGTCCACCGACGGCATCAATCCGCTGGTGTACAGTTCCACCACCTTTGGCGAAGGCACTCTCCTGACCATGGGCGGATTCTTCGGCGGCCTGGTGGCCATCGCCCCGGGTGGCGAGGGTGACCGCACCAGCCAGCGAATCTTCCACGAGCAGCGCATGAAGAAGCACACCATCGGATCGCCCATTATCCACGAAGGGCATGCCTATGTGAGCGTCACCGACGGATTCTTCCAGTGCTACCGGATGTCCGACGGTAAGATGGTCTTCGAGGAGCGTCTCCCGGCCTCCGGTGGAGCCAACGCCACTTGGGCCACGGGCGTCCGCGTCGGCAACCGGATTTACCTCGTCAATCAGTCGGGCGACACCTTGGTCCTCAAGGCCGCACCGAAGTTCGAAGTCATCGCCTCCAACCCACTGGGCGAACTCTCCAACTCCACCCCAGCCTTCTCGGACGGCGAAATCTTCGTCCGCACCCACAACGCGCTCTACTGCATCGCGCAGTGATGGACAGGATTCGGGGAACCTGAGGCCGAGCCCTCGGGGACTCTCTGGGACCTTCGTTTCCCACTTGCACCGAGACCGATGTCCCGGGCGCAATCTCCCCGCAATGCGACCTTACGCGGCGGTGATATTCGACATGGACGGCGTGATCGTGGACAGCGAACCGCTGCACGAAAAAGCCTTCCAGGTGGTCTTCGAAGAAATGGGTTACGGACAAACCCACGGCTTCCACTTCCCTGATTATTACGGCCGCTCCGACAAAGCGTTGTGGTTGGACTTCATCGCCCGACACTCGCCGCCCCAGCCCTTCGACGAGCTGATGGCTTGGAAACAGGGCCGCTTCATGACCTTGCTCGAAGCCGCCCAACCCATCTTCCCACCTATCCCGGCCCTGGTGTCTGACCTCGCTCGACAAACCCGGATGGCTTTGGCCTCGGGATCGAACCACGAGGTGATCGCCGCCGTGCTGGCGATGCGAGGGCTGCGGCCCCATTTCGAAAAGGTGGTTAGCGCCCAAGATGTCGCCAAAGGCAAACCGGCGCCCGACATCTTCCTGCACACTGCGACCTTGCTCGGAGTGGCCCCAACCGACTGCGTGGTCATCGAAGATTCCGCCGCCGGAGTCGCCGCCGCCCGCGCGGCGGGCATGCGCGTCATCGGTATCACCAACACCCTGCCGGCCGAGAAGCTTCAAGACGCCACCGCCGTGGTCAGCGACTACGACGCCCTCCGCCGACTGCTCCTTCCCTAAACTTCCCCGGGGAGGGGCTCAACGCTGGCCTGAAAGCGTCCGGCCTGATCCCGCGGAGCCCTTCCAAAACCGCAGCGTAGCGGGGTCAGGCCGAAGCAAGCATTGGAAGCGATCCACCTCACCCCCCTCGCGCATCGCGCGAAAGCTCTTCCTTGTTCGAGCTTACCTGCGAGCGGAGCGCCTGATCCCGCGGAGCCCTTCCAAAACCGCAGCGTAGCGGGATCAGTCCGCGGCGAGCATAGGAACGTCGACATCCTAGTCCCCCCAGCGCGATAGCGCTGGAAAGCCCCTCCTGTCCCAACGTTCCCTGCGAGCGCGGACTGATCCCGCGGAGCCCAATTATAATTCGTCGAGCGCCTGTCGGGCGTCGCCAAAGGTGCCGGGCCGCACGTCCATTTTGTCCATCATCGACAAGAACAACCGGCACATTTGGCGATTGGGCTTTTCCTTGTAGTCGAGAACCCGACCGCCACGGATGCGACCACCACCGCCACCAACCAACACCACCGGCAATTGGTTGGCATCGTGGTTGCCGTTTAGCATCGACGAGCAATACAGCAGCATCGTGTTGTCGAGCAGGGTGCGTTCCCCTTCCTGAATGGCGTCCAGTTTGCGGGCGATGTAGGCCAGTTGCTTCACGAAGAACTGGTTCACCTTGAGCCAGTCGGCCGAATCGCTGTGCGAGAGCAAATGGTGGATCATGTAGTCCACACCGAGATTCGGAAACCGCAGCGAACTGTGGTCGTTGTTGAGCTTGAGCGTGGTGATCCGCGTCGTGTCGGTTTGAAACCCGAGCACCAAGATGTCGCACATGAGCTTCATGTGCTCAGCGATGTCCTGCGGAATACCGTCCGCCGGGCGGGCCATGTCGGGCTTCGACAAGGTCGGCCGCCAGCCCTGCAGTTCGCCCTTCTTGCCGGCAGTGTCGATGCGCTGCTCCACGTCGCGAACCGAATCGAGGTACTCGTCGAGCTTGCGACGGTCGTTGATGCTAATTTGCCGGCGCAGGCTTTGTGCGTCAGACAAGACGGCATCGAGCACACTGCGGTCGCCCTTTTCGTTGGAATCCTTGAACAACCGGTCGAAGGCCAGCGCCGGATAAATTTCTAGCGGCGTGGGAGTCGTCGGCGAGGTCCACGAGATGTGCGAGCTATAAAGCATCGAGTAGTTCTTGTGGACCGAGGGATTCGACTTCTCGCAGCCCAAGACCAGGCTCGGCACCTTGGTGGTCCGGCCCTGCGCCTGCGCCACGAACTGGTCCAAGCTGGTGCCCGAACGAATCTCACCTCCCGAGGCCAGCGACGCGCCGGAAAGCAAATTGCCGGTTTGCGAGCTGTGGATGTTTCCCTTGAGCGCCTCGGCATTGTAAAGGCCTCGAACGAATACGGTCTTCTGGCGGAAGTCCTGCAGCGGGGCCAACACCTGGCCGAGCTCCATCTGTGCTCCTTCACCCCGAGCCCACCATTCCTTGGAGTGAAACCCGTTGCCGGAGAAGAGCACTGCCATGCGCACGGGTGCCTCGCTAGCCGGACGTTGGCCCGACGGCGGCGTGTCGCCCCAGACCGTGAGAGATTCCATCCAGGGCAACGCCATAGAGACGCCGACGCCTCGGAGAAACGTACGCCGATTCAGTGAATGTTGGGGCATGGTAGTTGATTCAGGAGGGTTGGGGTTATTCTTCGGGTTTGCGGTCCATCCCACGGATCCGGACAAATTGGGAGCTGGAGACAATGGTTTCAACGGCGCCCTGAACCCGGGCCTCTCGGGAAGAGAGCTTGCGTTGCAAATCGCTCAACAAGGGCTCGTCCGACAAGATCACGCCGCGACCCAGCGAGTAGCCCAGAAGCTTGCGGTTGAATTGCCGCAAAAAGGCCTCCTTACGTTGATGGGACAAATAACGCCGCAACCCGGCCGCGCCTTCGAGCACGGTGCCGTCGAGGGCCGTCGCCCGGGCCTCGATGGCCCGGCCGCCGAGATCCCGTTCACGGAACCGGCCCACCGCGTCGAAGGATTCCAGCGAGAACCCGTAGGCGTCGATGCGACGGTGACAGCCCGAGCACTTCGGATCCGAACTGTGTTTCTCGGTGAGTTGCCGCACGGTGAGTTGCTCGAGCGATTCGTCCTCAGGCAAACGCGGCACATCCTTCGGAGGCTTGGGCAGTTTCTCGCCGAGGATCACCTCGCTGATCCAATTACCCCGGAGAATGGGGCTGGTACGCGAGGCACCCGATTGACGCGCCAAAGTGGACGCCTGGCCGAGAATGCCACCGCGCGCGATCGGTCGGAGGCCCGTCACCCGCTTCCATTCGTTGGATCGAGTGAAGCTCACCGACGTCACCCCATAGAATCGCGCCAGATCGGCGTTCAGGAAGGAGTGGTCGGCGTCGAGGATGTCGAGCACCGGGCCATTGTTCTGGAAGAGGTCGGTGAAGAAACGAACCGTCTCTTCGCGCATGGCGCCGCGCAGTCCGCGGAACTCGGGAAAATGCCGCTCGCTCTTCTCGTCCAACGTCTCGAAGTCGTACAAATGCAGCCAAGCCAAGGCAAACTCGGTGGCCAAGCGGCCGATCTTGGGATCCTTGAGCATCCGCCGGGTCTGGGCACGCAAGACTTCCGGCCGATGAAGACGCCCTGCCACGGCTTCAACCATCAACTCGGCGTCGGGCGTTGAAGCCCACAAGAAATAGCTCAACCGCGTGGCCAACTCCACGTCACTGACCCGAGTGGAGGCCACTCCAGAACCGGGTTGCTCAACTCGGTACAGAAACGCCGGCGACACCAACACCCGCGCCAGCACCCCACGGACGGATTCCTCGTGGGTAAGACCGTCGCCACGGAGGCGTCCGTAGAGACCCTTCAAAGCATCCACCTCTCCCGCTTGCAGCGGCCGGCGATAGGCACGAGCCGCAAAGGCGAAGGTCGATTGCAGGTGGGCCGGTTCGGTGTCCACTAGCAGACGCCGAAACTCGTCGGCCCGGCGGCGGATGGGCTCCCTCATGGGCGTGAACGCGCTGGGGTCGGCGTCCTGGGTGGCGAACTGCCATAACTGCTCGAACGCATCGACCAACTTGAAGGCATCCTGACTGATGTAGTGCAACTCCGACCAGAGGCGCTCCAGTTCGGCCGTCTCGGCCGGAGTGAGCATTAAGCGACGCAGGGCATCGTCTTCGCGATGGTAGAGAGTCAGCGTGACGACCTCGTCGACGGGCACAATCTTGGTGTAGCACAGCGCGGCCGGAAACAGTGCGCGGAAGCGCTCGAGCCCTTGGTCCCAACGGCGGCGCGCGAGCCCCCCGTCCGCCACCAGCACCGGCAGATCCGACTGCGTGGGCAACTCGCCATCCGACCAGGTACCCTTTCCGCCCTTCGTGCTCACCGCTCCCGGCACCAGCGCGAGCGAGGCCGGACGCTGCGGCAGGATTTGCATTTGAACACTGGCTTCAGGGCCCGCGGAGACATCCAACGTGGCCGTGGCCACCAGTTCGCCACCGGCTGCCCATTCGGCCGGCAGCCGAACTTCCACCACCGACGGAGCCTTCACGCAGAGATCCTGAGGGGCGACCCGAGAAGAAGCGGAGACGGGATTCTTCCCAAAGAGGGCAGGCTCAGGACCCGGGCCTTCATGAGCTGCAGAGGCGGAGGGCGCCGGCTCCGACTGCTGCAAGAGGCCACGGAGAACAGCCCCGAGCAACGGTCCCTGAAGAGAGGTCCACTGGCGGCGCAAGACCGCATCGGGAGCATCCTTGCCCAAGGCCGCGGGCTCAGAAGAGAACACGGCTTGGAGATTTGCAGCCAACCGGCGCTTTTCTTCGATGGAGGCGGCCGCGCGCCAATGGGCCAGGATCGAGCCCTCAGGGATCGTGGTTTCCAGCGCACCGCCGCGTGCCTCCGGCTCGCTAAAAAAATGCCACACCGCGGGATGGCCCAACCGATCAGCGTGGGGATTGCCGGCCAAGATGGCGGGCGACACATCGCCGGACAAGCTCCAGACCTGCGCGGCATTCTGAGACTCGGTCAACTGCAAGTCCACGCGGGTGAGGTCGCAGGAGTGGTTGCCGTCACGCGGCCCCACCGACAGGCACACCACATCGCCCACGCTCACCGTCACAGGAGGCAGCGGTCCGAAACGTACTTCCTTGGCCCCTTGCGAGACACCGGAGGCCAGCGTCTGGCGCGTGGCACCCCGACGGAGTTCCAGCACCCAACTCACGCCGTTGCCGCATTCGGTGTGGGAGTGCTGCACCAAGCCTTCGACCTTGAAGGTTCCCGCTACCGGCCCTCGCCATCCCACGATCACGCGACGCGAGGGCGACGGATGCACGGCGACACTGTGGGGCCGCATCAGGCCCGGCACCCGGACCTCGCGATCTGAAGAATTGGCCGTGACACTCAAGGCATCCGCAGCGGTCCAGCCCTGAATAAACGAATACCCCTGCGCGCTCTCGAGGGTGGAGGTGATGAGTCCCTCGATGCGGGTGCCTCCCGAACGCATCCCCAACGCCTCCAACCAAGCCATAAACACTTGCGAGTCGAGATTCTTGGAGCGAGCCAGCGCGCTCAGCGCCTCGCCGGAGGGAACTTCTGTCAGCTCGGCCGCGGCATTCAGACACGCCGCCGCCTGAGAGAAGAGCGGACCCCGGATTTGATCTAGGCCATGAATGACCGAACGCAACCGACTCAACGGCACATCCGGTCGACCGGGAACCACCAAGCGCGGATTGGACCACAACGCCACATCCGCCGCCGAACCATCTCCCGCATCGGAGCTCACCAGAAAAGCACGAACCTCCCCAGAGGCATCCGGAGCCGGCAGCTTGAGCCGCGTCTCACGAGCAGTGGCCAACGGAGAGATCGGGACCTGCCAGGCACTAGGACCATCCCGCTTACCAATGTGACCGACCGTAGTGAATCGCCAGACCGAACGCTGCCACGACTCCACCACCGCGGCCACGGCAGCGCCCTCACCCGACTGGGCCTCGCGCCAACGGGCCCGGACTGCATCCAACAGCGGAGACGGCTCGGACTGGTTCAAATCGGCCCACAGTCGGCTTAAATACCGGACATTAAGCCCTCGAAGGCGGGCCAACGCCTCGAGGTGGGTCGCGGTCCGGGAACGCCCCGCCGCCCGCAGTTCCAATGTGGCGTCCAGATACCGAGCCAGCGGCAGCACGCCCCCGTCACGCGTGTCAAACTGAATGCCCTGGAGGTTGACCGCAGTGCCCCCGCCGTTCTGGGTGTAGCGCCCGTAGAACTGCCGGATGGCCGCGAGGCGTTCCTCAGTCCAGTCACGCTGTGAGGTGCTCGACGAAAACCTCACTCCATCCGGAAGGAGGACCGCATGGCGCGCCACCTCCTTGGCCGCATCCAGGTATTTGGTGACCAGCGAAGGCGACATCACCAGCGATTGTCCCACGTTCATGAACCCCTCACCCGAGGCCGAATCCACGGGGAATTCACGGGCTGGATCGAGAGACTCCACACCGGTTAGATCGCGGATCGTGTAGGTGTACTCCGCATTCGCCAAACGCCGCAGCACCACCGGTCCGGGATCCCCGGCATTTTTTCGGGCCCAGCGATCGAGCAACCCCCGCACTCCCGCCATCAATTGCTCCCGCGCCTTGGCGTCCATGGCCGGCTGATCCTTCGGAGGCATTTCACCGACGGAAACCTGTTCCAGCACTTGCTGCCAAACCTTGGGATCGGTCGACTCCGCACCCGGCTGAAGCACCTGCTCCAAATCGAGGTCGCCCTTGTGCTTCGCTGTGGAATGGCAATTCAGACAATGACGCTCGAAGAGCACCCGCGTCTTGGCGTCGATCCCTTCGGCGGCCACGGACCAAGCCAGCGACGCCGATGCCAGTGCGGTCGCCGTGATCCAACCCACGGCATGACCCAGTTTGCGCGCCGGGTAGGGCACCAGTGCTTGCACCGACTTTAGGAATCCAACCTTCATCACTCCTCGTTTCATCCTGTTGTTCATTCACCCACGCCCACAGCGAACCACTGACCCGTCAAATGCGGATAAAGAGACGCTTCTTCCACAACCACCAGCACATCGCCCAGAAAATCGAGAGCACCGCCGCCCCTTCCACCGCCGGCGCATACACCCCAAAGTGATCCGGCCAGAACGTCTTGCCCAGATGGGTCCGCACGTTGTCACGGAAGAAGCCATCCCAGAGGTGGCTGGTGACGTACATGAAGATGGAGTTCATACCTACTACCTGAAGCGGGAAGGTCAGCCAAGACTGTTTCAGGCGATCGGCCACCCAATAGAAGCCCGTAAGCAGCAAGCAGCACCATCCGCCGCTAAAAAGCACCCAGGACGGTGTCCAGATGCGTTTGATCACCGGAGCGATTCCGGCTCGATCGAGAAACCAACCGGCTCCCAATCCACACACTCCTACCAGGGCGATCCGGAATAACCGCCGGCCGATCGGGACGTCCTCGCGGCGCAGCCATCCACCCACCAACAAACCGCAAATCATCGTACCCAGCGTGGGAATGAAACTCAGCGTCAGATAGCCACCGCCATTGAAGAGGAATGTCTTAGCGCGCGGGAACAAATTGAGGAACCACACCTCAAAGTGGTGAGCCGGATTGGCGTTCTTGTTCCAGTGGGCTGCAAAACCGCTCAAGCCGTGCTGCTGCATCCAATCGGCCGACACACCGACGCTCGAGGGGTCAAACTCCGGACCGGGCAACGGAGCCAAAGCAAACCAAGCCCAATACCCCAGAAGAATGGCCACCAGTCCAACCACTTGCGTCCGCACACTCCGCCAGGCCAGAAGCCACAAGAAAGTATAGCCCAAACCAATTTGGGTGAGCGTGTCCTCGAAGGTGAAATTCGTCTGCGACGCATGGGTCGATCGCAACGCAATGCCCAGCGCCGACAACGCCAAAGCCCGCCACAGCGTGTGGAAGAACATCCGCAAGAAGCCCTGATCCGACTGCTGACGCGAAGCGATGGACCACGGCAAGGCCAGACCCACCAGAAAAGAAAAGGACGGTTGGATCAGGTCATGGAGCGTGCACCCCTGCCAATCCACATGGTCCTGATGGTGGGCAAAGAAATGCCACACACTGTCGGCGGGCATCTTAGCGGCCACGGCTCCGAGACGAACCATTTCGCCAGCCATCAGCAGCATCACGAACCCGCGGTAAGCATCCATCGACGACAATCGCTGCGGCATCGCTGGGGATTTCCCAGAACCGGGTGAAGGAGGCATAAGGACGTTGTGACAAGGTTCTAGGATGAGCGCAATCCCGTTGGCGGGGTTCTGGCGGTGAGTCGCGAATCATTCACATTCAATTGATCGACTCCGCCTCATGACAAACTCCCTGAGCGAGAAAGCCGTCGGTGCCCAGAACAACGAACCGGCGATCTGGACATTGGCGGCCGAGCCCTGCCGAGGCACCGTACGCAGCATGGAACCGGTTCTCCCCGAGACTTTGGCCGAGCGGTTGTTTTCGGGCGACTCCTTTGCCTTTGGCTTCGGCATGCAACGGCCTCGTCAAGAATGGTTTGGTTGGGACGACCCGCGCCAAGAAACCCTGCGCGATCGCCATCACTGGTTGTCCCAGGAACCCCAACGCCACTTGGCCTGGACCGACGAAGCCACTCCCGTCCTGCTCGAGGCATTGGCCCTCTTCCCCGACGCGCCCTTTCCCAAAGAAAGCTCCCCCCACCCGGACCCGCGACCCGACGGACTGCTCAAGAGCCTGTCCCTCAATTGGGAGCCCGACCTACTGCTCCTGCGGCGGGATGCGTCTGGCCAATTCAGACTGGTCGCCGGAGCAGTCTGCTTTCCATCGGCCTGGGACCTCCGCGAGAAGCTCGGCAAAACCGTCGATGCCATCCACGCCGATGTGCCCACCTTGAACGCCACGCTGGGAGCACGAATCCGAGCCTTTCTGGATCGGCTGCAGCCGGGACAAACCTTCGAACGCGACAATTGGGGCCTGACCGCCCACGGCGAACGCAATGCCCACCCCGATCGCAACCTGCCCCGACTGACCGACGACGCCACCCTCGACACCACCTGGCTACGGCTCGAACACCAGGCCTTCCGGGCCCTTCCGAACAGCGGCGGCCTCCTCTTCGCCATCCACCTCACCGTGCACCCGCTCGAGCGCGTGCTCCAGGCCCCCGGCGCCCGCAATCAACTGGCCACCCAACTCCGCTCGATGCCTGAAGCCATCGCCGCCTACAAAGGCATCCTCCCCGCCCGCGACGCCCTTGTTCGCCAACTGGAGTCCCGATGACGCCTCTCTAAACCCTCCTCTCCGACCAGGAGACCGCAAGGAACCCGGACCCAATACTAGCCCAAGGCAGCAGCGGGACCGAGCCGGAGCGAGCGTAGGAGGCGATCACCCTCACCCCCTCGCGCAAAGCGCGAAAGCCCACCCTTACCCGAGCTTCCCTGCGAGCGCAGGCCCGATCCCGCGGAGCGCCCCTCCCCAAATACGTCAAGCGGAGCGGGACCGGGCCGGAGCGAGCGTAGGAACGTCGACACCCTATAATTCCCCTCGCGCGCCGGCGCGAAAGCCCCACCTGTCCCCACGTTCCCTGCGAGCGCAGGCCCGGTCCCGCGGAGCGCCCCACCAAATACGTCAAGCGGAGCGGGACCGGGCCGGAGCGAGCGTAGGAACGTCGACACCCTATAATTCCCCTCGCGCGCCGGCGCGAAAGCCCCACCTGTCCCCACGTTCCCTGCGAGCGCAGGCCCG
>SYMJ01000135.1 GCA_005805505.1 Verrucomicrobiales bacterium | reverse complement strand
GGGTAACCCGCATTCGGAATTGCCCCAACGGGGCAACGCATACCAGCCCAGGGTGCAACCCTGGGTAAGATCGTTGATGAATCAGATGCGTTCTGAAGGAACGCCGCATATCACCAGATCGCCCACCAACGCGGGTCCTATGCGGCGTTCCTTCAGGACGCTCCGGTTGTGCGCCCTACCCGGGGTTTCACCCCGGGCTGGTATAGGGGCCCCGTTGGGGCACTCCGAACACCCTTCCTCCCCCAAGCCTTCCTCGCAAACGCAGGACCGGTCCCGCGGAGCCCCACCGGCCCGGGCACCTAACGCCCCGATTTGCAGCCTGTCCCCAAACCCTTGTCCCCAAGCCTGACAATTGCGCCCTTGAATCCTCGGGTTTTGAGCCGAGACTCCGCCCCTCTTACTTATGGCACACGTGAAGTTGCACATCCCCGGACCCGTTGAAGTGAGCGCCAAGACCTTTCAAGCCATGACCCAGCCCATGATCGGGCACCGCGGTCAGGGCTTCAAAGACCTCTACGGCCGCATCCAACCGCAGCTTCAGTCCATGCTGTCCACCCAACAGCGGATTTATCTCTCCACCTCCAGCGCCTGGGGCGTCATGGAAGGAGCACTGACCAACCTCTGCACCAAAAAGGTCCTCAACTGCATGTGCGGAGCCTTCTCCGACAAGTGGTTCGACGTATCCAAGAAGCTCGGCAAAGACGCCGAAGCCCTCCAAGTCCCCTGGGGCTCCCCCATCCGCGCCGAACAAATCGACGCCCGCCTCGCCACCGGCCACTTCGACGCCCTCACCCTCATTCATAACGAAACCAGCACCGGCACCCTAAGCCCGCTGGACGAGATCGCCGCCCTCAAGCGGAAGTATCCCGACGTAATGTTCATCATCGACGCCGTCAGCTCCCTGACCGCCTTGCCCCACCGCTTCGACGACCTCGGGATCGACCTCCTCCTCGCCGGCACCCAGAAAGCCTTCGCCCTGCCCCCCGGACTGGCCGTCTTTGTCGCCTCCCCCGCCGCGCTCGCCAAGGCCGCCACCATCAAGACTCGCGGCTACTACTTCGACCTCCTCGAGTTCGAGAAGAACGCGCTCGAAAATATGACCCCCAGCACCCCGGCGATTTCACTCATCTACGCGCTGGAGTCCAAACTGGGAGAATTCTTCGCCGAAGGACTCGAAGCACGCTACGCCCGGCACACCCAGACAAACCAAATGCTCAAAGACTGGGCCTCCCGCCAAGGATTCACCCTGTTCCCGGAAACCGGGTTCGAATCCAAGACACTGGTTTGCGTCAACAACGGCGCCAAACCCGGCGGTCGCGTCATCGATGTCGCCACCTTCCAAAAGCGCATCAAAGACCACGGCATCCTCATCGACGGCGGCTACGGGAAAATCAAGGGCACCACCTTCCGCATCTCCAACATGGGCGACGAAACTCCGGAGACCATCGGCGCCTTAATCGAGATCCTCGACACCGCCATCGCCGGACTCTGACCGACCCCGACCCTACAGAAGTCCCGCCCCGCCGGCATGTCAGCGCAACCGCACGACAATCCAGGGCAAGCCTCCGACAATCGCCCTCCTTGCCGCTCCCCGGAGGGCGCGGTAATTTTGAAATCGATGTCCGAGGCTTGCCCCGTCCCCGATTGCACACCCGATCGGTGCGCAACCCCGGCGGTGTGCCCACTCAATCGAGTACTGGCCGGCACCACGGTGGTGGTCAAGCAACTGACGGCCTCCCCAGATATGAATCGGCGGCTGCGGGAAATGGGATTCGGCGAAGAGCAACGCGTGAAAGTGATCAGCCTCGCCAACAACCTTCTGTGTCAGGTTTGCAATTCCCGACTTGGGCTCAGCGACCGTCTGGCGGAGACCATTCTCGTTCAACCCCTCAGCCCCTCGGGTCCCGTCCGTTTAGCGGCCTGAATCCCGAGACTCGATCGGTGGGTTCGCACCGTGTCGGTCTCAAACAGAAGTCCGTATCCAGAGCCTCATCCGGTTCGACACCGGTCCGGCATGGCAATCCACCGACAATCGGCAACAACTTCCCGACAACCACCCTTCTTGCCCTCAGGAAGGTTCCATCCATAGCCTCCCTCTCACGATGCGCCCCCTGTCCTCATTGACTCCCGGCGAACGGGCGGTGGTCGCCCGAATCGACATTCCGCCAGAACAGCGCGGACGTCTGCTGGAAATGGGACTGCTTCCCGGCACCCCCGTCGAACTAGTGCGCTTTGCTCCACTTGGGGACCCGGTGGAAATCAAGCTGCGCAACTACCACCTCTCCTTGCGCAAGCTCGAGGCCGACAAAATCCAGGTCCACTGACACGATGAAACCCTTCACCGTCGTCCTCACCGGCAACCCCAACTGCGGCAAGACCACACTGTTCAATGCCCTGACCGGCCTCCGCGGCCGCGTCGGCAATTATGCCGGGGTCACGGTGGAGCGAAAAGAAGGCTCCCTCACCGGGGCTGACGCCCGCTTTCCGGTCACCCTTCTCGACCTTCCGGGCACCTATTCACTGAGCCCGCAGTCGCCCGACGAACAAATCGCGCGAGACATCCTCTTCCAGCGCGTCGCCGACGTGCCGGCCCCGGATCTGGTCGTGGTGGTGGTCGACGCGTCCAACCTCCAGCGCAACCTCTACTTCGCGACCCAAGTCATCGAATTGGGTCACCCCACCCTGTTGACGCTCAACATGGTGGACGTCGCCCGGGATCAAGGTCACGAAATCGATACCGATGCACTGTCTAAGGCTCTAGGCGTTCCGGTCATCCCCATGGTGGCCAGTCAGGGCGAAGGCTTGGAACCCCTTCGCCAATTCATCCGATCCCAAGCCAGCAGCCCGGGCACTCGCCATGTTATTCCCCGCGAGTTCAACGAATTGCCCGAAGCCTTCGGACGCGAGGCTCAAGCCATCGAAACCGCCCTCGAACGGCATTTCCCCCATCGCTCCCGTCTGGCTGCCGCCGAAGCTCTGCTGCTCCTGAGCGACGAGCGGGCCTTGCCCACTGACAAAACCAACACCGACGGAAATACCAACGGAAACACAGCCAACACCCGCTATCCCTCGGCACTCATCGAGCAGGTTTTGTCTGCGCGTCGACGCCTCGAAGCAGCCGGCGTGGACTGGCGCAGCACCGCCATCGAAGCCCGCTACGCCCGGCTCTTCGCCATTGAGCAGCACGTCACCCGCGAGACCCCGCCCCCAGGCGAACTGCTCTCCGACCGGATCGACCGCAGTGTCACCCACCGCATCTGGGGACCCCTCATTTTCGTCACGGTGATGGCGTTGATGTTCCAGTCCATCTTCTGGCTGGCGAAGTACCCTATGGACGGCATCGAGGCGGCTGTCGATGCCCTGGCCCAATGGGTCGGCTCGAGCATGCCCCCGGGCGATCTCAACGACCTGATCACCCGAGGCGCTATCGCCGGTGTCGGGTCGGTGGTGATTTTCCTCCCTCAAATCTGCCTGCTCTTCCTCTTCATCGGCCTGTTAGAAGACACCGGCTACATGTCTAGGGCCGCCTTCTTGATGGACCGCCTGATGAGCCGGGTTGGCCTGCACGGCAAGAGCTTCATCCCGATGCTGTCGTCCTTTGCTTGTGCCATCCCAGGCATCATGGCCACCCGGACCATTGAGACCCGACAGGATCGCTTGGCCACGATCTTAGTGGCGCCGCTCATGAGCTGCTCGGCCCGCCTCCCGGTGTACACGGTGCTCATCGCCGCCTGCATCCCGCAGCGCAATGGTTGGCCCGGACTGACCTTGCTGATGATGTACCTCCTCGGCATCGCCGGAGCACTGGGCATGGCCTGGATCTTCAAGAGGACCCTCCTCCGCGGCGAACCGCCGATGCTCATCCTCGAATTACCGCCCTACAAACGGCCCATGCTGGGCGCGGTACTTCGGCAAATGTGGGATCGTTCCAAGCTCTTCCTGAAACGGGCGGGCACGGTGATCTTGGGAATCAACATCCTGCTCTGGTTCCTCGCCAACTACCCCCGCTCGAGCGAGCTCCAACACCAGTTCGACCAGCGACACGCCCAGTGGAAACAAGCGGCCTCAAATCCGCCAACACCCGCAGAAACCGAGACCCTCAAGCGGCTGGACCAAGAAGAAGCCGGCGAGAAACTGCGGCAATCCTTTGCCGGGCGACTGGGCCGGGCCATCGAGCCTGCACTGAAACCCCTGGGCTTCGATTGGAAAATCGGCATCGGTATCGTCACCTCCTTCGCTGCCCGGGAGGTCTTCGTGAGCACCTTGTCCGTGGTCTATAACGTCGGTGGCGATGGCGAAAACACGGCCAGCCTTGCCGAAGTGATGAAATCGGAACGCCGCGACGACGGCCGAATAACGTACACCCCCCTGACGGGCCTCACCCTCATGGTGTTCTACGTCTTCGCCATGCAATGCGTGAGCACCGTGGCCGTGGTGCGCCGCGAGACCAACTCCTGGAAGTGGCCGATCTTCCAAACCGTGTACATGACCTCGCTGGCCTGGATCTTGGCCTTCTTGACTTACCAAGTAGGAACACGACTGGGGTTCTGATCCCACCAAACACTCAGGGCCGCCAACGCCCGGGCCCGGTGACTCAGCTGGTTCTTCACTTCGGACCCCAGCTCGGCGAACGGACGATCCCATCCCAAAGGTACGAAGAGCGGATCGTACCCAAAGCCACCGGCTCCCGAAGCCTGATCGAGCAATCGACCTTCACACACCCCATCAAAGTCCCGCGTGGCCGCCGCCATGGCCGCCGCATCTGATCCGGCCAAGACCGGAGTCAGGGCCAACGCACACCGGAACCGGGCCGTTCGGCGCTCCGGGGCGACCTTGGCCAGCAGGCGCAAGAGCTTGGCATTGTTTTCGGAGTCGGGTGAGTTGCCCGCTCGACCCGTGTCCACCGCAGCAAAACGGGCCGAGTGAACTCCGGGCGCGCCCTCCAAGGCATCGACTTCGAGGCCCGAATCATCTGCCAACACCCACTGCGCGCCGAGATGGCAGACCTCCATCGCCAAGAAGGTCGCCCACGTCAGAGACTTGATGCGCGCGTTTTCCCGGAAGGTGCTCCCGGTCTCCTCTGGCTCGAGCCGAACCGAAGCGTCTTGCTGAGACAAGAACACCCGCCCGGATCCACCCAACACGGAGCGAATTTCTTCCACCTTATGAGCGTTGCCCGTAGCGATGAACACCGTCGTCATGCCGGTCATTGAAGCCAGACACCCCTCGCAGGTCTCGCCCGAATTGCGCAATTCACCGAAAACGACTCACCGCCCGATGGTTGGTGGCCGCTTTTTAACCAACCCCGGACCACCGCCCGGTTCTCCATCCGTACCAGACTTCTGAACCAACAAGCCGTGGGCTTCGGCGGCCGTCATCAATTCTTGCATCGAGTGAGTCTGAACCAGTCCCAACAGCGTGGAGAGCTGCTGGTGATCGGTCCAAGTGTCCAAGCAAAACCGCCACTGAGAATGATCCACCGCCTGCACCACATCGACCCTGCGGCAATGACTCAAATCACCCCGACGCAGCAGGCGCGTGGGATCCGTGAAGTCGGACCACTGGTTGGCCGCCAGGTAGGCTTCGCTCAGTAACTCCACTCGGGTGATCTCGACCTCCATGCCCTCGGGGTAAGTCCGCTTCAGTCGATTACTGACATACTGGTTTACCTCACCGCCTCTGAGATATTTAGCAATAACTTCTACCATTAGCGCGGGATCGATGAGGGGACTGTCTGAACGGAGGATCATCACACTACGGAAGCCCTGCCGCTGGGCGGCTCGAATGCAATTGCGCAGGGCGTCGTCGCGATCACCCACGTAACAGGACACTCCCAGATCCTGACAGAGAGCGACGATCGAACGGTCTTCGCCCAACTCAGTAGTCACCACCACGCACTCGGCACGACGGACGGCGACCAACACCCGATCGAGCTGGTGTTGCAGGTAGGATTTTCCTCCGACTGGCTGCGCCAGAAGACCGGGCACCGTGCCCGAGACCATGCTGGCCGGGATTAAAACTCCGACCGGCTCCAATCGGAACCGGCTCAGAACTTTTCCCCAAACCCTTCGCAGGATATGTCTCCACGTTCCGATCACAGCAAACTATTCCGATCCCCCGGGGCGTACTCGACCCAATGGGTGAAACTGAGTTTTTTAGCCAACCCTCTTAAAAACATGCGTCCACCCAGCTCGTGACACGCCTTAACCTATTTCTTCAGATACTGCGCCCCTCCGGTTCACACAATTATAAATACGCCCTATTGGGGCGTGTTGCTTTAAACCTTTCAGTGCTGATATATTCTCGATTCGAATTATTGCCCGTATCGCATACATGGGAATTTCCACTGTTGAATTTGGCAAACACGTTCGCTCTCTGCGTCGTGCCCGAGGTCTGACTCAGGAACAGTTGGCGGAGGCGGCGGACCTCAACCCAAGGACCGTGCAAAAGATCGAGGCGGGCCAAATCAACATCCTGCTGACCACCTTGGCTCGAATTCAATCGGCCCTGAACTGCACGGCCGGGGAGCTCTTCGATGCGGAACGGTGACCTCTCCGACAGAATTTACCTCCAACTCTCAGGGCTCAACCCGAACCTGTGTTGCAGACTAAAAAACGGGTTTTCGCAGAAATCCTCGGAAGTGAGTTCTCCGGTGGCGGCCTACGAAGCGCATTCGTCGTGCAGTGCGGCTTGCCCCTGGACCGAGAATTGTGCCATCCATCCCTGCAATGAATTCTGGAGTGCCCGCCTTGAATGCTGCTGTGCAGGAGGCCAGCGCCTTCCTGCCGACCTTGATGACGGAGATCAACCGCTGTGTCGTCGGCCAGAAGTACCTCGTTGAGCGCCTGGTCATCGGACTCTTGGCCAACGGCCATGTCCTCCTCGAAGGCGTGCCGGGTCTGGCCAAGACCCTCTCGGTCAAGACGCTGGCCACGGCCATGCACGTGAAGTTCTCACGACTTCAGTTCACGCCGGACATGCTGCCAGCGGACGTGGTTGGCACACAAATCTACAACCCGGCCGGCGGCTTCACCACGCGCAAAGGCCCGGTCTTCGCCAACCTAGTCCTCGCCGACGAAATCAATCGCGCACCGGCCAAGGTGCAGTCAGCCCTGCTGGAGGCCATGCAGGAACGGCAGGTCACTATCGGTGACCAAACATACAAACTGCCCGACCCGTTCTTGGTGCTGGCCACTCAAAATCCCATCGAACAAGAAGGCACCTACGCGCTGCCCGAAGCGCAAGTCGACCGTTTCATGCTCAAGCTGAAGGTCGGCTATCCCTCCCGTGAGGAGGAGCGCATGATCCTCGACCTCATGGCGCGCACCTCGGGTCATCCGACCGTAGAACCCGTGGTCCAGCCCGAGACCCTTCTCAAGGCCCGACAGGTCATCAACGAGCTCTACATCGACGATAAAGTGAAGGACTACATCGTGGATCTGGTCTGCGCGACCCGCGATCCCGAGGCCTACAAACTCAAGCTCAAAGACCTCATCCAAATGGGCGCAAGCCCCCGGGCCACCATTGCGCTGACCTTGGCCGCCAAGGCTCACGCCTTCCTCCGTGGCCGCGGCTATGTGACGCCGCAGGACGTGAAGAGCATCGGTATGGATGTGCTGCGTCACCGGATCACGCTGACCTACGAAGCCGAGGCCGAAGAAAAGACCCCGGAAGACATCGTCCAGCGCCTCTTCGACGAACTGCCCGTTCCCTGAAGTCTAGAGTGCCCGTCACCCCAGCTCGGCCCATGACCCTACCCCTGTGCGTCGTGAACGCATTCACCCGGGAAGCCTTTCGAGGCAATCCGGCGGCCGTGTGCCTGCCGGGCCCTGAGGCCACCTCGTCTTGGATGCAATCGGTGGCCGCCGAACTGAACCTGTCCGAGACAGCCTTTGCGATATCCTTAGGGCCCGGCCGTTGGCGGCTCCGCTGGTTCACGCCCAAGGCCGAGGTGGATTTGTGCGGCCACGCCACCCTCGCCACGGCACACGCTTTATGGGAATCGGGAGATGCGCCCGCCTCACAGGCCCTCTGTTTTGAAACCCGAAGCGGCCCACTCCATTGCTGCCGGGAAGACGGTCCATCCGGGAACGCGCGCATCGCCATGGATTTCCCAGCCCAACCCGCTCGGGCAATACCCGTTCCTTCCGGGCTGGAGGAGGCCCTGGGAGTTCCCGCTGTCTGGACGGGCCGCAGTCGGGAAGATCTCTTAGTCGAAGTGGCCTCGGCCGAAGTGGTTCGCTGCCTGAAACCCGACTTCAGCGCACTGGCCGCGTTCCCCGTGCGTGGGATCATTGTCACGGCCCGCTCCGACCGTGACGGCACCGATTTTGTCAGCCGCTTCTTCGCGCCGGCCTTGGGGATCGACGAAGACCCTGTCACCGGCTCCGCCCATTGCACCCTGGCCTGCCATTGGGCGGATCGGCTGGGACGCACCGCCCTCAGCGGTTTTCAGGCCAGCGCCCGAGGCGGCACCGTGGGGGTTGAGCTCCGGGGCGATCGAGTTCGCCTGCTAGGGCACGCGATCACGGCTTGGCGCGGCCAATGGCTCGGCCCGGTCGGTTGAGCCAGAGGGAGTTCAAAATTCAATTCAGCGCAGTCGAAATAGGCTCTCCCTCTCTCCATCTTCGATGCGCCTTCACGGCCCCTTGCGACTCTGAATCCAGTGGAGACTGCCGTCGGCCTCGCTGACCACTAAATCACTGACGCCATCGCCGTTCCAATCTTCGGCCACCACATCGCGCGGTTCTCCCAATAAGCGGAATCCGAGCGATCCGGAAGGCACCGAGTCCCACGTTCCGTCGCCGCGCCCCATCAAGAACACGGCCTCGCCGGCATCATCCCTCGGCCCGCGAAAGCCGTGACTTGCAAAGCCCATGGCCACGAAGAGGTCGCGCCGTCCGTCGCCATTGAAATCACCCGCGGTCACGGCCCGGATGGGGCCCAATTGAGCGGCATCTGGCAGAGGGCGCGCCTCAAATCCCTCACCGCGGCGCAGCAGCACGAGCGAGGTCAACCAGCGCGCCGAAACTTTGGCTGAGGGCAGACCTTCGAGAAGGGCATCGACGGTGACCAGTGCGTAGGCCCGATGGGTGGTGAAGCGGGCGGCGATGGCCGGAAACAATGGTCCGATTTCCTGCAACCCTCGCATGGGGAGGATGCGTCCGTCCGGAGCCGTGTAGGCCTCCAAGCATCCGGTGGTCCCATCCTGGTTCCAGTCACCATGGAAGAGATGCACCTCTCGGACCGGACCGGCGGGCGAACGCGGAGGCCCCGCCATCAAAGACTGCCACCCATTGAGCCCCCAGTTGCCAAGGATCAAATCCTCCCGTCCATCGCCGTCCACGTCACAAAGCTCGAGGCACTGCCATTGGCCTGTCCATTGGCTCAGCGGCAGGGAGGCCTCGACGTCACCCGGCGCGGACACAATGGGATCCATCGCCTCCCAGGTGTCTCCGCGACGACGGAACATCCGGGGAGCCCCCCAGTCGGACACGCACACCAACTCGGTCGCAAGACCCGACGGCCCATTGAGAAATCGCGCGCCCGACACCAAGCCCAACGAGGCCGCCAAGACCGAACGGTATCCGTCGCCCACGCGGCGATACCATTGACTGGGGGCCGCGCTGGGAAATTGCCCCGGCAACGCAGCACCACCGAGAAAGATCTCGGAGGGCATTCCGTGCGATTGGCCAGAAACCGCAGCCACTGCAAAGTTTCCCGTGGCCACGATTTGACGCTGACCGTCGGCCTTCGAGACCCAATCCACGCGGCCCGTAGAGCTGGTTGCAGAGCCGCTCACAGAACTGCCTAAAATCTTACCCGAGAGAGTGACCACCAGAACGCCATCCACTCCCGACGCCAGCGACACCTCCGCAGAGGCAGGTCCCACCTCGCGAACCGGGGCTTCCCCGGCCGGCAAGCGGTACTGCAGTCCGTGAGCACCGCTCCCTCCGACCCAAAGCCCCCGTTGAGAAGCCTCACCGCGATCCACCGCCAAGGCCGAACCCAATCGCCGCCAACGCCGCGGGAGCGAGGGCTGTTGAGCAAAAGTCTCCGCGCTCGCAATGCCAACAGACGCCGGAGAACGCTCCGCCAAGGGCCGAGCCTCGAAACGCCACCGAGTCGCAGACTTCGGGATCTCCGACTTCCCCAGCCGCGTTGGCTCTGGAACGGGCGAGGGTGTGGACGGGGTTGGTGCAGTCGAAGGCGAGGCAGGCTCTTGAATCCGAAGAGTCGGACCGCCGGAAGAAACCCCCTCCTGCACCGTGACCCGACCAGAAGGCCAACGCACCTCCAGGCGACCCGTGCCCGTGCCCGGCGCTGCAAAGGTTTTGCCGGGGGCGTCCCCCGAGAGATACCGCCCCCCAGCCGTGACTTGCGCCATTTGCACGGGCACCGCGTTGGATCCACCACTCCAAGCGAAGCGGAGCACCGCCCCGAGGGCCTGGGTGTTGGGAGCCTGTCCCTGCAAGAGCACCGACACCCTCCCGCCCTGGGCCTCGTTGCGATACATCCCGGCCGGCGCATTGAAGTGATTCACCACCACGTCCAAATCACCGTCGTTGTCGAGATCGCCCAAGGCCAAGCCGTGGCTCACCCCGTCGAAATCAAACCCCCAGGCAGCACTGGAATCTTCCATGACTGGCAAGCGATCCATGCCCGAGGCACCACGGTGGCGGAAGGCCCGCAGAGGAACGGACAACCTCGGGAACCGCTGACGCTCCCGGAAGAGTTGGGCATCGGTCCGCAACCCGGTCCGCCGGTAGGCTTTCAACTGCTCGGCAATGTCGAGGTCTCGCGAACCGCGTTCCTGGCCGGTGGTCACCAGCAAGTCCGGAAAACCATCCAAGTCCACATCGAGGAACGCGGGGGTCCATGACCAGTCCGTCGCCGAGAGGCCCGCAAAGGCAGCCATCTCCGCAAAGGATCCGTCCGGTCGCTGCACGAACAGCGTGTTGGCGTCGTGCTGGGTTTGCGCCAGCGGATCGGCCGGGTCGATGGCCACCGTGGGAGACCCGTCGAGCAAGGTCAGCCGCCGCACCGGGTCGGGGCTGAGCATGTCGAGCACGGTGAAGTCCCAGCGCCCATCTTGGTTGAGGTCGGCGAAATCGACCCCCATCGAAAACAAACTCGTATGCCGCACCATCGCCGGCGGCGCGGCCCGAAAACGCACGTGGCCGCCACCGCCCTCGTTGAGCCAAATCCGATCGGGCGACTGGAAATCATTGCAGACGTACAAGTCGGGTTTCCCATCGCCATTGAGATCACAAAATTGCGCCGCCAACCCCCATTCAAACGGCGGATGCGCCAAGGCCTTGCCGGCAGCATCCAGGAACGCGCCCTCAGTCCAGGGCACCGCCACCCACCCGGTGCCTCGATCATTCCGGTAGAGGACATCGGGTTCACCGAGTTCTTCGATGCCGCCCGAGGCGTTGACCTCGAAGCGGTGGGTCAGGTCGGGGTTTGAGGTGGGGCGGCCATCGATGGTGGCCACCACCGTCCGTTCCCCCTCGCGCCGAAATGTGGCCCGCGCGTTGGGCATGTCCATCAGGGCCTTCTGTCGGTAGTTGCAGACATACACGTCGATCCACCCATCGCCATCCACGTCGGCCAACGCCAGCGAATGCCCCCCGCGAGCGGACACCTGCGGGAAGGGGCGCACTCGGAAGGTTCCCTGCCCGTCATTAATTAAGATGCGCACCCCGTCGGCATGGGTGTTCACCACCAAATCAGGCCGACCGTCTCCGTTGAGATCGGCGGCCGCCACGCCCGTCACATCGCCGCCCAGAGATTCTATCCGCTGAGGGAAGGCCTTCTCGGTGATGTCCTCAAAGTGCCAGTCGCCCCGGTTGCGCCACAGCGAGGAACGGCCGCCGGCGGCCCCGAAGAGCACATCCAAGAGTCCGTCCCCATCCACGTCGGCCAACGTGACCCCGGACCCATCGAGCAGCAGTTGGTTGGTGAGGTGTCGTGCAGCGGGAACGGTGTTGGAGAAGGTAACACCCGTCCGGGTGGCTTCGAGGCGCAGGAAGCCAACTCGACGCGATGGTTCCTCCGCAGCGAGCGCCGCAGTCACCCAGCCAAAAATCAGCCAAACGACCCAAACGCCCCACGGATTCAGGACGGAAGTACGGTGGAGCACGGACCAGGGATTCATGCCTTGGAGGAACAGTGACGTTCATAAAACCCTGTCACCGCACCTACACCGAGCCAAGCCCGCGGTTCAACGCCCGTCGGTCTCTCATAAATCTCAGGGTTGGGTTCCGGAGAATCCGTGGGTAACGTGGGTCACCACGTACATGAGCACCCTTGGAATCGGAATCATCGGCTGCGGAGGAATTACCCTGCAGAACCACCTGCCCGGCCTGGCCCTCTGCCCCGACGTCCGCGTCGCCGCCTTGTGCGACAGTGACCCAGGCACCCTGCAACGGGCCAGCACGGCCACCGGTTGCACGGTCACCACCAGCGACTACCACCAATTACTGGCCCGGGACGACGTCCACGCGATCATCATCGCCACACCCAACTTCCTGCACTTCCCCATCGCCATGGCGGCCATCGCGGCCGGCAAGCACATCCTCTGCGAGAAGCCCATCGCCATGGCGGCCGAAGAAGCCCGCACCATGGCCCGGGCTGCCGATGCGGCGGGCTTGCGCCACATGACGGCCTTCACCTACCGCTTCGTGCCGGCCATGCGCTACTTGCGCCACCTCATCGATCAAGGGGATTTGGGAGAACCTCGCCATTATCGCTCCTGCCGACTGCAAGACTGGGGCACCCGCAATCTGGGTTGGCGCATGGTCAAGAAACTCGCCGGCACCGGAGAGTTGGGCGACATGCTCAGCCACCGCATCAATTTCGCCCATCACCTGATCGGCCCCATGAAGCGCATGGTGGCCCACGTCAAGAACCTGACCCCGATTCGCGACGGCAAGCCCAACGACACCGATGACTGGGTCGGCATCTTGGCTGACTTCCACAATGGCGCCACCGGCGTGCTGGAAAGCTCGAAGCTGGCCAGCGGCCGCAACGAGAGCTGGCGCAGTCTCGACTACGTTGAGATCAACGGCAGCGAGGCCAGCTTCGAGTTCACCACCGGCAAGTGGAATGAGCTGCAATTCGGCAAGCTCGGCGGACCTGGAATGGCTCCCCTATTCGTGCCCCGCGAATTCTGGGTCTGGCCCGGTTCCCCCCGTGATCCACACGTGGGCGATCCGCTGGTGTCCTTCCGCTACGACCAGGCGGTAGAATTCATTCACGCCATTCGAGAACAGCGCCCCTGCACGCTCACCTTCCATGATGGTGCCCAAACCCAGGCGGTCATGGACGCGGCACTGCATTCAGCCGCCACCGGATCCTGGGTCGACTTGTAACCGCTACTTCCAGTGACCCCGGCCGAGGCCCTCGCCTACCTGCACCAGTTGAGCCAGTTCGGGTTCCAACCCGGGCTGGATTCGACCCGGCGACTGGCCACGGCGGTGGGCAATCCGCAAGACCGTCTCCGGTTCATCCACGTGGCCGGAACCAACGGGAAGGGCTCGACCTGTGCCTTCCTCGAAAGCATGTACCGGGCGGCCGGGTTCCGCACCGGCCTCTACACCTCGCCTCACCTCGTGCGCTTCGGTGAACGCATCCAGGTGGGCCGATGCCCGTTGCCTGACGAAACACTCGCCCGTCTGGTCTCCGAACTGCGGCAGCGGATGCCCGCCGACCTAACTCCCACCTTCTTCGAATTCACCACGGTCGTGGCACTCATGGCCTTTGCCGAAGCGGCCGTCGACCTAGTCCTCTGGGAAACCGGATTGGGTGGGCGGCTCGATGCGACCAATATTGTCACCCCGCTCGCCTCGGTCATCACCGCCATCGAATTAGACCACATTCAAGTGCTGGGCGGCACGGTGGGTCAGATCGCCGCGGAGAAAGCCGGCATTATCAAACCGGGCATCCCCATCGTCACCTCGGTGGATCGAGCCGATGCCCTGGCTGTCATCCAATACCGGGCCCGAGAACTCGACGCCCATTGCGTGGTGGTGGATGCGGCCGCCGTCGGTCGGATGACCTGGCCGGTGTCCCTGCTCGGCTCCCATCAGCGCGTGAATGCCACCCTCGCTGTGGTCACCGTCCGCCTGCTCAGGGGCTTCCTCCCGGTTTCCGACGAGCACCTGGCTCACGGCCTAGCCAACACTCACTGGGCGGGTCGCATGCAAATCTTCCAACGCCGCGAACAAACCTGGTTACTCGATGGGGCGCACAATGCCGACGGCGTGGCCGCTTTTCGTCGGGCACTCAGCGAACACTTCCCCCAGCGGCACCCCGTCATGGTTTTAGGCATGTTGCGCGACAAGGCGTGGCAAGAGATGGCCACTCACTTGGCTCCAGCCGCCTCCCGGTTGGTCGTCGCCCCGGTTTCGAGCCTGCGCACAGTCCAACCCGAGGAACTCCGCCAGGCGCTTCAGGAGGCTCATTGCGGAAGAGCCGTCCGGACTTGCGCCAGCGTCGAGGAAGCACTTCGGGCGGTCGCTCGCGAACCGTTCGTCGCCGTGACCGGCTCGCTCTATTT
>SYMJ01000134.1 GCA_005805505.1 Verrucomicrobiales bacterium | reverse complement strand
CAGCCAAACCCAAATCATCATCGCCGCAAATGCGCGGAAATGTCTAGGGAGGTGGGAGGTCGCCAATTTCATGACAGACACCACATATCGGCCTTCATACCAGCAGCGTCAAGGATCCTCAGGTCAGGATATTATTGAATCAGGAAATTGTGGATGAAGCCGCAGTGGGAGCAGATGAAGGTATTCGCGATGCTTTCCTGCCATTCCGGTTGCATGCCGGCTGGGCTGGCGGTTTCGAGACGCACGCGCCGACGGTGAAACTGCTCACGCGTGCACTGGATGCAGCGCAAATGATGTCCATCAATTTCGATCCGGGTGGGTTCGGCCTGCAGCAGTTTCATGGGGATGTTCCGACTGTAGTTGATGATGAATGAAAGTTCTAAACTTTAAGATGAACCCACGTGATGACAGCCCTCACTTTTCCAAGTGAGCTGCAGCATAAGAGGACTTGATCCGCGGAGCTGCTTCGGACTTCATCAGTAAAGGTCGCCTAACAAAAGTTCCCGAACGACAAACTTCGTTGGGGCGTTGGTTTTCCGAATCACTGTCTTATGGTACGTTTGAAGGACATCGCTGCGGTGGGGGGAGTCTCGGTCATGACGGTGTCCAAGGCGCTGCGCGACAAGCCAGACCTGTCCGCTGGTACCAAGGCGCGCATCCAAGCATTGGCGCGACAAATGGGCTATGTGCCCGACGCCTCGGCCAGCGGTCTAAGAAACCGCAAGACCCGCCTCTTGGGGTTGGTAATTCCGGCCCCGACCGATCCGGTCTATTCGCGGGTGCTGTTGGCCTTGGAGGAATTGGCTTATGAACGGGGCTTCGACCTGTTATTGGCTCATTCGTTGGGCCAAGTGGATCGCGAAGATTCGGTGATCCGGCGTTTTATGTCTCGGCGTGTGGACGGTGTTTTCATCGCTCCAGTCTATCGGATGGAATCCACGGCTCCGATTTTTGAGGACCTCCTCAAACAGGGTATTCCCACCGTCCTGTTGGGCCAGCGGGCTCCCTTTTGCCAACAGTTTGTCAACGTCGAGACGGATGATCTCAGTGCCTCTGAAGCGGTCACGCGGCATCTGATCTCGTTGGGACATCGTCGGATTGCCTTCTTTGCGGGCCCGACCCATTCACCTTGGGCGCAGGAGCGGATCGAGGGTTACCGTCGGGGATTGCGCGATGCGGGAATTCCTGTGGAAGACCGTCTGGTATTCCATGCCGGTTCCACCCTCGAGGAGGGCGCTTCAGCGGCCCTGCAGTACATCCAGGAAAACCCCGAAGCCACAGCGATCCAAGGCGTGAATGACTTGGTAGCCATCGGGGCCGCGGATACCTTGCTCAACCAAGGAGTCCGCATTCCTCAGGACCTGAGTGTGGCTGGGTTTGGCAATGTCTTGGTCAGCGAATTCTTTCGGGTACCGCTGACGACCGTTCGCCAGCCCAAGCTTCGATTAGGTTCGGTGGCCATGGAACTAATGCGCAAACTGCTGGAGGGTGAGCGCCCGGCTTCGGTGCGCATTCCTGCTGAATTGGCATTCAGGGCCAGCACTGGGCCAGTACCGGTGCGGTAGCGGGGGCTTAGTCGAGGAGAGGGTTCGCGGCGGTAACTGAGCCGATTCCACTCACCACGAACCCCGATGTCCACCATCCCCGGAATAGGTCCAATAGATGTCCCGCATTTGCTTGATGGGTTTCCACTGGACCGAACCATCTAAGGGAGCGACATGACCACCAACGGATCCTGCCTGTCGTGCCGTCAACGGGTTCGTGATCGGATAAATATAAACAGAGCCATTCCGCCGTATCGGCCCTGTTTTCCCATGGGGAGCGGTCACCCAATTGTACCCACCATTTCCATTGGCCGCCCAACTGTTTATGTCCGAAAAGAGGAGCAAGGGCTCATTGAGCGCGTTCGAGTTGCTCTTCAGGTCGACCGGGTTGTCCGTTAACTTTAGCGGTGCCGTCCAACCCGCTCCCTCGGGCATCACTCGTCCTCCATGGTAGTGATACCCAATATAGTAGCCTATACCGGTCTGGTATCGTCCCGTCTTTTTGTCCGTAATTCCAGGCAATGACATTGGATAGACATTGGGACAATCAAACACCTTGTCTCCAAACTGATTGCTAATCGTCGTGTACATTACCGTCGCAATGCTAAGCAGGAAGGAATCGCCGCCATCCCGAATTCCTGTGAACATGCGGTCACTGTAGTCCAATGCGTAGACATGCGTCGCCAAACCCAGTTGGCGGAGGTTGCTGATGCAATTGGCGCGTTTGCCCCGCTCCTTGGCACTGGCCAACGTGGGCAACAACATGGAGGCAAGAATCGCAATGATGGCAATCACCACCAGGAGTTCAATGAGGGTAAAGCCCTCAGAAACTGGGCGCGCAAAGGGAGAGCGCCTCTGGACGTTGTAAAGACCTTTCATGGGAGTACTTGACGCTCGCGTTCCAGCCATGGGAGTCAAGCCTCCGGGAAAGGCCGTCGAGGCCAAGCAAGGATGGGTGCGAGGGTTCTGGTTTAGCGCCACCGTTGGGTTTTCAGCCAAGCCAATAGGTCCGCGGTCCACACGTGAGGGTTCTCGAAGGTGGGTGGCTTGGCACCGAGTCCGATTCCGTGGGGTTTTCCATCGTAAAGGTGCAACTCAAAGGGAACCTTATGCTGCCGACAGGCGGTGGCGAAGGACATCGAGTTTTCGATGGGCACTGCCCCGTCATCTCGTAATGACCAGATGAAAACCGGTGGAGTTGTGGTGGTGACTCGGTTTTCGTTCGAAAGATCTTCGATCAATTCAGCCGAAGGGTTCTCTCCCAAGAGATTGCGACGAGATCCCGCGTGGCTGAAGGGACCCATGGAGATGACCGCATAGCAGAGAACGCCTAAATTTGGACGGCTGCTCATGCGCTCCACCAGGTCGGACGACTGGGCGTCGCCTCCGTCATGGTGAGTGAGGAGCGTGGAGGCCAAGTGCCCTCCGGCACTGCTTCCCATAATCCCAATCCGGTCGGGATCCACCCCCCATTCCGCGGCATGGGCCCGGACCCAACGAACGGCCCGGGCGGCATCCTGAAGCATCGAAGGGTGACGGTACCCCTGGCTGCCGAGCCGGTATTTGACCACGAATCCATGCACGCCCTCTCGGTTCAGGAACAGCGCATAATCTCGGCCCTCGTGGCCTGCCAGACCTCCGTAACCCCCTCCAGGCAAGATAACCATGGCGGGCTGGGCTTGTGAGGTTCTGGCTGCCGGGTAGGTGGTGAGGGTTGGAATGTCGGCGTCGTTGGTGCCCTTGGATCCGGGGACCGCCCCAGCAGGCCAGAGGGGCAGGGTGACGGAATCGGCGCGGAGCAAGCCCAAGATCAGGGAAGCGCCCACCAAGAATGGGAAGGGGGACATGATGCCATTGATGTTGACCAAGTCTGAGTAGGAAGGAATCACAATTCCATTCACCGCGTCGGGACCGAGTTAGCCCAAGAAGTCCCGTTCCTCAGGCCGTACCACCAACACCGAACACGAGGCATGCCGGACGATCTTCTCAGCCACACTGCCCATGAGCATGTGTCTCAAACCAGTTCGGCCATGGGTGGTGAGCACTAACTGAGCACTAACAAATCGACGCCCAATGGTTGCTCCAGCCCGCTCTGCGTTCGGGCGAGTTTCGCTACTCGCCCCCAGACTGGGTTTGAGGCAAAGTCCTCCCGATGCTTTGGATGGAATGGATTCAGTCGCCGCAGGCGTGGATCGGTCTAGCGACCCTCTCGCTGTTGGAGCTATTGGCTGAGGGTTTCCAGCAGCACATCAGCAAGGGCTACATCTACTTTGCGATGTGCTTCTCCGTTGCGGTCGAAGTCATCAACATCCGCGTCCGCACTCAATCTCCCTGAACTGATGCCCCTTACGATATCTGAGATCCTCAAAGACGAAGCCCTACGACGACACGAATTCCCCGTGTCCGCGCGTCAGACGTTCCTGGCGCATGCCGGGGTGTGTCCGCTGCCTCGGCGTGTGGTTGAGGCGATCGGGGCCTATGCCCAGGCCGGCTCTATCGATGACCAGGAGGAGGCCCTTGAACCGGGATTGGTGGGTCAGGTTCGACGATTGGCGGCAGGTCTGATTGGAGCCGACCACGACGAGGTTTCATTGGTGGGACCCACCTCACTGGCCTTGAGCCAGGTGGCGGCCGGGCTTCAGATGAAACGAGGTCAGAATGTTCTCATCTATCACGACTGCTATCCCTCCAATGTTTATCCTTGGATGGCGTTGGCAGACCGGGGGGTCGAGGTGCGTCTAATGAACATTCGCGAACTCGGCAAGATTCGAGTGGTGGATGTCCAGGGACAAATCGATGAAGATACTCGCTTGGTTGCCATCGCCAGTGCGCACTACCTGACGGGGTGGCGCATCAACATCGATGCCATCGGTCGAATGCTTCGATCCAAGGGGGTTCTCTTCTGCTTGGATGCAATCCAGACTCTGGGTGCCTTTCCAACCTCCGTGGCCAACGTCGATATTTTGGCGGCGGACGCCCACAAATGGTTATTGGGACCGTGCGCAGCGGGACTCCTGTACATCCGCAAGGAGGCTCGTCCGCAAATTCGTCCGGTGGTTCACGGTTGGCACAATTTGCAGTGCCCAGATTATCTCACTCAAGACGACTTGGTCTTTCACGAGGGAGCCCGACGCTACGAGGCCGGTTCGCACAATTTTCTGGGGCTCCACGGTTTGAAGGCCGCCCTAGAACTGGTTCAGGAGGTGGGCGTCGAGGCCATCGCCGCTGAATTGGCCCGGAAGCGCCTGTGGTTGGTGCCCGAGTTGGTCGCCAAGGGATACACGGTGCTCCACGGCGATGCTCATGCGGACAATGCCGGTGGCATTACCAGTTTCCATCGGGAAGGCACCGATATGCGAGCGGTGTACCAGAAACTGAAGGCCGAAGGCGTCACCGCGTCCCACCGGATCTTGCCCGGCGGTCAGGCCGTGGTCCGCCTGTCGCCGCATTTCTACAATACCGACGACGAACTCCGCCGTTGCCTCGAGCTGGTGTAGGCCGATCGGTCCGATGGGATGGCCTGGCTCCGTGCTCACACCACGGCGACGGGATTCTCCAGTCGGCCAATACCATCGATCTCGATGATCACCCGGTCGTCTGCGGCCAGGGTGAAGTCATTTGGAGGCACGATGCCCGTTCCGGTGAGCAACATGCTGCCATAGGGGAAGTCCTGGCAGCGATGCAGCCACATTCCCAATTCGGCAAAGGAGCGCTTGATCTGGGAGATCTGGGTGGAGCCCTGGAACACCGTGGTCCCGGCCCGCAGGATCTCCGTCCGGATGACCCATGAACGGGCCTCAGCCTCATCGACTCCGACGCGGATCCACGGGCCAATTGCGCACGAAGCGCGATAGGTCTTGGCCTGGGGTAAGTAGAGGAGGTTTTCGCCTTCGATGTCTCGTGAACTCATGTCGTTGCCGATGGTGAAGCCCACCCGCTCGCCCCGCCGATTGAAGACCAGCACCAGTTCCGGCTCGGGCACGCTCCAACGGGCGTCAGAGCGGATCCCGACCGGGGCGCCCGGGCCCATGGCCTTCGTACCTTGCGATTTGAAGAAGATTTCCGGACGGGCCGCATCGTAAACCCGATCGTAAGCGGTGGCGCTGAAGTCCGATTCTTCCATGCGCGCTGCTTTGCTGCGCAGGTAGGTGACCCCCGCGGCCCAGACCTCTTGTTGTTCAATGGGTGCCGCCAGACACACTTCGGAGATGGGAATGCGTCGGACGTTGCCCGTGGACCATCGCTGGAGTTGGGTCACCAGATTGGGGTCGTCCAACAGCGGACTGAGGGATTGAACTCCGACTCCCGACAAATCCAGCACTTCGTTGTCGTCGAGCGTGAGACCGATGCGGGGAAACGGATGGGAGGCGGAGAAAAATCGTCCGAGCTTCATCGGGATAGCTAACACGGTTTTTAGACGCGACTCAACCCCGGGTACCAACCGCATGGACGCGCTGTGGATTCTTTATCTGGCACGGAGAAACCGATCCTGGCGCGGAGAGTTTTTGAGGGGAGCCGGATCGGACTCAGATCCCCTCGGCGAAGTTGGCGGCCGAATGCACGGTGGCGACCTCGGGAGACAGGCTGTTGGCACCGGTCGAGAGAACCCGGTATTCCCGAATCTGAAAGCTCACCGAGGATCCTTGCTCCAGGCCCTGCCGCAGGAAATCATCTTTTACGATGCGGGTGCGCAGGATCAATCCGGACGGGGTCTCCAGTTCGAGCCGCAGTTGGACTCCCAGGAAGTAGACATGACGGATTACGGCCGAATGGGGGTATTCCTGAAGATTGCTGGAGATCTGGACGGCATAGGGTCGAAAGCCAATCCGTAGGGTCTCTCCTTCGGCCACGCCGTGGCTCGGGAAACTCAATTCGTTGAGGCGGGCGGCACCGCCGCGGACCGTCAATTCCAGCACGTTCAGCACACCGATGAAGCGGGCCACGAATTCATTCTTCGGTTCTTCGTAGACCTCGCGCGGGGATCCGATTTGTTCGAGCCGGCCCCGACTGAAGATCACAATCCGATTACTGACCTCCATGGCCT
>SYMJ01000133.1 GCA_005805505.1 Verrucomicrobiales bacterium | reverse complement strand
TTCAAGAAATCCGCCACCAGAACCGCTACCGCAAGCCCACCTCACCTCAGAACACCCCAAAAACATTGGTCGCTATCTAACTGCCATTCGGGACCGACCCTCTGGTCCTCCCAACCCACAATGTCACCCTGTAGGCCGGGTCCCCCGACCCGGCGTCCCCGAACCAACCCTCACCCACAGCCTCACCCGGCGAGGACACTCTACCCACAAACGCCCGGTGAGGGCACCGGGCCTACAGCACTCGCCTGTTAGAGGCAGTTTAGACTGGCACCTTTTGTGTAAATAGGTGGGACCGACCCCCTGGTAAAGTGTTTAGCGTTACGGTGACTGTACGAAAAGCTTCGCGGTGAGCGGACCGAGTCTGCTAGGCTCTGTCCCTGCGAATGAGTACGAAACTGTTTTCTGAACTCGGTCTGTCTGAAGAGATTCTCAAGGCCGTCCAACGCCTGGGATTCGAACAGGCATCCCCCATCCAGGCCGAGGCCATCCCGGTGCTGATGACGGGCAAGGACATCGTCGGGCAATCCCAGACGGGTTCAGGGAAGACCGCGGCCTTTGCCATCCCAGCCATCGAACGGATGGACCCGAAGGCGACCGGTCCTCAGGTGCTAATCCTCTGCCCCACCCGCGAATTGGCCATCCAGGTCAGCGAAGAGGTGCACAAATTGGCGTTCTTCAAGCGGGGCGTGAAACCCCTGCCCATTTACGGCGGCCAGAGCTACGAACGGCAGTTCTCCGGACTGCGCGCCGGGGCCAATGTCATCATCGGCACTCCGGGTCGCGTCATCGACCACATCGACCGCAAGACCCTGCAACTCGGCGGTATTAAGACCGTCATCCTCGACGAGGCCGATGAGATGCTAAACATGGGCTTCCGCGACGATATCGAGAAGATCCTCTCGTCCACACCCCCGGAGCGGCAGACGGTGATGTTCTCTGCGACCGTGCCGCGGCCCATCGAAGAACTCATTGCTCGCTACACCCGCCAACCCGTGCGGGTCCGCATCGAGACCAAAGCTCTCACCGTGCCGACCGTCGAGCAGGTGTATTTCGAAGTCGATCGCCGCTGGAAGTTTGAGGCCCTGACCCGGCTCATCGACTTGCACGACGTGACGCTGGCCATCGTCTTCGCCAATACCCAGCGGGTGGTGAATGAGCTGACCGAGCAACTCATGGGCGCGGGCTACACCGCCGACTGCATCCACGGCGGTATGCCCCAAGCATCCCGCGACCGGGTGATGAGCAAGTTTCGCTCGGGCGGCCTGCGCTTCTTGGTGGCCACCGATGTGGCGGCCCGCGGTATCGATGTCGACGACATCCAGGTGGTGTTCAATTTTGATCTCCCCTACGACGCGGAAGACTACGTTCATCGCATCGGGCGCACGGGACGCGCCGGACGCAGCGGAATTGGCATCTCCTTCGCCAGTGGCCGAGAAGTCTTTGTCATCCGGGACATCGAGCGTTTCACCCGCCAGCGGATACGCCGCGGTGAAATCCCCAGCACGAACGAAATCGAGGACGCTCGTCGCGATCAGTTTCTCAAGAGTCTCCGCGAAACGCTGCAAGCGGGCGATTTCCGCCATTATGATCATGTGATCGAGGCGCTACTGGAGGAAGGTTTCGATTCTTTGGATGTCACCAGTGCCGCCATCCACCGACTCATCGGAAAACCCAGCGACGAGGCAGCCAAACCAGCCAAGGCCGCGAAGAACTTAGCCGCAACCGCCCCGACTGCGGCATCCCCAGCAGCGGTTGTCCCACCGGCCGCCAGCGCGCCAGTCAGCCCTCGCGCCGCCATACCCAGTGCCCCGGCCAGTGCCCCGGCCAGGGCACCAGCGTTGGCTCCCAAGGCAACTCATACAGCTAGCTTCGAGGCGCCTCTTCCCCGCAAGTTCGAACCCCGTGCAGGGGAGCCCGTGCGGGTCGACCGTGCCAAACACGAGTTGCCCCGTGCTCTCAAGACCACGGCGCCCGTGCCGGTTCCATTCGTTCCGCCGGCGTTCCCGAAGACCAGTGCGGTGATCCCCATCGCGGCACCGGCCTCCCCAAAACCCCGGACACCGAAGCCTGCGGCCGTGGCAGCCTCGGCCCCTGCTCCGACTTCGGACACTTCATCCCCGGCCGATGCAGTGGCGGTGAGGCCTCCGCTTCCCAGAACTCCGAAAGCCCCCCCGGCTCCGAGCATCCCGCGTCCCAATGAGGCTGAGGCAGTAGACTCCAAGTCTCCGGTCGTTGAGGCGACGGTGGGCGCCACCCGCCTGTGGATCAGCACCGGTGAGGAAAATGGAACCACCGTCGAAGCCCTGCGCGATTTCATCCTGGGGACCACTGGTGAGCCGGCCACCTCATTGGGCCGCATCGATATCCGCGAGCGTCACAGCTTTGTGGATGTCCCGGGCGACCGGGCGGCCTCCTTCGTCTCGCGCCTCAAGCGTGCAGAATTTGGCGGCAAACGCGTCAAAGCCAAAGTAGCCTGAGCATTCTTTCACCTTCGCTTCGGCGAAGGTTTTTTTCTATGGGCGTGCATGCAAGACGCGTGCAACGCCCGAACGGACGGCCTGAGTGCAGTGCGCTGACAGGCCGAGCCAAACTCCTCCGGGCTTGGGGGACTCCCGCTCCTCCCGTAGCCTTCGGGAAATGAACGTCACGCTTCGCGGCCGGCGCCAGCACTACCGCACAGTCTCCTTCGACGCATTGGCCAATGCCGTGGTGCTCATTGAGCAGCGCCTGCTACCCCATGACTTCCGGTTGGTGAAGACCCGCGACTACCGGGAAACCGCCGAAGCCATCACCACCATGGTAGTCCGAGGTGCCGGAGCCATCGGAGCGACAGCCGCCTACGGCCTCGCTCAAGGTGCTCGCGCCTTTCGGGGCCAGCGAATAGACCGTTTCGAGGCACACATCGAAACGGTGTACCAAACACTCAAGGAGGCGCGCCCCACGGCTGTGGATCCGGTCAATGCCATGAATACCATCCGTGAGGAGATGTCCATGGGCGAAACAGTTTCCGAGCGCCAGGACATTGCATTTGCAGCAGCCTCCCGATTCGCGGAGGAAGACGTCGAGCATTGCCGCGCACTGGGCGAACACGGTGCTTCCCTCATCCGAGATGGCATGAGGGTGTTGACTCACTGCAACGCCGGATGGTTGGCCTTCGTCGACATCGGCACGGCCACGGCTCCGATGTATGCGGCCCAAGCTGCCGGCCGAAAGTTTCACGTGTACTGCGATGAAACCCGCCCCCGGTGCCAGGGTGCCTCGCTCACCGCTTGGGAACTCGCTCAGCAGGGCATCAGCCACCAAATCATCGCGGACTCGGCCGCCGGATTTCTCATGAGCCGGGGCGAGATCGACCTGGTGATCGTGGGCAGTGACCGGGTGTTGGGGAAGACCGGTGAGGTCGCCAACAAGATCGGCACCTACACCAAGGCCGTATTGGCACACCGCCATGGCATTCCCTTCTACGTGGCCATCCCGCTCTCCACCATCGACTGGGATCTGGGTTCTGGGCTGGAGATCCCCATTGAAGACCGCTCCGGCGACGAAGTCCTAGGAGCCTGGGGAGTGCTTCCGGGCAAGGGCGGCAAGCCAGGTAAACGAGCCTATGTGCGTATCGCAAACCCCACCAGCACGGCCCGCAACCCGGGCTTCGATGTGACTCCCCCGGAGTTGATCACCGGGATTATCACTCCCCACGGCATCCTGAAACCCAAGGCCTTGGGCAAGCTGCGCGGAAAGCGCTGAACACCCCCTGCGAGCGCAGGACCGGTCCCGCGGAGCGCCACATACGCCAAGCAGAGGTTCCATCACGACCACGCCCAGGGACGGTCTGGGGGTATGCGGCGTTCCTTCAGAACGCTCCGGTTGTGCGCCACACCCGGGGTTTCACCCCGGGCTGGTATAGGTGCCCCGTTGGGGCACTCCGAACGCCTCACCTCCCTCGAGCCTTCCGGCGAGCGCCCACACAACTACGCCAAGCGGAGCGGGATCGGTCCGTAGCGAGCATTGAAGGCGATCACCAAAGCCCCTCGCGCACAGAGCAAAAAGACTCCTCCTTGAGCCCAAGCCTCCCTTGCGAGGGCAGGCCTGATCCCGCGGAGCACCCACCCAGCGCACCTCGAGGCCTACGGTTTAACGAATCGGTAGAAGCTGGTGCTCGCCGTCGCCGGCAGCACAACCCTCAGAATGGTAGTCATGCCCGCGGTGGTGAGCGGCTTCTGCACATTGGGCACCGGCAACCACGGCCCAGCAGCGAAAACGCTTTGTTCGAGAATGTACTGGGCACCAAAGGGCCCTACGAATTGCAGCTCGAAATCACCCCCAGCAGACTGAACCAGCGTCAGCTTGGCCGCGCCAGCCGGAGAATCGATCACCACGATATTGAAGTCCTGGGACACCGAGACAATTCCGTCGCTCACGCGGACGGTCACTCGGTTCGTGCTCGGACCTTGCGCCTCGGTCGGTTGCCAATTCATCACACCGTTGGTGTTCACAGTGAGCCCCTCCGGACCGCTGACCAAAGTGAACCTCAGCGTCTGAACGGGCAAATCGGCGTCGCTGGCTTTCAATGCGTAGGTCAACTGCAACCCTTCGGTGACTCGGCGGGTGCCGGGGTTGGTCCAGACTGGCGGCTGGTTGCGCTCAACCACGATGACGTCGAACTCCTGAGAAATATTGGCCACGCCATCGGTCACCCCGATTCGAACGCGATTGGTGCTCGGACCCTGGGCTTCGGTTGGCGTCCAAGACACCACTCCGTTGGTCGTTACCACGAGTCCTGTAGGACCATTCACCAGACGATAGATTAACTTCTGTGCCGGAAGGTCGCTGTCTGTGGCCTGCACAGTGAAGGTCAGAGGCGATCCCTCGCTCACACGCCGCGTCATGATGAACGTCACCCACACCGGCAGTCGATTGGACTCCAAGACGACCACATCAAATTCCTGCGGCACGGACACCACACCGTCGCTCACGCTCACGCTCACCCGGTTGGTGCTCGGACCTTGCGCCTCGGTCGGTTGCCAATTCATCACACCGTTGGTGTTCACAGTGAGCCCCTCCGGACCGCTGACCAAAGTGAACCTCAGCGTCTGAACGGGCAAATCGGCGTCGCTCGCTTTCAACGCGTAGGTCATTTGCAACCCCTCGATGACACGGCGGGTGCCGGGGTTGATCCAGACTGGCGGCTGGTTGCGCTCAACCACGA
>SYMJ01000132.1 GCA_005805505.1 Verrucomicrobiales bacterium | reverse complement strand
CGGCGGCGGTGCGCTCATCGGTGCGCCTCTCGGCGTGACCTTGATGTCGTTCTTTAAGACGGCCACCGACCCGGGTGTCGCTTCCACGTTCTTCACTATGGCCGGACTTTACGCGGCATGGATGCTTTTTGGAGCCTGGCTCGTCCGGGTGCCCTCGGCCGACTGGAAGCCCGAAGGTTGGCAACCGACCGCCACCGGATCCAAAGCGGGACCCGGTAAAGCCGTCTCGGTGGACACAGCCTGGAAGACACCCCAGTTCTGGCTGCTGTGGATCGTCCTGTGCATGAACGTCAGCGCGGGCATCGGCATCCTCGGCCAAGCCTCACTCATGTGTCAGGACTTGTTCGGAGTCAGCGCCGCGGTGGGCGGCGGGTTCGCCGGTTTGCTGTCGATCTTCAACATGGGAGGCCGCTTCTTGTGGTCCTCAGTCTCCGACCTCACCGGCCGACGCACTGTGTTCGCGATCTATTTTTTACTCGGCGCACTGCTGTATTCGCTCGTTCCGTGGACTCAGAAGATCGGAAACCGTTCCCTCTTCGTGGTCGTCACAGCACTCATCATCTCCATGTACGGCGGTGGCTTTGCCACCATCCCGGCCTATCTCCGAGACCTCTTCGGAACCCATCAGGTGGGAGCCATCCATGGCCGCCTGATCACGGCCTGGTCACTCGCCGCCATCGTTGGCCCTCAACTCATCAACTACATCTCCACCGCGAAGAAGAAGGCTGGAGTGCCAGCGGCCGAAGCCTACAACAGCACCCTGTACCTGATGTGCGGCCTGCTGCTCATCGGACTCATCGCCAACTTGCTGGTGCGGCCGGTGCATCCAAAGCATCATCTGGCGACCCACTCCTGAGTTTCGAACGTCATGCAACGTCTCTTGTTCATCGTCACCTGGATTCTGGTGCTCACACCGCTCTCTTGGGGTGTCGCCCGATCGATACAGAAGTCGATGCCACTCTTCACGACGGGAGCACCGATCAAGCCCATTCAGGCGGGATCGACAACCCATACAAACCCTCCCACACCCGCCAAACCGTAAGCTCGTAGCCCCTTTCTCAAACCTCACTCATCACCCCGGATCACACCCACACCGATGAAAATCCTCACCCCACTCCTAATTGCCTCCGCGCTATCGCTAACCACGATGGCTGCTGAACCCAAGCACAACACCGCCCTCTCCGGCGGCAAACTCCCCAAGCCCGTCAAGGTGTCCCTAGTCAAGGTCGCTGGCGGCTTCGTGGACCCGGTCCGTGTCTCTCTAGCCCCGGGCGACAACAACCGCCTGTTTGTCTGCGAGCGAACCGGCATCGTCCGACTCATCAAGAACGGCAAAGTTCAGGACAAGCCCTTCCTCGACATCCATGAGACGGTGGTCAGCTCCTTCCTCGAACAAGGGCTCTACGACCTCGAGTTTCATCCGAAATTCGCCGAAAACGGCAAATTCTACGTTCATTACTCCGACATGTGGTTCAACGGCGCGGGGTTTATCGTTGAGTATCAGGTCTCCAAAACCAACCCCGACAAGGCCGATCCCGAGTCCGCCCGGGTGGTGTTCCAAATGCCTCGCCCCTATGCCAATCACAACGGCGGCGAAATCGCCTTCGGCCCCGATGGCTACCTGTACATCGGTAGTGGCGACGGCGGTTGGGAAGGGGATGTGCTGGGTGCAGGCCAAGACCTGAGCACCTGGCTGGCGAAGATCCTGCGCATCGATGTCAACCCGTCCCAGCCGGACCGCGGTTATTCCATTCCGAAAGACAATCCGTTCATCACGCCCGCCTCGCAGATGAAGCTCTTCGGTGTGACCGAGGAGGCCTTCAACAAGATTCACCCGAACGCCAAGCCGGAGATCTGGAGCTATGGCCTGCGCAATCCGTGGAGCTTTCAGTTCGACCCGAAGAACGGCGACATGTACATCGCCGACATCGGCCAGAATCACTACGAAGAGGTCAACTTCGAGCCCCATGGCAAGGCGGGCGTAAACTATGGTTGGAAGTTCATGTGCGGCACCCATCCGTTCCCCCTGCCCTTGGATGCCAGCGGCAAGCCGGACCTGGATGCGGTTAAGGATGCCCCGCGCGTGGGTGAGGCCCCCATTTGCGAATACAGCCATGTGGACCAGGGCAACTGCGTCATTGGCTTCGGTGTGTACCGGGGCTCCAAGTACCCACAGATGGACGGTACCTACTTCTTCGGAGATTGGGGCTCTGGCAAGCTCTGGGGCACGGCTCGCGACGCCCAGGGCAAATGGCAAATGCAGGAACTGCTCAACACCAAGCTAATGTTCACCGGTGGCGGACAGGGTTCCGACGGCACCCTCTACGTGACCGACGCGAAGGCCAACTACGGTGGTCCGGCCGATCCGGCGCAGAATGAACGCGGAGCGGTCTGGATGCTCGTCCCCTCAGACAAGGTTCCGGCGGGCGCGGAAGTGGCTCCGTTGGAGTAAGGAATCGTCACTGGCTCGTTCTCTATTCAAAACCGTCACCCGGGGGCAAAGCTCAGGCTTTGCCCCCGGGCCTTTTTTGAGATCTTATCGCCGTCAACCAACTTAAACGCCATGTTCCGGATAATCGCCCTAGTCTGTGCCCTCGCCCTGAATCCGATGCTTCAGGCCGCCGATGCACCCACTGCTCCCACCGGCCATGACCACGGCACGCCCAGCGCCGACTCCAAAGCAGCCGAACCTCAGGAATCGATGTTCCTTTCGGTGGACCCAAAGACTCCCAAGACCGCCCGCTTAGTGGTCGTCTCGGCCTACAATCCCGTGAACTACGGCATGAACTTCAACGGATTCGCTAAGGGGGGTGCCCGCTACACCATCCCTCAGGGATGGACCGTGTCGGTGAATTTTACCAACAACAGCCCGGTACCCCACAGCGCCATCGTGGTAGAGAAGCCCATGGTGAAGAAACTCCAGATGGGCGAACCGGCCTTCAAGGGCGCCTCGACGCCCTACCCCGTGCGCGGCACCACCGGCAAAGGGGGCGTGGCCTTCCAATTTGTGGCGGACGAGGCGGGCGAATTTGCCATGGCCTGCGGATTTCCCTCCCATTCCGCCAATGGCCATTGGATTGCCTTCGATGTCAGCACCACGGCGACCGCCCCAAGTCTCCAGTTTGGAACCAAGGCCCCCTACGTGGCCCACTGATGTCCGTGCCCATCCTGATCGCCCCTCAGCCCTTCGGCCCGCACGGAGTCTGCTTGGCCCTGGGCCTCTTCGATGGCGTCCACCTCGGGCATCAACATGTAGTCCGGCAGGCAAAGATCGACGCCCGGGCCCGCGGCGCGGCGACCGTGGTGGCCACGTTCGATCCCCACCCCCTGGCCGTTGTCCGACCCGATAAAGCCCCCCGACTCCTGCAGTCGTTGGCCCAGCGTATCGCTTCCCTCGAGGCGCAGGGAACCGACGCCGTCCTCGTGCTGCGTTTTGACGCAACCATGAGCCACAAGAGCGGTGAGGAATTCGTGCGCGAATTGGTAAGCGGTTTCGGCGGGCTCAGAAGCTTTACCGTGGGTCAGGGCTTCCACTTTGGTCAGGGCCGCAGCGGGAATGTCTCGCTCTTGCGCCTGCTGGGCCGAGAACTGGGATTCTCGGTGAATGCCATGGCTCCCATCCATATCGGAGCCGAAATCGTGAGCAGCACCCGCGTCCGCAGCGCCCTGCGAGATGGAAAGCTCAATCTGGTGGCCGAGCTTCTGGGGCGTCCCTACAGCCTCGCAGGCCCCGTCGTCCGCGGTGACCAACTAGGTCAGTCCCTCGGATTCCCCACGGCCAATATCGACGTGACAGGACTCGAACTCCCTCCCTTTGGAGTCTATGCGGCTCGAGCCCGCCACGCCGGCGGCGAATTCCCGGCCGCGGTCAACCTGGGACTGCGCCCCACTCTCCAGTCTCCGCAGCCACAGCTTCGCTTCGAGAGCCACCTCATCGGATTTCAAGGCGATTTGTACGACCAAGATTTGACCGTGGAACTAGTGAGCTTCTTGCGTCCAGAACGTCGGTTCGCTCACCTCGACGCACTCAAGGCTCAAATTGCCAAGGACATCGTCGCAGCCCAAAAAGCCCTGTTCTGAACCCGGAAGGTGACCTGAATTCTTTCCGGTATTGCATAGAGAGTCGTAGCCGGTTCAGCGTCTGCCCCATGAACCCACGTCCCATCGTAGCTCTCCTGCTGTGTCTGTCCCTCAGCTGTCCGGCCTGGAGTGCGGACGCATCGAAGAAAGCGGGGTCCGGCAAACCCATCCCGTGGATCGCCCTCTTTGACGGCAAGTCTACTACGGGTTGGCGCGGGTTTGGCAAAGCCACCTTCCCGGAGCATGGGTGGATGGTGAAGGACGGCTGGCTGACCCATGTCGCAAAAGGAGGCGGTGGCGACCTCATTACCGACCGGCTCTTCACCGACTTTGAACTGCGCTTCGAGTGGAAAATTTCAACGGGCGGCAACAGCGGCGTGAAGTACTTCATCGACGAGGCCCGCAAGGCCGCCATCGGCCATGAGTACCAACTCATCGATGACGCAGCCCATCCTGACGCCAAGCTCGGCCCGAAACGCCAGACCGCCGCGCTTTACGATGCCCTGCCGGCCCAGTCGCCCCGGGTCAAGCCGGCCGGACAAATCAATGAGTCGGCCATTCTTGTTCACGGAGATTCCGTTGAGCATTGGCTCAATGGCGATTGCGTCCTCAAGTACCGGATCGGTTCCCCCGAACTCGCCGCTGCCAAGGCTGCCAGCAAGTTCAAGAACGAACCGAAGTGGGGCACCCGCTTTGCGACTCCCATTTTGCTTCAAGACCACGGCGATGCCTCTGAATTTCGCAACATCCGCATCCGTGAGCTGAAGTAACTCTCTTCGGCCGGTCTCAATGCCCCGCCACCATCCCGCCCAAACCGCTTCCAGCCTGTCCCTCTGGCTTGTCGCGGGATCCTGGGATAGCCTGTCCCCAGATGACCCGTCTCCGGAGATTTCTCACGCACCTGTTCTTGGGGCTCTGCATCGGCGCGGCGCAGCTCTGCGCCGACGGCGCGGATGACGCGTTCATCCGCATTTACAACCTGATCCAACAGGCCGAGGCCCATCGAGAAACTGGGCAATGGTCCTCGGCCCGCGAAGCATTCACCGAGGCCCAGTCGGGCTTGGAAGTGCTCCGCCGAAATTATCCGACTTGGAATGAACGGGTGGTGGCCTATCGAATTCGCTACGTCGGCGAGCGCCTGGAGGCTCTTAAAAAAACTCCTGAGGCATCGAATAAGCCCTCCACCACCCCCGCAACTTCTGCGGCCGCGGCCTCCAATGCCCCGCCCGCAGTGGCCCTGGCTCCGAATGGCGAAGTGGTGGCTCAATTCGAGCAACTAGGTCTTCAAATCCAGCGTCTCTCGAGCGACAAGCAATTGCTCGAAGCAAAACTGCGCGAAGCCCTCTCCGCCCAACCTGCCCCAGTGGATCCACGTGAATTCCAATCGGCCATCGAACGGATCACCGCCCTGCAGACCACCAACAAGGTTCTTTTAGCCTCCTTAGAACAGCAACAAACCGAGCGCCGCAACCTCGTAGACAAGGTGGTCGCCGACGAGGCCCGAGCCGCCCTCGACGCGGCCAACAAGAGTCTGCTGGAACAGAAGGTTGCGGCCGGGCGCATTGAAAAACAAAAGCAGGAGATCGAAACCAAACTAAAGAGCCTTCAGGCCGGACCGCTGCAAACCCTTCAAAAAGAGAACTCGACGCTGAAACAACAGGTTACCGAACTAAAATCTGATACTGAACGCGGAAAACAAGTCGCTGATCTTGCTGCCAAACTCGCGCAACTCCAGATCAGCCTCGATGAGTCCAAGAAACGAAACTCAACCCTGACCTCCGAGAAAACAGGACTGGAGCGCCAATTAGCAGAAATCCAAGCCCGCACCTCCGAGGAAAGCCTAGCGAAGATCCGACAGCTGGAGAACTCCCTAGCCCTAGCCAAGGCCAATGCAGAACACAATCTCGCCAAAGCTGAATTAATCGCTGGCACGCTGGCCAAAGAGAAACAGACCCGTACCGACCTGGAACTGTCCAACCAGGCGCTCAAGACCAAGATCAACGACCTCACCCGAGGCGTCGAACAGCGTGCGGACGCGGTGAAAACCCTCGAAACAGCCTTGGCCGCCGAAAAGGCCGAACGCGAGGCCGTCCGAGCAGAACTCGCCGCCACGGAACGTAAACTGGCCAGCGCAACCAACGCTGGAACCAATACCGCGGCCGTGAACGCCAGTGTGCGCAGCACCGAACTGACCACCCTGCGATCCGAGGTTTGGAAGATTCGAGCATCCCTCAAGGAGGGAGCCTCCCGAGAGGCGGAACTTCGAACGGCCTTGTCCACAGAACGGGAGTTTCGCGAACGACTGGACCGTGAAAAGGCGGCCCTCGAAAAACGCCTCACCCTAGCCCTCAAGGCCGGTCCAGCCCTAGAGACACCCGTGACACCCGTTGTAGCCAAAGACACCTCCAAGGCTTTAGCCAAGATGGAGACGCGGGTTCGAAAACTCGAAGAAGAGCGCGACGCGCTTCAGCAACGCCTCCAAAAACTCACTCAAACCACCAAGCATCGGCTGTCCACCGGAGCCACATGGCGAGCCGTTACGGCCCGAGAACAAATCGAGGAGTTCCATCGCCGGCGCCGTTGAATCGACACCCCTCCAAACTCCTATGGCCAGCAAGTTCTTCGTCCCCGGCACAGATCGAGCCCCCAAAGTGGGCGATCTGTTTGCCACCATCGCTCCTCGATATGATGTGATCAACGACCTCCAGAGCTTCGGAATGCACCGGCTTTGGAAGCAACAAATGGTCACCGAGGCGGGCCTCCAACCCGGAAAACACGCGTTGGACGTCTGCTGCGGAACCGGCGATGTCACCTTCCGATTGGCCCGAACCGGAGCCGACGCCATCGGCTTCGATTTCAGCCACCCCATGCTCGCGGTCGCCGCAGAACGGGCGGCCCAGGATCCACTGCCTGAAGGTTCCGGCACGATTTGTTTCCAACAGGGAGACGCCCTCCAACTTCCCTTTGCCGACCGGTCTTTCGACGTGGTGACCATCAGCTATGGCCTGCGCAACCTCGCCGACTTCCAGCGGGGACTGCGAGAATTGACCCGGGTGCTCAAACCCGGCGGACGGTTGCTCGTCCTCGATTTCGGAAAACCCGACTTCCTGCCATGGCGATGGGTTTATTTCCAGTATCTCGAGCGCATTTGCCCCCTGTTCGGGCGCATTTTCTGCGGAGACGGCGACACTCACGGCTACATTCTCGATTCCTTGAAGGCTTACCCTGCTCAGCATGGAGTGGACGCCGCCCTGCGAGAACTTGGATATATCGAAACCCGCATCCAGTGCTTCCTGGGAGGCACCATGACCCTCAACGTCGGTCGACGCCGGTGACCAGCAATGGAAGTCCCGAGGTGGCTAATTCCCGTCTGGCGATTCAGCCAAAGATCCTTACCCTCTAAATTAAGCGAGATGAAGATCCTCTTCCTCAATGGTCCCAACCTGAATTTGCTCGGAACCCGACAACCGGAGATTTACGGCCGGGACACCTTGGCCAGCATCGAAGCCTCCGTTCAGGTGCGGGCGCAGGCTCTCGGAGTCTCGGTGGAGTTCCGCCAGACCAATGATGAGGGGCAATTGGTCACCTGGATCCAGCAAGCCAAGGGGGCTGTGCATGCCATCGCACTGAATGCGGCCGCCTACACGCACACCAGCAACGCCCTGCGCGACGCCATCGCTGCCGTTGAGTTGCCGGTCATCGAGTTGCACCTCTCCAACATCCACGCCCGAGAGTCCTTCCGGCACCATTCGATGATCGCCCCGGTGTGCCGCGGGCAAATTAGCGGATTTGGTGCTTTGTCCTATATTCTGGCTCTGGAAGCGGCCGTTAATGTTAACAACCTGGCGTAAACCTTCATTTTGACTCAAGTTGACGTGAAAACGAGCCAGAAGTGGGTCTTGACCTCGGAAGCCGAATCTCCCTAGTTTGCCTCGAATGCGACACGCAACTGTCACTCACGGAGGTTCCTCCGGAGCAGTTTCGATTCGGCAATTAAGATCATCTTGAGGAGTTCCGCCCGATCCCTTGGAACGGCTCCAACCCAAAAAGCACTGTGGACCTGAAAGAAATCAAATCGATCATCGACCTGATGAAGAAGAACTCCCTCTCAGAGTTCGAACTCGAGGAGAAAGACTTCAAGATAAAGCTCAAACGCCCCATCGGCGGATCCGGCCCAATGTTGGGAGGCCCGGTAGATGACCCCGAGTTGACGGCCTATTCGGCTTTGGCTCGTCAATCGGCTGCAACCGTGCCGGCAACCCACGCCCACAGCTCCAGTTCGGCCGGTCCTGAATCGGAAATTAAGAGCCCGATGATCGGAACCTTCTACAACACCCCTTCCCAGGACGCTGCGCCCTACGTCGAAATCGGCAGCGAAGTCGGACCCGACACCGTCGTCTGCATCTTGGAAGCCATGAAGGTCATGAACGAGATCAAGGCCGAAGCCCGGGGCATCATCACGTCCATGGTCGCAGAAAATGGCAAACCGGTTGAGTTTGGCCAGGTTCTGTTCAAGATTCGCCCGCTTTGAATCGGTGGCTCTCCTGCTGCCTGCTGCCTGCTCTGAGCTATTCCTAATTCCGGGCACCCTCGACGTTGTCGGGTCTTGCACCGGAAGGTTCCCGTACCTGTCATGTTTGAAAAGATCCTGATCGCCAACCGTGGTGAAATCGCCATGCGCATCATCCGCGCCTGCCGCGAGATGAACATCAAAACGGTGGCCGTCTATTCCAAGGCGGACGCCAACTCGATGCATGTCCAGGTTGCCGACGAGGCCATCTGCATCGGAGACGGCCCCTCGACCGACAGCTATCTGCGAATCGACCGGCTCATCTCTGCCGCAGAAATCACCGACGTGGACGCCATCCATCCCGGCTACGGTTTCTTGAGCGAGAACGCGCATTTCGCCGACGTCTGCGAGAGTTGCAACATCCGCTTCATCGGACCTCGTTCGGCGGCCATGAATGCGCTGCACGACAAGTCCAGCAGCCGCGATTTGGCCAAGCGGGCCAAAGTCCCAACGCCTCCCGGTTCGGACGGCCTGGTCGAGACCGAGCAAGAGGCACTCACGGTCGCCAAGCGCATCGGCTATCCAGTGATGATCAAGGCCATCGCTGGCGGTGGTGGCCGCGGCATGCGGGCCGCCCACAATGACATATCGCTCATTAAGGGGTACCATACCGCTCGCACCGAAGCCGAAAAGGCTTTCGGCAATTCCGGGGTATACATCGAGAAATTCATCGAGAATCCGCACCACATCGAGTTTCAAATCCTCGGCGATACCCGCGGCAACATTATTCATTTGGGTGAGCGAGACTGTTCCATCCAGCGCCGCCACCAGAAGGTCATCGAGGAGACCCCCTCGCCGCT
>SYMJ01000131.1 GCA_005805505.1 Verrucomicrobiales bacterium | reverse complement strand
TCTACGAGAAGTCTCTCGGCGCGATTGCGAAGGCCGGCACCACCGCGAGGGTGGACGTGTACCGATACGCGGAGCCGGTCACCGCAAAGGGGTTCGTCGTGATGGACACGCCCGGCTACGACCCGGTGAGCATGACGGGATTGGTGGCCGGAGGCTGCACGGTCGGGGTATTCACCACGGGTCGCGGCAGTGTATACGGATGCAAGCCGGCTCCCTGCATTAAGGTGTCCACGCACACACCGCTCTACCGCTGGATGGAAGGCGACATCGACCTCAATGCCGGCACGATTCTGGATGGCGAGGAAACAATTCCCCAAGTGGGCGAACGCATCTTTGAAGCCATCCTCTCGGCGGCCAATGGCGAGCGCACCAAGAGCGAGCACGCTGGCATTGGCGACGAGGAGTTCGCCCCCTGGCCCTTGGGCCCGGTCTTCTGAGTATATGTCCTGGCAGACACTGGAGATCGTCAGGGATCACCGGATGGGACGCTTGCGGGGGCTTGGGGATTTCGGGTACCTATCCGGTGTCGTTTGCTCTCTGCCCTCGGAAACGACACTGGTTTGGAACCGGACTTCGGTCGAACAGCGGTCGGCGAACGTCTCGGCGGTATGCCTGCCTTCTGAGGGATTTTGCGGTCGGGCCTATAGCTCTACGGTTAGAGCAGGGGACTCATTATGCCTTGGTTACAGGTTCAAATCCTGTTGGGCCCACCACTCTTTCTTCTTCAACAAACCCGCGGCTGAAAAAAATCGGGGCAAGGTTTCCCTCGCCCCGATGAACGAAATCTCAATGACACGAGGAGTTTCCCGTGTCTGAGCCCGTCTTACGGTAGCTTCTTGATCTTCACGTCGCGGAACTGCACCACCATCGGCGGGCCGGCATGGATCTGCAGGGCGAGGATGCCCTCCTTGGCGGCCTTGGCGGACTGCTGGTCCACCACATCGACGGTCATGCGGCCGTTGATGAAGTGCATGAGATGATTGCCGTCGGCGACGATGAGGTAGTCGTTCCACTGCTCGTCATGGATGCTGGCTTGCAAGTCCTTGGAATCGGCCAACTTGCCCACCACGGTGACCTTGGTTTTGCCACCCTCGTCAGTGATAACCGTGCGCTGACCGCGCTCGGCCAAAATGCCACGGCCACGCTCTTCATAGAGGATGCCGCTGTAAGTCTTGCCGGCCTCGAAATCGGCCTGGTATCCGCCCACCACGAACTTGTCGGCGTCCACCAACTTGCTGCGGTACTGGATGCCGGAGTTGCCGTTGAAAATGCGGTACTGCAAACGCAGCTCGAAATTGGACACCGTGCCGTTGGTCCAGACCAAGAAGGTATTTCCAGCAATCGGATGATCCCGGTGGGTGGTGCCCGTGATGAGTCCTTCCTTCACGGTCCACAAGTCGGAACGACCCGCCCAACCAGCGAGGGTCTTGCCATCGAAGATCGGCACGTAGCCTTCGGTCTTGGGATCTTTAATGGTGGCCTTGCAGCCGGTGAAGGCCAAGGAGGCGACCGCCAGGGCCACAGCACCGGCGCGGAGGAGGGAACGAATAGGCATCAGTAAAGATTTCCGCCAGAACTAGCCGTTCGGTCAAGCGAAGCGGCGTGCCAGCCCCAAGTTTTTCACGAGGCCAACCCTCCAGAGTCAGCCTATCCAACCCAGCCACTCGACCCAGGGGCCGAGAATATTTAGGCCGAAAACGGCAGTGGCACGATCGTCGCCGGAATCTCGGCACCCGAGACGGAACGAACCATCAGCGCCGTGCCCGGGGCGTTGCATTCTTTACGGACATACCCCAAGGCGATGGGACACCCAAGCCGGGGGGATTGGATGACGCTCGTGAGGGAGCCTACCTCACGGCCATTGTGCAAGAGCTTGTCACCTCGGACGGGCATCGGAGCATTCGACTCAAAGCGCAGGCCCCGCAGCGCCTTGGTCACCTGGCCATAGGTCCGGATCCGAGCGATCGTTTCCTGACCGATATAGCAGCCCTTGGTGTAGCTGATGCCGTCGCGGTCGAGTCCCGCCTCCGGCGGGAGGTGGCTCTCGTCGATGTCCACCCCGAAGCGCGGAATCCCGGCCTCGATGCGGGCCAGATCTAGGGCGGACCACCCCACAGGCCTGCCTCCCACGGATCGCACGGCCAGACAGAGCTTGTCCCAGACCATGCCCAGAGCCGCGGACGGGACGAACACATCAACCCCCTGACTGCCGGTGCGGGCATGGTTCACCCAGTAAAGATCGCCCAGTTCAGGATCTGGCCGGTGAACGATGCCGTGGCTCTGCAGAGCCAACGTCAGTCCCGGATCCAAAAGACCTGGAACCTCCAGGGCTTTGGGACCTTGAAAGGAAAATAGTCCGTAGTGCTCGGCCACGTCCACGGCCTGAACATCGTCGGAGACGATGTAATGATCCAACCGCTCAATGAGGCTCTGAGTCAGGCCAGGCTCAACATCGAGCAACAGCTCATCAGCCAAGGCATAGACATGGACATCGGCCTGCATCCGTCCCTTGGGCGAGGTAAAGGCCGCGTAGCACCCCTGCCCCGCTTGGAGCGCCTTGATGTCATTAGTCACCTGACCATGCAGGAGACGCACCCGATCGGCCCCCAGGAGGCACAAACGCCCCCGGAAACTCAGGTCAACCAAGCCTACCGAGTTCTGGAGCGCCGTGTATTCGGCGTCGACATCGCCGTAGTGCGCCACCGCTTCCATGGACTGGAGTTCGGTGAAAACGGCACCTTGTTCGGCATGAAATTCCCGAAGTGCGAGCATGTGATTGTCAGGCTGAAATGAACAACGGGATGGACGAAGGAACGGTGAAAGGAACAGTGAATAGAGCAGTCCGCCGTTGCTGGAGACTGAACTCTGCAGCGGCGAACCGAAGCCGGATTAATAACCCAATCACTCGACTCACTTCGTGCCCTGATCAATCCAGGCCCGAAGCAGACCGACCTCTTCTTTGCTGAAGGCCTGCCCCTTGCCTTCCGGGGGCATGTTTTCGTCTTCGGACATTAATCGTGCGACACTGGCCACGAATGTGCTCTTGGCGCTGGCACCCTTCTCGAAACCCGCTCCGTCGGCGCCGCCTTTGAGGGTGGCCTCTAGGGAGTCCAACCGCAGCTTAGACTTTTGTTTCTCAGGCCCGTGGCACTTGAAGCAGGAGCGTTCGAAGAGGGGCTTGATGTCCTTCTCATAAGTCACCCCCTGTTTGGTGGAAACCGGCGGCAATTTGCTGGCATCAAAGTCGGCGGCCGACAAACCCAAGGCGGCGGACAGAACAGCGGCGGAAACGATTTTCAGGCTCATATTTCTCAGAGTTGAACTGGTATCAACGTGCAATCGGACGACGGGGTCGTCAAAGCGATTCAATCGGTCGGGTGCGAGAGAGTGCAAAGGATCAAACAATTCCCAAATCGATCAGGCGCATCGGCAGGGCTGGATCGCCCAAATCGAGGATGGCCAGACTGCGGGGTTGGTTGAAGCGGATCCGCCCGGCGTAGCCCGGATTGAGGTAGCGGATAGAATCCACCCGGGAATCGTGCGCCTTGTGGGTGTGTCCGAATACCACGAAGGCGGGATGATGGTGAGCGATGCTGCGGGCCAACCGATCGTGCGGAGCAAGAGGATCGACAATGTGATGAACCAGAAAGCGATACCCTCCGAGGTCGATCACCTCCGTCTCACGGGCATCGAGGGGCAGGCCATCGCAGTTGCCCATCACGGCCGTGACTGGGGCGATCCGTTCCAAACCCACGAGGATCGAAGGGTCACCGATGTCACCGGCATGGAGAATGTGATCAACCCCAGCGAAGAGCGCCGGGATTTGGTCATCCCAGAACCCGTGGGTGTCAGAAATCAGTCCCACGGTCATGGTGTCATTAATTAAGCGGTCCGCTCTTCGGCCTCGCCATCGACCTCGGCCGGTGGGGTGCATTCACCCTTTTCTTGCGGAGACTCCGAGGGAGCCGCCTGCCAAGCCACGGCAAACAGGGCGCTGAAGAGGGCGCTGCTCAACAAGCTGTTGCGCAGAAATTTCCAGGTCTCAGGCCAACCGGCTGAACCGGTGGTCAACGCAGTCCACCAACCGGCCAGAGTCTTGGCGTAGGCCGGATCGCGCAGCCACGAGAGCGTGTTGGTGACCCCGTAGAACAGCATCACCCCGAGGAGGCTACCCAGAATAGTCGGAGGCAGTCGCAGCCAGCGGGTGCCCGGCAGGAGGGGTTTCAGGCCGCGTCCCAACAAGAACAAGGCGGCGTAGCCGGCGTAGTTGCCCACCATGTAGAGCAGCGAAGCCGGATCCCAAACATCGTACCCCTTGCCGAATTGGTACCAAAGGTTGAGAGCAACATCGCTCACCAGCAGCGTGCCTAGCGGCAGGGCGATCGCCCATCGACCCGGGAAGAACATGCCCCCGCACAGGCACAAGGAATACACGACGCTGAAGTTGGGCGGGAAGAGACCCGGCCAACGGCTCAGCGCCACCACCACGGCAAAAAACCAGGGGTAGAGTTGTTGGAAACGATCCGGCACGTCGGCCGACAGACTACCGGCAGACGTCGCGATGACAAGAGGCAGAACCGAGGAAGCCTCCGGCCCAGCGCCTACCACACTTCCCACTGATCGCCCCCTTGCCCGCGGTCCCGGTTCCCTGCCAGCCTTGCAGGCCAAGCCCATGAATCCCCAGGACTGGAAACTGATCCTCCTCGCGTTGATCGCGATCACCGCCCTGATCGTGCTCATCACCAAGGCCAAGGTGAATGCGTTCCTATCGCTACTCATGGCGTCTCTGGTTGTCGGCCTAGGAGCTGTGTTGCTGCTGGACGTACCAATCCGCGATACCACTGGAAAGGTCCTGACCTCTCCGGACGGCAAGGCATCCGCCTACACCGTGCTGGGAGTCATGAAGTCCTTCGGGGATGGCCTGGGAGCCACACTGGCGGGAACGGCCGGAGTCATCGCCTTGGGAACCATGCTGGGCAAGCTCTTGGCCGAGTCCGGCGGTGCTGAAGTACTGGCTTCCCGAATGGCGCGGATCTTCGGCCCCCATCGCATCCAATGGTGCATTATGGCGCTGGCGTTGGCGATCGGCCTAACCACCTGGTTCGCAGTCGGCCTCGTCCTGCTGCTACCCATCCTGCTCACCCTTACCCACGAGACCCGCCAACCCTTCTTACGGTTGGCGCTGCCGCTACTGGCCTGCCTATCGGTCATGCATGGAGTCATGCCGCCGCACCCGGGCCCCGTGGTAGCCGTCGAGGCGCTCAAAGCCAACATGGGCCTGGTGCTCTTCTGGGGCTTTGTGATTGGGATTCCGACCGCTGCCGTGGCCGGGCCCATCTATGCGAAATTCGTGGTCGGCCGCGTCCAAGCCAACCCGCCAGCCATTCCGAAAAAAGCCACCTCGACCGATCCGCGGTTCCGATTGCCGGGCTTTGGTGTGACGCTCTTTAGCATCCTCAGCCCGGTGATCCTCATGCTCTTGGCCACGGTGGCCGAACTGCTCCTTCCCAAGGGTCACTCACTTCGCGAGGCCGCCCAGTTCATTGGTCACCCCACGTTAGCGCTGCTCTTGGCCGTGCTGATGGCTTCGGTGACGCTCGGGACCCGGTGCGGCTACACCCGGTCGGAGGTTCTGAAATTTACCGAGCAATGCATCGGTGCCGTGGGTTTGACCATCTTGGTGATTGGCGGGGGCGGCGGGTTCGCCCGCGTGCTGCGGGACTCCGGGGTCGCCGAAGCCATCGGTCGCGCCGGCGACGCGGCCCACCTGAGCCCGCTGCTCTACGGGTGGCTGGTGTCGGCCTTCATCCGTGTGGCCACGGGTTCGGCCACTGTGGCCATCACCACGGCTTCCGGCCTGCTGGTGCCCGTGCTGGCGGCTCATCCGGAGATGAATCCCCATCAAGTGGCGTTGATCATTTGTGCAGTGGGCTGCGGTTCGCTCTTTTTGAGCCACCTCAACGACGCCGGCTTCTGGATCGTCAAGGACAGCCTCGGTCTCACCGTCGGACAAACCCTCAAGACTTGGACCGTTTGCGAGACCATCGTGGGCATCGCCGGCATGCTCTTCTCGCTGGCCGCCTTCCATTTGGTTGCCAGACTCTAAGGCCAACGGCACCGATGAACCCATAGCGGCGGACCGATCCCCGCCCACTGGAACCCCTAGGCATGAGCCCTGAACTCGACTTCCTCGACCAACCCCTGTCCTTGCCCCTGCGGGCGACGGCCTCCACCCGGCACGATTTAATGGCCCTGGGCGAGTGCATGGTTCGCTTGTCACCCCCAGGTCACGGCCGATTGGAGTTCGCTCGGTCGCTAGAAATCGACGTTGGCGGCGGAGAATACAATGCGGCCTACGCGGCAGCACGCCTGGGGTGGCGAGCCGCCTTCGCTAGCAAGCTGCCCGACAACCCTTTGGCAGACATCATTCTCAACCACGCCCGGGCCGTCGGGATGGATGTGAGCCACGTCGCTCTCGAACCCCACGACGGACTGGGCCGAGCCAATCGCGTGGGACTGTATTTCGCCGAAATTGGAGTGGGTGTGCGCGGGGGTATGGCTCTTTTCGATCGGGGGCATTCCAGCGCCAGCCAAATGACTCCGATCGACGTGGACTGGACGAACGTCTTTCAACGGGAAGGCGTGCGACTGCTGCACAGCGGCGGTATTTTCGCCGTCCTGTCCGAATCGACCCGCGCCACCTTACAAACCGCCGTCGCCGCGGCTCGTTCAGCAGGGACGCTGGTGAGCTACGACCTCAATTTCCGAGCTTCCCTGGCCACCCCGGAGCGCGCGGCAGAAATCAACCGGGAGTTCGTGGAGCAAAGCGATGTATTGATCGGCAGTCCGGAAGGGTTCCGGGCCTTGCTGCACTCGACCGCCCCGGACCCACAATCGGGCACGGCCGAACTGGTGGCTGCCGTGAGTCAGGCCTTCCCGAAGCTAAAACTCATCGCCGGCACCGAGCGCACCGTCCATCAAGGGCACCGGCACGACCTGGGCGGATTCGTCGGCATAGGCCCGCGATTCGGCCGGGGCCGGGAATACCGCGACCTCGAGATCGTGGATCGTGTGGGCACCGGCGATGTGTTCTCCGCCGGCCTCTTGCATGGACTCCTGTCGGGCCTACCACTCGGCCGCACACTGGACTTCGCCTTGGCTTATGCCGCACTGGTCCACACCACCCGGGGAGACACCTCGCAGTTCCGGGCCGCAGAAATACAAGCCCTCGCCGACGGTGCCTCGGCCTCGATGCGGCGGTGAGCCGGGGGCCTAGAGGCCAGAGCCGCGTCGACGCACCCGTGGATCTCGGTGGACCACGAATCTGCTCCCCCTGCGGAGCCTCAGACCCCATGATCGGGACGTGGAATCTTCTGCTACGGCTCCGTCCGATCCGTCCGACATCTGGTCCGTCTTCGTCCTCCGCAATCCGGCGGGTCGTTGCTTCGTGGGTCATACCGAGCACCTGGATCAATTCGCCCTGACGGCCGACACCGAGGTGGCCAAGTGGACCGGCCAACCGGGCCCGTGGCCCGTGGTGTGGCGGCACGACAAGCTTTCGCGCAAGGCTGCTCTGAAATTTGAAGTGAGTCTGAAGCGCGACAAAAACACCCCCCGCTTTTACACGCGCACCGGATTGACCCCGCCCGATATCGAGTCACCCGGAACCCTTCCTCCCGAAAACAAGGGCTAAGCGCACGCGCTGCTAACAGGGTTGGAGCGCCAAAAGGGACTGCGAGGGATGAACCGCGAGAAGCTTCAGGCCGTCGACGATCGGCTGGGATGGTCCTGGGCCTAGGGCGAGGATTGAGATGCGGGAGATGGCCGGTCACCGTCGACCGATGACCCGGGCCAGCAGCGGTCACCGTGACGTGGCCGCTGGTTCAGCAGAAGGAGTATGTCCGGGCGGTCTGTATTGCAGCGGCGCTTTCGGAGAAATCGCCCTACCTCGGAGGTGCTCAGGTGAGGTGGGGTTTGTGGCGGGACCCCAGGATGTAGCCCAAAAGGCCTCCCATACAGGCCCGAAACCCTCACCGGGCGATCTGCGGTTTCGGTGCCTTCTTGAAATGCCGGGCCGCAGGGAAAATGCGGGGGACACCGGGTCGGGGGACCCGGCCTACAGGGGGACTCGTGGGCTAGGCGGTGCGCTGTAGGCACGGTGCCCTCACCGGGCGTCCGCACACGCCGGGTCGGGGGACCCGGCCTACAGGGTGACTCGTGGGCTAGGCGGTGCGCTGTAGGCACGGTGCCCTCATCGGGCGTCCGCACGCGCCGGGTCGGGGGACCCGGCCGAAAGCGTGACTCGCAGGCTAGGCGGTGCGCTGTAGGCACGGTGCCCTCATCGGGCGTCCGTACACGCCGGGTCGGGGGACCCGGCCTACAGGGTGACTCGTGGGCTAGGCGGTGCGCTCCTCCGAGGGATGAGCCCATGGGGCAGGACACCTGCTCGGACTTTGGAAATGAAAAAGCGGCGGCGAGACCTGTTGGGGTCCAGCCACCGCTTGAAGGGGTCGAAGTCGGATCCGTCCGGGAATTAGTACCGGTAGTGCTCCGGCTTGTAAGGACCATCGAGAGACACACCCAGGTAACCGGCCTGATCCTTGGTGAGCACAGTGAGCTTCACGCCGATCTTGTCGAGGTGCAAACGGGCCACCTCTTCGTCGAGCTTCTTGGGCAAGCGGTACACGGTCTTCTCGTACTTGT
>SYMJ01000130.1 GCA_005805505.1 Verrucomicrobiales bacterium | reverse complement strand
TCAAGCCCGCCTGCGCGGCTGCGGACAGTTCTGGGGACAGCCGGGCCTGCCGCCTCTGCTTCGACTCTGCGTCGCGGTCAAAAACAAGGACGCGCACCTTCTCTGGAACTGACTTCCACCAACAACTTCGGGATGCACGGTCCGGCGCCGCAGACATGGTGCTTTCTTTGACAAGAGCGTCGTTGTTCGCTCGTTATGGGCCTCAAGCACAAATCTTAGCATGGCGCGCGCCGCGCGTCTGCCTTGTCTTGTCATAGAATCCGCCGCGCCATCCCGTCCCTCCCCACTGAGTCGCTCTGGCTAAGAGAGGTTCATTGCTGCGGACGGGACGACGAGCGAGGCCAAGACTTTCGATCGAAGTTTTGAAAGATACGCCGCGGACCCAACGAATCTGTGGGGAATGAATCCGCTCCAAGATCATCCGAGTCCGTTCGCAGCGCCTGCCATCCTCATCCCGCCGCCAGTGGCTGCCTCCACCAGTCCTTCTTCGGTGCACTCAGTGCCACCCAAATCACCGGGAGTGCGGTCTGTCAGTCTCAACGATATCCCGTCGTCAGAGCGGCCCCGAGAGCGGCTCATCCAGAACGGGCCAGAGATTTTGCAGACGGGCGAACTAATTGGGCTGCTCCTCAGGACAGGGTTGCCGGGGGCCAATGCCGTGGCCATTGGCGAATCCCTCCACCGTCACTTCGGCTGTTTGGCCACCCTAAACCGGGCCTCGCATGGCGAGTTGGCTCGCTTCCGAGGCGTGGGTCCGGGAAAGGCGGCCATCCTCATGGCAGCCCTAGAACTCGGTCGTCGGGTGTCTCGGGAGTCGATTAATACAGCCCCTCTCCTGGATACTCCGGCGCGCATTGCAGCCTTGTTGGCTGACACGGCGGCGGGTTGGAATGCGGAGCGAATGGTGGTGCTGCTGCTCAACACTCGATGTCGCCTCATCCGTATGGAAACGGTGACCGAGGGTTTGATCGATCAGGTCTTGGTGCACCCTAGGGAGATCTTCCGACCGGCTATTGCCGCTGGAGCTCACTCCATCGTGCTGGTCCATAATCATCCGAGCGGGGATCCCAGCCCGTCCGATGCCGACATTCGCATCACCCGCGAGATCCTGAGGGCCGGGGTTTTATTGCGCATCGAGGTGCTCGACCATGTCATCCTCGGGCGGCCCTCCGACCACTGGATAAAGGGCTACAGCTCGTTGCGAGAACTGGGGCATTTGCGGCAGTCCTAACACCGATTTTACGAAGTTCTGGGGATGGGTGATTTCTCAAGCCCAGCGCTGCTTGAACCGTTTCAGGTTACTGGGGCGCGGCGGATTAATCGGACATCCTTGCCCAGGTCTTGGGTGAGGAGCCGGCCAAAATCGGGCCCTTCAAACAGCACCCCGTCGCCCGTGGCTGGACTCCAGTCCGGATGAGCTTCGGTGACGAGGTCTACCACCACGCCTGGCCAGTGGCCCAGGCTCACGACATCGCCGATCCGGGCCGTTTCTCCAGTGCGGTAAATCCAGGGTGCGGGCATGAAATGGTGCGGAGTTGGCAAGCCTTGCGGGGAACGAGGTGGTGACAGTGCCTGAAGCGACCCAGAGTCTGCAACCCTCCCGCCGCGGACTGGCTTGATGAGGGTGATTGCGACGGGTTTCAGGTGCATCGCAGCAGTTCAGGGCGTTTCTGGCATTTTGCCTTTTGCCTTTTGAGGCGTGGCCTCCGCAACCTCTGCGCTCATGCGCGTTCTCACTGGCATTCAGCCGAGCGGCGCCCTGCACCTGGGCAATTATTTCGGAGCCATGCTCCCGGCCATCGGCCTTCAGGAGCAAGGCGAAGCCTACTACTTCATCGCCGACTACCACTCCATGACCTCGCTGACCGACGCGGCGAAGCGTCGGCAGTACACCCTGGACGTGGCCCTCGATTGGTTGGCGGCCGGGCTCAATCCCGATCGCTGCGTGTTTTGGAAACAGTCCGACACGCCCGAGCACACCGAGTTGGCCTGGCTCCTGAGCACAGTGGCGCCCATGGGCTTGCTGGAGCGCTGCCACAGCTACAAGGACAAGGTGGCCAAGCTTGCCGACGGGGACGTCGGCGCGGTGAACCATGGCCTCTTTGCTTACCCGGTGCTCATGGCCGCCGACATTCTGCTCTATGACACGCAGGTGGTGCCGGTGGGCAAGGACCAGAAGCAGCACCTCGAAGTCACCCGGGACATCGCCATTAAGTTCAACCACATCTACGGCGACACCTTTGTCATCCCGGAGCCCCGCATCCAAGAATCGGTCGCCGTGGTGCCGGGCACCGATGGCCAGAAGATGAGCAAGAGCTACGGCAATACTCTGGAGCTCAGCGGCGACGAGAAGGCGTTGCGTAAGCGGGTCATGTCCATCCAGATGGACAGCCGTTCTCCGGCTGAGCCCAAGCCCGATGCCGATAAGAATATCGCCATCCAACTGTTGCGCTTGGTCGCCCCGCCAGAGGTAGCCGCCGACTGGGAAAATCGACTGCGGGCTGGTGGGGTGGGTTACGGGGATCTCAAGAAAGGCCTCTTCGAGGAGTACTGGAAATACTTTGCCGCCTTTCGGGAGCGTCGGGCGGAGTTGGCGTCGCGGCCCGATGACGTCCGGGAAATCCTCAGAGCCGGGGCGGTGAAGGCCCGCGCCAAGGCGCAAAAGACCCTGGCCCGAGCTAAGCAGGCCTGCGGCCTGGATTAAACCGGAACGATTCTATTGGATCGGTCGTGCTGGCAGCGCCTTCTTCGGCAAGGGCTTCGTTGTTCGCTCGATCCCGGTCTCAACCATGGGCCTTCAATCGGCCCGTGCTTCGCTCTCGCCTCGTCTTGCGAAAGAATCCGCTACGCCATCCCTTTCCTCCCAACGGAATCGTTCCGGCTAAACCGGAACGATTCTATTGGATCGGTCGTGCTGGCTGCGCCTTCTTCGGCAAGGGCTTCGTTGTTCGCTCGATCCGGGTCTCAACCATGGGCCTTCAATCGGCCCGTGCCTCGCTCTCGCCTCGTCTTGCGAAAGAATCCGCTACGCCATCACTTTCCTCCCAACGGAATCGTTCCGGCTGAACCGGATCGGGCCTGGCGGATCGACTCGGGCTAAAATCGACCGTTCGGCCGGTTTACAATCCGGGCGGTCCTTTCCATCCTCAGCCTACGGCATGAGCTTTTACGACCGACTGAAATGGACCGCGGATGGACTGATCCCGGCCATCATCCAAGAGCAGTCCACCGGTCGCGTCTTGATGATGGCGTGGATGAATCGGGCCTCTCTTGAGAAGACGATCGAGACCGGTCGCACCTTCTTCTGGAGCCGGTCGCGTCAGAAGTTCTGGATGAAGGGCGAGTCCAGCGGGCATGTCCAGGTGGTCAAGGACATCGCCTTCGACTGCGATGGCGACACCTTGCTCATTCAAGTGGAGCAGACCGGTGCAGCCTGTCATGAGGGGTATCAATCCTGCTTCTTCCGGAGCATCGAGGGCGGCGCTACCACTTGGACGGTGACTGAAGCGCAGCTCCAAACCCCGGATGCCATCTACGGCAAGCAGTGACTCTGACTGTCGCCGAGTTCGTTGTGCCGGGCTCAGGGCCCTGGTGGCTGTTTGCTGGACTGTCGCTGGTGGGCCGCGCGGCAGATTTGATCTCCACCTACATCGCCACGCCCAATCTGGCGCTAGAGGGCAACCCCTTGGCTCGGCGTCTGGGATGGCGCTGGGGTATCCCCATTAATGCACTGGCTTCCTTAGGGATTGGGTGTTTTCCGAGTTTGGCGATCGCCGTGACTACTACGAGCGCCTTGGTCGCGGCTCGAAATTTCCAGAGCGCCTGGATTATGAGGTCGATGGGAGAATGGCGGTACCGGCTTTGGATGTCTGAGCGCCTCGACCAGACATCGAGGCCATTGCCCGCCCTGTGCTTCTTGGCTGAATCATTGCTGACGCTCATGCCGGGGCTGGCGCTGTTGGTCTTTGCCGAATCGAGCGGGGTAGCCCAGGCGGTGGGCATGGGTATTACGGCTTATGCCGCCGCCGTGGCGTTATTCACGCTGATGGCCTTGTGGCGTCGCTGAACCGAGATCCACTTCAAGCGTTTCGGCTAAGGCAGTGGCACGCCTCCAAAGGCTGTCCGAACACGCTCCCCAGGTAGGGACGGATCTCAGAGCGGTCCGTCTCTGCCGGCCTGGCGCTTTCGGAGAAATCGCCTTACCTCGGAGGTTCTCAGGTGAGGCTGAGTTGGCGGAAGGACCCAGGGATGTAGCCCGAAGGCCTCCGAGGTAGGGACCGATCTCTGAGCGGTCCGCCCGCAACTTACGATGCCAATTCGGCCCTACCTCCGCTGAAGACCACCTAACTCCCCATCGAACAGGCCTCCTAGGTAGGGACCGGTCTCCGAGCGGTCCGGCTTAGCCGACTTCGGAACCCAGTTCGACATTCCAATAAGCGACGTCCAGAAAATGCCGCCAACTGTCGGGCATGGTTGCACCAAAGCTCACCTGCACAAAGGGTCTCCACTTGGGTCGCTTGGGCTTACGCACCAAACCCATGCGGGCCTCGGCCGGAGTTCGGTTGGCCTTGCGCGTGTTGCAGGGGATGCAGGAGCAGACGATGTTTTCCCATGTCGTCGGCCCTCCTCGATCCCGCGGGATCACGTGATCTAAGTTGAGGTCGTGCCGCTCAAAGACTCGGCCGCAGTACTGGCAGGTGTTCCGATCCCGCTCGAAGAGGTTGTGCCGTGTAAACTTGACCTCCTTCTTTGGGAAGCGGTCGAAGCTCATGAGCAGAATGACCCTAGGCACACGGATGCGGAAGGAGATCGTGCTGACCGTGCCGTCGGCTTCGGGATCGGCCGCAGAAAGGTCGCGCCACTGCTGGAAATTCAGCGTCCGGTAGTCGCCCTCACCATCACCGAACACCACCTGGGCGTTGCCTTCAAAGAGAAGCGTGAGCGCCCGACGGACTGAACAGACGTTGACCGCCTGCCAGAGCCGGTTGAGGACGAGAACCTGATCGTTCAAGACAGTGCTCATCGGACGCTTTCGAATAACTGTCCTCCCTACTAACCGCCGTCTAAGACGCTGTCAACGCGCCCCGGTGAACATTTGGTGAACAGTGTGCCAATCCATGGACTTTGAGAGCGTCGTCTTGGAAGTCTCAGCCGGTGGGTGGACCCTTGAAGAGGGGTTCTCGACCGGAGGCGGTGTTAGCCGGGTAGCGTAACGGGATTTTCCCCGTACTTGTCCCCCGGAACCATTTCCGTATGGTAGCCCCTTTCGATGCACGAGCCTGCCATCACCCCGGAATTGGTCGCGAAGCACAACCTCACTCCAGAGGAGTACCAAAAGATCTTAGGGATCCTTGGACGCGCTCCCTCGTACACCGAGCTGGGCATCTTTTCAGTGATGTGGTCGGAGCACTGCTCCTACAAGAACACCCGACCGGTGCTGAAGACCTTCCCGACGAAGGGCGACAAGATCCTCGTCGGCGCGGGCGAAGAGAATGCCGGCATTATCGATGTGGGTGACGGCGTGGCCATCGCCTTCAAGATCGAGTCGCACAATCATCCGAGCGCCGTGGAACCCTTCCAGGGTGCGGCGACCGGCGTGGGTGGCATCATTCGCGACATCTTCACCATGGGCGCCCGTCCGGTGGCCGCGCTCAATTCGCTGCGCTTCGGAGAACTCTCTAATCCGGAGGTCCGCCGTCTGTTCACGGGCGTGGTGGGCGGCATTGCCCACTATGGCAATTGCTTCGGTATTCCGACGGTCGCGGGCGAGGTGTATTTCGACAAGAGCTACGAGGGCAACCCGCTGGTCAATGCCTTCGCCTTGGGTGTCTTGCGGCACGACCAAATTACCCGCGGCGCCGCCCACGGTATTGGTAACCCGGTGTTTTATGTCGGACCGGCGACCGGTCGCGATGGCCTGGCCGGTGCGGCTTTTGCTTCGCAGGATCTGACCGAAGAATCGGCCGAGCAGCAGCGCGGTGCGGTGCAGGTGGGCGATCCGTTCATGGAGAAGCTCGTCTGCGAGGCCTGCCTGGAGTTGCTGGCCACTGGATGTGTCGCGGGCATGCAGGACATGGGAGCGGCGGGTCTGACCTGTTCTACGTGCGAGACGGCTGCCCGCGCCGGAACCGGCATCGAGATCGAGTTGGACAAGGTGCCTCAACGGGCGCTGAACATGTCCAGCTACGAGATCATGCTCTCCGAATCCCAGGAGCGGATGCTCATTGTTGTTCACAAGGGTCGCGAGGCCGAGGTGAAGGCGGTCTTCGACAAGTGGGACTTACCTTGGGCCGAAATCGGCGTGGTGACCGACACCGGCCGCATGGTCGTCCGCCATGGGGGCCAGGTGGTCGTGGATCTCCCTGCCAAGCCCCTGGCAGACGAAGCCCCGGTGTATCAGCGCGAGTCTCGTGAGGCGGCCTATATGGCGGGGGTCCGCGCCTTCCGCCTCGATGGTATTGCTGACACCTGTAACCCGGTGGGCGATCTCAAGAGCCTTCTTTCCAATCACACCATCGCCTCCAAGAACTGGGTTTATGGTCAGTACGACCACATGGTGCGGGATGGCTCGGTGGTTTGCCCGGGCAGCGATGCGGCCGTGATTCGCATCAAGGCTGATAGCCTCCCGATCACCAAGGCCGAGTATGCCGCGGCCAAGTCGGGTGCGACCGACGGGTTCGAGGTGCCGGCCCCCTTGGCTGACAAGTACATCGCCTTCACCGTCGATTGCAACGGGGGCTACGTGTATCTCGACCCCTACGAGGGCGGAAAAGCCGCCGTCACCGAGGCTTGCCGTAATTTGGCCTGTTCCGGAGCGGTCCCCTTGGGTTCGACCGACAATCTCAATTTCGGCAACCCCCACAATCCCGAGATCTTCTGGCAGCTCAAAGAATCGGTTCGGGGTCTGGCAGAGGGTTGCCGGGCCTTCAACGCACCGGTCACCGGGGGTAATGTTTCCCTCTATAATCAGCGCGGTGCCTTGGGATCCATCGATCCGACGCCGACGGTGGCGGTGGTTGGGATTATCGAAAAGCCCGAGCACATTACCACCCAGTGGTTCAAGGCGGCCGGGGATGTGATTTTGCTCCTCGGTACACCCGTGGACTTGGCCGACCCATTGCAGGGTATCGGTGGTAGTGTTTATCTGAAGAGCGTGCACGGTCAGAAAAACGGCCTGCCGCCCCGAGTCGATTTGGTGGCCGCCCAGACCTTGCACACCACGTTGCTCGGATTGATTCGCGAGGGCGTGGTGAAGAGCGCCCACGATTGCAGCGAGGGTGGTTTGGCTGTGACCTTGGCTGAATCGTGCTTCAGCCAGCAGGTGGCCCGCGAAAGCCACCGTTTCCTGGGAGCCACCGTGGACCTGAGCGCGTGCGCCGCAGGAGCCCGTCTCGATGGCCTCCTCTTTGGTGAGACCCAAAACCGTGTGGTGATCTCCGTGGCGGCCATTGATGCCGGTCGCGTCCTCAAGCAGGTTCGGACCATGGGGGTGCCGGTGTTCCAGATCGGTACCGTGGGCGGCGAGGCTCTGGCTCTAAAGACTCCGGCCGCTGAGTTTTCTGCCCCAGTGGCCGAACTCCACGACGGATGGTGGAACTCCATCGCCCGCGCTATGGCCTGAGTTCGGATTCCACGCTTTTCACGCGGACCTACTCCAACAACGATCTCACCCAGAATCCCATGAGTTCCAATCCCGCCCCAGCGGCTGCCTGGCCCGGAGTTATTCGACGTTACGCCCGCTTCCTGCCGGTGACGGCGGAGACCCCCATCGTCACCCTGCTGGAGGGCAATACCCCGTTGATCCCGGTGCCGAACTTCTTGGCGGCCATCGGTGCCAATTTCGACCTGCGCCTCAAGTATGAGGCCATGAATCCCACCTGCTCCTTCAAGGATCGGGGCATGACCATGGCCATCACCAAGGCCAAGGAGCGGGGTGCCAAAATTGTCGTCTGCGCCAGCACTGGCAACACCTCGGCCAGTGCCGCCGCCTACGCCGCGCGGGCCGGCCTCAAGTGTGTGGTCATCTTGCCTCAGGGAAAAATCGCCCACGGCAAGATGTCTCAGGCCCTGCTGTACGGGGCCACCACCGTGAGCATCGAGGGTAATTTCGATGACGCGCTGAATATCGTCCGCGAGCTCGGCGAGACTGGGTTGGTCGAGGTGGTTAACTCGGTGAATCCGGTGCGCATCGAGGGTCAGAAGACGGCCGCCTTTGAAATTTGCGACGCCTTAGGTGACGCACCCGACTTTCATTTCTTGCCGGTGGGCAATGCCGGCAACATCACGGCCTACTGGCGCGGTTTCCGCGAATATGCCGAGGCCGGTTTATCCGATACCTTGCCTCGCATGATGGGGTGGCAGGCTGCGGGTGCCGCCCCGCTGGTGCTGGGTCATCCGGTGGCCCACCCCGAGACCGTGGCCACGGCCATTCGCATTGGCAACCCGGCCAGCTGGCAGGGTGCAATGGATGCCGCGCGTGAATCCTCAGGCTCCATCCGCTCGGTGACCGACGAAGAAATTCTCCACGCCTACAAGCTCCTGGCCCGCACCGAGGGTGTGATGGTCGAGCCCGCGTGTGCCGCCCCATTGGCCGGCTTGATCAAAGCCATTCGCGCTGGCGAGATCCCCGATGGTTCACTGGTGACGGCCACCATGACCGGCCATGGCCTCAAAGATCCGGATACCGCCATTCGCGTCGCCGGCTTCGAGCCCATCTTGGTCAAGGCCACCATGCAAGCCGTGATGGCGGCCGTCGGTCTGGCCTAAGTTCTTCGAGCCTCGATCGAGTTCCAGAGTTACGGATAATCGGGCAAATTTTACCCTTGGACTGGAGGGGCTCAATTCGAAATTTGCTGAATAAAGTTTCCTGTCGTGGACCCGTTGGGGTTTTCGAATACGCTAGTTAGTGACAAGTTGCGGTCGTCCCTAGACCGTGGATTTATTAAAGATGCAAGATGTCGTCCAAGTGCTCCACTTCGGGTGGCCTTACCTTAGGCGCTATTTGGTGAGGTTCGCCTCCGGGGTGATGCTCGCGGTTCTCTTTGGTCTCACCAATGCTGTTCTGCTCTGGGCTATTAACACTATCCTGTTGCGGATGTCTCCTGGATCTCCCGCCCCCCACGGCGAGGTCGTCGGGACGATACTCATCGGGATCAGCCCGGTAGAACGGTTGCGGGTGGAGTTTCAGGGGTGGACCGCCGCCGCGGTCGATACCTGGCTGCCGCGCGCCGGCCGCGAGGCCGACTGGCGGCAGATCGCCGGAGGCCTTCTACTCTTCCCCTTGTTGGCCGCACTCCGGGGATTTGTCGGCTATGGCAGCAGCTACTGCCTCGCGTGGGTGAGCGAACGGGTGGTCAACGACCTTCGCGTCGAGGTCCTCCGCAAGCTGGGGTCGCTCTCCCTCGACTACTTCAACCGGGCGACCATCGGCGATCTGATCACCAGGGTGAACGGCGACACCGCTATGCTGCAGCGCTGCCTCGGCGGCGGCCTGTCGGACCTAGTGAAGGAGCCGGTCACCGTCATCGGACTGGTCGCGATGCTCTTCGCGATCGACTGGAGGCTCACGTTTATGGTCCTCGTGTTCTTCCCTCTCCTTGTTATTCCGATCGTCGTCCTCGGGAAGAAGGTCCGCCGTTCGGCCAAGGCCGGTCTGAACACCACGATCACCCAGGCCAGTCTAATCGTGGAGATCCTGTCCGGCATCCGCGTAGTTAAGGCCTTCAACCTCGAGGACCACCAGGTTGAGCGCTTCCGTCGTATGTCGAAGGACCTCGTGGCCCACTCGATGCGGACGATCCGCGCCAAGGAGATCACCAACCCGATCATCGAGACGATCGG
>SYMJ01000129.1 GCA_005805505.1 Verrucomicrobiales bacterium | reverse complement strand
ACCCTCATTCGATTTGCCCAACCCGGTGCAGCAGCTGGAACGGTCCGTAGCGAGCCTTCCTGCGAGCACCACCCGATCCCACCAAAAACCCGAGCGGAGCGGTGTCGGGCAGCAGCGAGCCTTGGAGGCGAACACCACACACCCCTCGCGCAAAGCGCGAAAGATCATCCTTCCCTGAGCCTACTCAGCGAGCGGAGGCCTGATACCGCGGAGCCCCGCTATGCGGCGTTCCTTCAGAACGCATCGGTTACGGCTTTGCCTTACCCGGGGTTCCACCCCGGGCTGGTATGCTGTGCCCCGTTGGGGCACCCCAAGGGTGTGTCAGTCCGGCCCCGCGGAGCTACCGCCCGTGACCGTTACCATGACCCGCCAGGGGGGGCGGATGGATATCCAGGTAGGTGTATTCCTTGAGCCCGCGCTCGTACTCGTCGAGGAGGCGCATGCCTTCAGTCGGCTTGAGCTTGTCGCTCTTAATGGCCGCATCCACCTGAGCCTTCATCTGGCGCTTGAGCTCCCCTTCTTCGTACTGCACCGAAGTGAGGCACTGGCTGATGGTGTTCCCTTCGATGACCTCTTCAATGTAGTAGCCGCAGGGCTCATCGGGCTCGAGGAAAACGTGCACCTCGTTCACACGACCAAACAAATTATGCAAATCACCCATGATGTCCTGGTAGGCACCCATGAGGAAGAACCCCAAGTAATACGGCTCCTGACCCTGCGGGGTCTCCCGCAGTTCATGCAGCGGCAGCGTGTCGCGGACATCGCGAAGGTCCACAAACTTGTTGATGCACCCGTCCGAGTCGCAGGTGATGTCCACCAGCGTTCCCTCGCGCGTCGGCCGCTCCAGCAGTCGATGCAATGGCATCACCGGGAACAACTGACCCAAGGCCCAATGGTCTAGGAGTGACTGGAATACCGAAAAATTGCAGAGGTACTGGTCTCCCAAACTGTCCTCCAATTGCTGAATCTCCTCGGGCACGTAGCTTTGCCCTCGGAACGACTGGACAACCTCCTTGGAGATTTCCCAGTAAAGGGTCTCAATCTTGGCCTTCTCCGGCAATTCTAGGACACCGAGGGTGAACATCTGATGCGCGTCCTCCTTACGCTCCAGCGCATCGTGGAAGGACTCCAGCTTGTTGACCTTTCCGAGGTTGTCCCGGATATCGAGCATCTCCTTCACCAAGCGATGCTCGTCGGCCCCATATTGGAATTGAATCTCTTGACGAGTCTTGTCGATCGAGCCGAAGACCTCGACCACCAGCACCGAGTGGTGAGCCACCAGCGCCCGCCCGGATTCACTGACGATGTCCGGATGCTCAACCCCCTCCGCGTTGCAGACATCGGCAATATAATAGACGATGTCGTTGGTGTATTCTTGCAGCGTGTAATTGGTCGAGCTGTCGAAGGCGCTGCGGGATCCGTCGTAGTCCACGCCCAGACCGCCACCGACATCCATGAAATCGATGGGAAAACCCATCTTCTTGAGCTTGGCGTAGAAACGGGCCGCCTCCTGCACGGCCTTCTTCACGGTCAATATGTCCGGAACCTGAGAGCCGATGTGGAAATGCAGCAGCTTGAAACTGCCCGACAAATTTTCTGAGCGTAGCAACTCGGCCGCAGCCAGCAGTTCCGAGGTGCTCAGACCAAACTTGGCATTTTCGCCGCCGCTTTCGGCCCATTTGCCTGAACCCTTGCTGAGGAGGCGCGCGCGAATACCGATCAACGGCTCCACTCCAACCTGCTTGGAGACGGTGATGATCTGGCGAAGCTCCTCGAGCTTCTCCACCACCATGATGACCTTCTTGCCCAGCTTAATGCCGGACAGAGCCAACTTGATGAAGGCCTGGTCTTTGTAACCATTGCAAATGATCAGGCCTCCGGGCTGGTCCTGCAGCGCCATGCCCGCGTACAGCTCGGGCTTCGAACCCACCTCGAGCCCAAAGTTGTAGGCCTTGCCCGCATCGAGAATTTCCTCAACCACCTCTCGCAGTTGATTGACCTTGATGGGGAAGACTCCCCGGTAGCTGCCCTTGAATTGAAATTCGGTGATGGAATTTCGGAAGGCGTTGTTCAGGTGGGCCACCCGGTCGCGCAAAATATCTTGGAAACGGATGAGCAGCGGAAACTGCAACTTCCGTTCGCGGGCCTCTTCGATGATGTCCGCGATCTCAATGGACGACCCTTTTTCGCGCAGCGGAGTGACCACTACGTTTCCGGCCTCGTTCACGTCGAAGTAACCGGCCCCCCATCGGTCGATATTGTAGAGGGAACGCGCAGTGGGGATGTCCCACGGAGTGGTGGCAGCAGCAGGGACGGAATTCGGTTCGCTCATGTGTGACAACGACGCAAGACAAGGACTTTAAGAACGAGCGGAGTGGATTCAAGCGACAGGTTGCGAAAAATTTCATCGAGGCTGCGGGCCTGTTCGCCCCCCCCTCTGCGGCTTCTCCTTTGGCTTCCGACACTTTAGCGGCATGGTGTGTCGGTCATGCGACTGCTGATCGCCATCACCGGAGCCAGCGGGACAATCTATGCCCAGCGCTTGCTGGACCAACTAGATCCCCACCAACACGAGGTCCATGTCATGCTCAGCCAGTATGCTCCGCAGGTCATCGAGGCCGAGCAGCCTGGGGGCCTACGACTGCCGGATGGGGCTCAAGTCCACAGCCACCGTTCGATGAACTTGCCTTTCGCCAGCGGATCCAATCCGCCGGATGTCATGGTAGTCATTCCCTGCAGCATGGGAACCCTGGGACGCATCGCACACGGATTGAGTTCCGATTCCATGCTCCGGTGCGCCGACGTGATGCTCAAAGAACGCCGCAAGCTCATCCTCGTCCCGCGCGAGACCCCGATCTCGCTGGTGCACGTGAAGAACTTCGAACTCCTCATCCAGGCGGGCGTGCTGCTCATTCCCGCTAACCCGCACTACTACAATCGCCCCACCACAGTCGAAGCCGTCGCCGACACCGTCGTCGCTCGCGTCCTCGACCACATGGGAGTGACCCATCGCTTGACCGTGCGTTGGCAGGAAGAAATCGAATAGCCCCATGCCCCACGTCCGAAGCCATTCTCCCATGTCTCTGCTCTATCTCCGCCCGGCCCCCAAGAAAACGCTCCGATGATTTCCCTGCTCTCCAAGTGGGCCTCGTTCGTGAAGTTCAGCCACACGGTCTTCGCCCTGCCCTTCGCCTTGGCTTCCATGATGCTGGCTGCGCGCGATCAGCATGGATGGCCCGGTTGGAGGGTCTTCCTGCTAGTCCTAGCCGCCATGATCAGTGGACGCACTTGCGCCATGGCCTTCAACCGAATCGTGGACCGTCGGTTTGATGCATTGAATCCGCGCACGGCAGGGCGACACCTGCCGGCCGGTGCCATCTCGATGACCAGTGCTGTGAGCCTCTGCCTGCTCAGCGGCGCGGCCTTGGTGGCGGCCAGTTGGATGCTGAACCCGCTCTGCTTTGCCCTGTCGCCCGTGGCTCTCTTCTTCATTTGCTTCTACTCGCTGACCAAGCGCTTCACCGATTTCACCCATGTTTGGCTCGGCGTCGCGCTAGCCATCGCCCCGGTCGGAGCCTGGTTGGCGGTGAAGGGCGGCGTGGAGTTCCTCCCGATAATCGACGGCAAACTCAAGCTGAGCCACAGCGCCTTCGTGCCCTTGGTTCTGGCACTGTCCGTCCTCCTGTGGCTCTTCGGCTTCGACATCATCTACGCCACCCAAGACTACGAATTCGACCGCGCTCAGGGACTGCGCTCATTGGTGGTGCGCTGGGGACCCAAGAACGCCCTGGGTGTCGCCTTCATCGCCCACCTGCTGCTGTGGATCTTGCTGGCCATCTTTGGAGCGCTGGCGGCCTTTAGACTGGCCTACTGGCTAGGCCTCATGGTCATCGGTGCGCTGCTGCTCGCCGAGCACTTGTTGGCGCGCCGGCGGGACACCCGATCTGTCAACGTCGCCTTCTTCAAGCTCAACGGCACCATTAGCACGCTGTTCCTCGGCCTGGTCGCCGTAGAGGTGCTGTTTCCGTGGTTCCGTTTGCAGTGGGCCGACAGTCTCCTCCGCTGAAAATTGTCTGCAACGTCGGCTATTATTCAGCCTCCATTAGGGCGCGCTAGCGAAGGGGCTCCCCGCTCAGGAGGTGCTCCCGCAGAAACAAAATCGTGCTGAGAAATTGGAAGTCAGCGTTGGGTTTCTTGGCAAATCCATGCCCTTCATCCCGGGCCATCAAGTAGGCGCAAGCGCGGCCATTGGCTCGGAGCGCTTGGACCATTTGCTCGGCTTCGCTGAGTGGTACTCTGGGGTCGTTCTTACCCTGGACAACCATCAACGGAACACGGATCCGATCGACCTGATTGAGCGGTGAGATCTTTTCCAGATGGGCACGCATTTGGGGATCCCGCTCGTCCCCGTACTCTACCCGCCGCAAATCCCGACGGTATTCCTGGGTGTTGGTGAGGAAGGTAACGAAGTTGGAAATACCGACAACATCCACGCCGCACCGCAGTCGATCGCTGAAATGCACCAAGGAGGCCAGCGTCATGTAGCCGCCGTAGCTACCTCCCATCACGGACACGCGGGCCGGATCCGGAGTCGCCTGAGCACTCATTGACGCCTACTTGGCGTATTCAACGCAACGGGTCTCACGGACCACTGTGATGCGAATTTGCCCGGGATAGAGCAATTCCTCCTCGATGCGGCGAGCCAGATCACGGGCCATCCGCAGGGAGGACTGGTCATCGACCACCTCCGGCTTCACCACCACCCGCAGTTCACGACCGGCCTGAATGGCAAAGGCTCGCTCCACTCCGGGAAACTCGAAGGCGATGCGCTCCAGGTTCTCCAAGCGCTGGAGGTAGGTGGTCATGCCCTCACTGCGGGAACCCGGACGAGTGGCACTAATGGCATCGGCGGCGGCAACAAGGATGCCCAGGGCGTTTTCATGCGGCACTTCTTCATGATGAGAAGCCACCCCATTCACGACGGCGGCGCACTCATTGAAACGCTTAAGGAAATCGGCACCCACCTTGGCGTGGGGGCCCTCGACCTCGTGGGACATGGCCTTACCGATATCGTGGAGCAGGCCGGATCGCTTGGCTAACAAGATGTCCTCTCCGAGTTCCGCGGCCATCAGACCGCAGAGATGGGCCACCTCCAGGGAATGCTCGAGGACGTTCTGTGAGTAACTGTGACGGAAGTGCAACCGACCCAGCATTTTGGCCACGTCCGGATGGACTGCCGTTTGGCCAGCCTTGTAGACCGCGTCTTCGCCCTTGCGAAGGATGAAGTCTTCCATCTCGACCGTGACCGCAGCGACCACTTCCTCAATGCGGGTCGGGTGGATGCGGCCGTCGAGAATCAGTCGTTCCATGGACTGCCGAGCCACTTCGCGCCGGACTGGATCAAAACCAGAGACCACCACCGCATTGGGTGTGTCGTCCACCAGCACTGTGATGCCCGTGGCGTTCTCAAAAGAACGAATGTTGCGCCCGTCGCGGCCGATGATCCGACCCTTCATTTCTTCGCTCGGCAGGGCCACGGTGGCCGTACTGGTCTCGTAAGTGTGTTTACCTGCGTAGCGTTGGATGGCCGTGGCGATGATACGCCGAGCCTGCTGCTCGGCACCGTTCTTCGCGTTTTCGAGGATGTGTCGACTGAGGTTGGCGGCATCACGGGAAGAGTCCTGTTCGACCTCCTTCAGCAACAGCGTTCGGGCCTCGAGGGCGCTGAGACCAGACAGCGACTCCAATTGACTCTTGCGCTCCTCAGACAACCGCCGGATCTCGAGACGATCTTGGTCCAATTGCGCTCGAGTCACATCGAGGGCCTCCGACCTCAGGCGCGCGTCGTCTTGCTGCGCAACCAATCGCTCCATCTGACGTCCCACCGAAGCCTCCCGCTCGGCCAAACGGGATTCTGTGCCCCCCAGACGTGAACGCTCAGATTCCAGATCCCGGTCCTGATCGGCTCGCCAACGACTGAGATCTTGCTGAGCTGCCAGACGCACCTCGACGCGGAGGGCCTCGGTCTCCTTGCGAGATTGATCGGCCCGTTCCCGCTCCCGGATCGACAATTCGGCACGCAAGGCCCGCTCGCGAAAGCGGTAGATGACATAGGCCAACCCCGTGCCGGTCAGCACGCCTCCGACCGCGAAAATCCAGGATTCAGTGACCATGTTTCAGTGCAACACCCGACGGTATAACCCGACAACCCGATGGAGTAATCACACCCGTCAGTTCAACGTCGTGACCCTCACGGGGAATTTGCGGAAGCATCTGAAAATCAAAGGCGACTCCATAGCTCCGGCCGCGGAAGAACTTCAGCAACCGATCATAGAAACCCTGTCCTCTTCCCAACCTTCCCCCATCCGTGGAGAATCCTAGTCCAGGAACAAACACCAAGTCCAGTCGCACGGCATCGACCCGATCACACCGGGATCGCGGCTCCGGAATTCCAAACCGACCCGGAACCAGATCCTCGAAACTGGCTATCCGGCACCATTGATACGTGGCCGATACTTCATCGTAGGTGGGTAAAACCACGCATTTCCCTGCCGACCAAGCCCGCTCAACCAGAGGCCATACATCGGGTTCGTCGGCTCTGGGATGATACAGGCCCACCACCCGGCAATCGGACCATTCGGGCAACTCCAAACATCTTTCCTGAATGCGGAGCGACCACTTCTCGCGAAGTCCGGCCTCAAGCCCTCGCAATTGCCTGCGGAGATCCTCTCGCAGTGCGCTCTTAAGGGCGGAGAGAGAGGCTGCCGGAGGATTCATTCGGGCTACTCGTAGCGCAAAGCGTCGATCGGATCGAGATTGGCTGCCTTCAACGCGGGAAAGAATCCGAAGACGATGCCGATGATGGCGCTCACTGTGAAGGCGAGGATCACTGAGGATTGGGAGATGAGCGTCGGAAACTGGAACAACTGAGTGAGCAAGGGGGCCAACCAGTAACCCACAGCGATCCCCACCCCACCGCCCAAGACACTCAGGAGGACGGCCTCGGCCAAGAATTGCAGAAGGACATCCCGACCGCGGGCCCCGACCGCGAGGCGGATTCCGATCTCCCGGGTGCGCTCGGTGACACTGACTAGCATGATGTTCATAATGCCGATGCCTCCGACAACCAATGAGATGCCTGCAAAAAAGCCAATCAACACCGTCATGATCCGGTTGTTTGCGTTAAAGAAGTCACTCGTCTCCTGCTGGTTACGGACCATGAAGTCATCATCCTTTCCGTCGCTGATTTTATGCTGACGGCGCAGCAATTCCTTGAGTTGCTCCTGCACTAAAGGAATCGCGTCGGGCGACTCGGCCTGCACGAAGATAAACCGGAACTTGGTATCCCCCGACAACCGTTTCATCACACTGGTGTAAGGCACGAGCAGGACATCGTCCTGATCCTGGCCGAAGCTTCCGGAACCCTTGGCCTCCAACCACCCCACGATGGTGAAGGGCGCGTTCTTGATGCGCACCGATTGACCCACCGGATCGATGCCCTCGCCAAAAAGCGTCTTCGCCGTGGTGGCCCCGATCAGGCAAATCTTGGAAGCGTTGCGTACATCGGCGGCCGTGAAGTTCTCCCCGCTTTTCAGGGCCCAAGAACGGGCGTCGATGTATTCGTCGGAGACCCCGGAGACTCGCACAGAACTGTTCTGATTGCCAGAGGCCACCTGTGCGGTGGTCCCAGCCTCAGGACTCATGGCCGTCACCTGAGAGATTTCCTGGCGGATCGCGTCAAAATCTTCGATCGACAAGTTGGGCGCCATGCCGAAACCACCTCGGACGCCACCCCGGGACATATTGCCCGACATCACGGTGATGAGGTTCTGCCCCAGTCCGGCGATGCGCTTGTCTACCTCCGCCTTGGCTCCGGTACCCATGCTAACACCCACGATGACGGCGGCGATTCCCACGATGATGCCGAGCATGGTGAGGAAGGACCGGAGCACGTTGCGCCGGATGGCCATCAGAGCGATGCGAAGGGTTGCAAACATGGGTCAGGGGTTGAGTTGGACGGCCTTCTGCTCGGCCTCCAGCTTCTGGATTTCTTCAAGGGCGTTGAGGCGAGCGGTCACCGGAGCATCGCTGCGCACCAGACCATCGCGCATGACCACGATGCGTTTGCAATAATGGGCAATGTCTAGTTCGTGGGTCACCATGACCACCGTCATGCCCTCGTCGTTGAGCTTCTGGAAGATGCCCATGATCTCGATGCCGGTGCGCGAATCCAGATTGCCCGTGGGCTCATCGGCCAAGAGGAGAGTCGGCCGATTGACCAACGCCCGCGCGATGGCTACTCGCTGCTGCTGTCCCCCTGACAAGCGGCTGGGAGTGTGGTCCATGCGCTCGCCAAGCCCCACCAATTCTAGCGCTTCTGCGGCCCGCCGGTTCTGCTCGGAGACGGTGATCCGGGGCCGAGCATACAGCATGGGCAGTTGCACATTCTCCAGCGCAGTCGTCCGGGCCAAGAGATTAAAGCCCTGGAACACGAACCCCAGCTTACGGTTGCGCAGGTCGGCCAATTCGTTGCGAGACAAGGAACCGATGTCGACACCGTCGATAAGGCACTTTCCCTGAGTCGGCCGGTCGAGGCAGCCGACGGTATTCATCAGGGTGCTCTTGCCGGAACCCGAGGAACCCATGATGGCGACAAACTCGCCGGGTTCGGCAATGAGGTTGACCCCACGCACCGCGCGCACCTCGATTTCGCCGGTGCGGTAGGTCTTGTGAAAATCCTCGAGCTGGATAACCGCGGGCATGGATTCGAAGGGTTGGGTGAGGAAGGCGGAAATCAGCGGCGCGGAGCCCCACCAAAGGGTCCACCGAAGGGATTGCCTGCCGGCGCTGCGGCTGAGGCCATCGAAGACTTGAGCGCAGTCACGACCACCTGCCCGGGTTCGAGTCCCTCTAGGATCTCGGCATTCGCGGCATCGGTCATGCCCACCTTAACCATGATGGCTTGGAGGACCGGCGGTGCATCCGGAGTCGCCGGATCGGCCGGCTTGACGACATACACGGTCTTCAACGTGGGACCATCGACGGGCCGCGGACGCGGGGATCCTCCGCCCATTCCCCCTCCGCCACCGCCAGGGCCACCACCAGAGCCTCCACCGGGGCCTCCACCCATACCACCGCCACCGCCAGAGGCCATCATGGCCCGCATGCGATCCCGAACGGCCTGATAAGCCACTTTCTGGTCTGCCGTGAGGGACTCTTCATATTTTTTACGTTCGTCGTCCGTGGGGCGACGTCCTTCAGCCGACCAAGGAGGCGTCGGTAGACCCTCCATACCCGCAGGGCGGGAAGACCGCACGATGTCGTTCGTGGAGACCGTGTTGATGGCCGGCAGCACGGTGATTCCTGTCGGCGGGGAGAACCGGGTGGCTGAGGCCGGAATGCGAACCACATTCGTTTTTTCCAAGGTGATCAGGGTGGCCGTGGCCGTCATGCCCGGCCGCAACCGCAGGTCCTTGTTATTGACCGCCACCACCGTGGTGTAAGTCACCACGTTCTGGTTGGTGGTCGGCGCGAAACGCACCTGACGGACTCGACCCTCAAACTTGCGATTCGGAAACGCGTCCACGGTGAACTCCACTCGCTGCTGTTCCAGCACATTACCGATGTCTGCTTCGGAAACTGCCAACTCGATTTGCATCTGGGACAAATCCTGAGCAATCAGAAACAAGGTGGGGGTACTGAAGCTCGCGGCCACGGTCTGACCGGCATCGACATTCCGGGTCACCACCACACCACTGATCGGGGCAAAGATGGTTGTCCGATCCAGATCCACCTGAGCGCTCTCGACGGCGGCCTCGCGTGTCTTGACCCCAGCCTGGGCCTGCAGCAATGACACATCAGCCTGCTGGCTTTCAGTCTCCGATATCAGTTTCGCGGTGAAGAGTTCTTTGGCGCGCTTAGAATTAAATTCAGCCATGGCTAAGCCTGCAGCGGCATTGGCCAGATCGGCTTTAACACGAGCCAAACTCCGCTCGTAGGTGGCGGGATCGATGCGTGCCAGAACGTCGCCCTCCTTCACGACAGAGTTAAAATCGACCTTCATCTCAGTGATGGTACCCGAGATTTGGGAACCCACTTGGACTTGTCGGATGGGAGCGATGCCCCCATTGGCGCTCACGCTTTGCACCATGTTGGTCCGTACCGACGCCTCGGTCTTAAACTCGACGGGCGCAGGCTTTTTGAAGCGATCGCAGCCAGTCACCAGCACGGTCACCAGCAGCAAGACCGCCGGAAACAAGGCGGTCGGAAACAGGATAGCGGACACAAAGCCAGCAAAGCCGGCGCGGGTCCAAAGGACAGAAGAGCGCAAAAACGGATTCATGGGCAAAACAAGAGCTGTCGAACTGACGGAACTTTATCAGGACTCGTCGACGGCGAAGACACACACAAGATGCTGCCGGTTACGCAAATCTCCAAACAAACACCGGAGGGCAGAGTGGAACTCTGACTCTCCGGTGTTGAGATTGGACAAAAAACAGAACAATCCGATCAGAGCGGCTTAATGCTCAAATTCCGGAAGGCCACCGGGTCACTGTGACCGGCGAAGCCAAAGTGTCCCCGAGTACGGGTCTTGCCCGGGTGCGGACTGTTGGCCATGTAATTGGTAATCGTCGACAAGTCGGCGTCCAAGATGACGAACCCATTGAGTTCGGTCCGGATGCGACTGCCCTGCACGTAGGTCTCCTGGAAGTTCCACTCACCATTGGGGCGCTGGTAACCCTGATGAGCGGCGGCCATCCCGTAGGCGCCACCGTAAGCCTGACGCGGATCGAGCTTGGAACCGGTCTTGGCTTCGTAGTCTTCGGCCAACACCTGCAACTCGGTCATGGCGACATAGGCCGCATCACCCGAACCCGGGTAGCGGATGGCGAAACCGTTGTTACCGGCGCTGGGCACCTGAACCTCGGTGCGGAAGGCAAAATCAGCGTATTCGGCCTGAGTGAAGAGGCAACCCCCCTTGCCCTTCTTGCAGCGGATGGACCCATCCACCACTTCATAATCAGCCACAGCACCATTCCAACCGGTGAGGTCCTTGCCGTTCCAAATCGGCTGGAAGCCTTCCTGACCATGGCTTGCCAAGATCTTGTTGGCCTCGGTGCTACCGATCTCGCGAATGAACACGTTCTTCCAGCGGATCTCACCGCCGTGGGTCTGCAACTGGATGGGGCCATGGGCCGGGATGGGCTTCTTGCGATCGTAGTAATTTTCCATCACCGCATGCTGGACGACCGGTTTGTCATTGAGCCAAATGCTCACCCGCGAACCCACCATGACGATGCGGAAGGCATTCCACTGACCGAAAGGCTTGTCAGCCAGCACCAACGGATCCTTACCGGGAGCGCCCGGCGAGTTATTCCAAAGACCGCCCGATCCCTTGTTAGCCCCAATGCTGAACTTGGCTTTCTCGGTGTAATCCCAAATTTGCACCTGAGGAACGCCTCGCAGGTAAATCCCCGAATCGGCCAACGGAACCGTCTTGTACTCCAACAGCAGTTCGAAATCGCCGTAATCCTTCTCAGTCGTGGCATAGGCGCCATTGCCACCATTCACCAATTCCCCGTTCTCCACATGCCAGTTGGGCTTACCCGTCTTGGCATCGATCTCCGTCAGCGTCTTGGTCCACTTGGCGATCTGGGCCGCCCGGTCCGCCTCGGGCATAGCCAGCAACTTGCGGTGGTCGAAAGTGTCACCGCCGCGGAAACCAGTCAGGTCATGCCCATTGAAGAGCTGCGAAAAACCCTTCGGCGGCTGGTTCAGAGCATGGAGGCTGGAACAGCCCAAAAGGCCGACCATGGCTGCGGCGGTGGTTGCGGTGGCAACAAATTGGCGACGGTTGAACGGTAGGTTCATGAGGAGTTCCCGTCGGTGTTAATCCTGTTCGGCTCTGGGGTCAACCGTGGTACGTCTTTAGAGGCAAGATTGATTTCAGAAGAGCCCCGCGGTTTACTCGGGGTTCTTAACCGGATGTCACGCCACGGAACCAAGATCGGCCCCTACACGCTCCACGAGGAGATCAACGCAGGCGGAATGTCCGAGATCTGGTTAGGCACCGACGCCGCCGGCAAGACAGTGGCTCTCCGGCTAATGCTCAACAACACGACCTTCGCCTTCACGGAGCGCAAGCGCTTCCTGACCGGTTGTGAGACCCTGCAGGCCTGCCAAGACGACAAGCACATCATCGGCTACATCGAGCACGGCAAGATCGATGGCGAGTTGGTTCTGGTGCTTGAATACGTCGAAGGTGAGAACCTCAAGCTGCGCATGGCCACCGGCGATCCGGTCCTAGCCGAGAACATCGCCCAAGTGCTCATCGACATGGCCGAGGCCCTCGAGGTGGTCCATGACCGCGGCTACATGCACCTCGATGTGAAGCCGGAAAACGTGCTACTAACCCGCAACGGCCGGCTCAAGCTCATCGACTTCGATCTAGCCCAACTCATTCCGGACCCGCCCCGCAAACTCGACAAAAACCCGGGCACCCCGCACTACATGTCTCCGGAGCAATTGGCCCGCGTACCGGTCGATCACCGGGCCGACATTTGGGCCTATGGCATTAGCGCCTACGAATTATTGACCCACCGAAAGCCCTTTCCCGGAGACTCGGCCGACGGTGTCTTTCACGCCCAGCGGAACCGTTCGGACTTTATCCCCCCGCGCAAACTCAATCCCGACATCCCGTTGGCGCTCGAAAAAATTATCCTCCGGTGTCTCGAACAAGATCCGGCGATGCGTTACCCCTCGATGTCTGTGCTCACCCACGAACTGCGTAAGGCGCTCTACGTCTGAGTCAGAACGCTTTCTGTTAGATCAGTCGGGCTGGCTTGCGTCCTCTTCCGCGAGAACGTCATTATTCAAACATTATGGGCCTCGCTCTCTAGCCCGCTCCTCGCTCTCGCTTCGTATTGCGAAAGAATCCGCCATGCCGTCCGTTTCCTAGCAATTAAATCATTCCGGCTGGGTGGAGTCCCCGCCTTGCGCAGACTGACTATCACCCACACCCATTTTCCCAGAACCGCCTCTAGGGCGCTCCCAAACCGAAACCGCCTCGAGCGCCGCACAGCGCCCCAAGGCCGTCTGAGCACCACCCCCACGCCGAAACTCCTGGAGCCATTTAGCGCACCGACTTCGCGGCCGCGATGAGTTCCCAGAACTTCGGATTCCCCTCCAACTGCTCATCCTCACCGGTCGGCAGGCTAGAACGGTAGAGGAAATCCTTCAGCGTGTTGCGACTTAGAATCCGGTGCACCACCACCCCGAGTGGATGCCGCTCAAAATAAACCCGGTAATCGCCCAAGCGATATCGCGTCAACGTCCGCCCTTGCCGGGACAGACTCCCGAAGGCCCCTTCCTCCCGCATCAATTCCGAAGGAAGACCCCGGAACTGCCCGAGCACCAGCAATTGGAGGTCCTTGGGGAGCTTGGACAACTCAGCGGCACTGGTCGGATTGAAGATGATTTGGAACGGCTGCATCTTTCCCGGACCTTCCACCGACCGGCCCTCCAATGTCGAGCATCCCCACTTCCGAAGCCTGTCCCCTAAAGACATTCTTCCTCGCGCGCAGCGCGAAAGCTCTTCCTTCTTCCGAAGAATCTCTGCGAACGCAGGTCCGTCCCGCGAAGCGCTCACCCACGACCCCGCCTTATCATCCCTCCAAAAAACCCACTTAAAAGCATTGCTAAACCAGCTACCTTGCATTACACAATACCATCCGTGAACTGCCTTATTAATCGCATGCCTCATCAGCTCTTCTTGTAGCCAGCCCTACACCACCCTCTACGGCACAATCCACTGGATCCTTCGCCCACTGCCACCTGCCACCCACCCCATGAAGCAGCTCCCCAGCCTCCTTGCCCTCGGCCTCGTCGCCGCCCTGTGCGGCTGCAATCCCGCCCCGCGCATCACCGTGAAGAACGACTCGCCACACACCTTGAGCAACCTCGTCGTCTCTGGCACCGGCTTCTCGGAGCGCCTCCCCATCCTAGAACCCGGCACCCAACACCAGTGGACCGTCACTCCCAGCAGCGAATCCAGCCTCGGCCTGCGCTTTGATGCCGCTCAACGAACCGTGGACTCAGGAAAACAAGGCTACTTCGAGCCCAAAGGGCGCTACCGAATTGAGGCCGTGGTCCATCCCGACCTAAACGTCTCGGTCACCAGCAAGACCTCCTGGTTTTAGTCAGCCCCAACTTCCCCAACAATCCATGTCGGACTTCTTTGACAATTGGGTCGTTCAAATGCGCAAAGGCGTCCTGGAACTCTGCATCCTGCGGACCCTCTCGGTCCGCGAACGCTACGGCTACGAACTAGTCAAAGAGTTGTCGCAGGTCCCCGGCATGGGCCTCACCGAAGGCACACTTTACCCCCTGATGTCTCGCCTTAGACTGGCCGGTCTGGTCAGCACTCGCCTGGAAGAATCATCCAGCGGCCCCGCCCGCAAGTACTACTCCCTGACCCCCGAAGGACTTCGCACCCTGGAGACGATGAACGTGTTCCTCGAAACCCTTCAGCACAGCACCCAACAAGTCGGAGTCCGCTCATGAACACCTGGACCCCCAGCGCCCGCGCCGTCCTCCAACGCCATCTCGACCAACACCGCGCCCGCTTCGCCGCCGACGGAGCTGAAGCCGATGAAGTCGTCGCCGATTTGCGCGACCATGTCGAACGCGAGGCGTCTTCTCTGAACTTGTCCGTGGTCACCGAGTCGGATGTCCGACGCATTCTTGCCCAGGTCGATCCCAGCCTGCTCGAGAGCCCCACCCCTCCTGCCCTCTCCAAGGCTCCCAGCCCAGCCCAGGACCCGTCTCCGCCGCTCAAAGGCCGATCCAAAAAAAGTTGGCTTTGGTTAATCCTCCGGGCCGTTCTGGGCGTTTTATTGCCCTTCGGAACACTCCTCTTCGAATGGGCCGAACACCCCTCAGCCGATGACCTCCTGGATCCGATTCCTACCCCGTTCCACATCCTGCTCATCGCCTTGGTTCCGTTAACCAACGCCCTGGGCCTTTGGTTTTTCGAACGCTCTTCACACCCCCTGCCCCGATGGTTCGCCTGGATGCTTTCTGCTTCCTTGGGCATCTCCGGGGCTTACGCCGTGGCCTACGCCCCGATCACGCCATTGGCTGCATTCGGTATCGTCTTCTACGGCGTGGGGCTCATCCCGTTGGCCCCCTTGATTGCGTGGATTTTCGGCCTCTGCCTTCGATCGGGTGGCCGAAAACGCGCCAAAGCAAACTCGGTCCACTGGCCCAAACATACCTGGACGGCCGCAGTGGGGTCGTTGCTGGTCTTGGCCGCGCTGGCGCTGCCAGAGTTTTTCACCCTACGGGCCTTGCGCGAAGCCATTGATGCCGACGGACCCGCCGACCGCCGGGCGGCCATCCGGCATTTGCGCAGTTGGGATACCCATGACGCGGTGCTGCGCGCCTGCTACGGAAAACGACGCCAAATTTGGGACAATGCCTTGGACCCATTCGAGAACCGCAAATCCCGCACCTTCACCGTCACGCCGGAGGCCGCGCAGGCGGTGTATTTCCAAGTCACCGGGCGCGCCTTCAACGAAGTTCGGCCGCCACTCGGTTCCCTGCGGGGTGTCGGTCGCGAGGTGTTCCAGAATTTCGAGTGGGACCCTTCGATCGGCGGTGAGGCGGTCGCCGGCCATGTGTCCGGCCTGTCCCTCCAGTCCTCCCGCCTCGATGTCACGAGCAACGCCGACGACGGTTGGGACTACACCGAATGGATCCTCGAATTTCGCAACGACCACGCGTCGCGCCAACGCGAGGCCCGGGCCGAAATCCAGTTACCCCCCGGTGGCGTGGTCTCGCGCCTAACCCTTTGGGTTTATGGCGAAGAACGCGAAGCCGCCTTCGCCGGCCGCGGTGAGGTCCGTGCCGCCTATCAACAGGTGGCCGTTGCCCAACGCCGCGACCCCGTCCTCGTCACCACCTCCGGCCCCGACCGCGTGCTCATGCAGTGCTTTCCGGTGCCTCCCAAGGGCGGCACCATGAAAATTCGCCTCGGCATCACCGCACCGCTCACTCCACTCGGAGCCCAAGAAGTCGCCTATGTGTGGCCCCGCATCGTCGAACGCAACTTCGCCTTCGCCGAGACCCTGAAGCATCATGTCTGGCTCGAGTCCCCGCAGAAGATCCTCAACCCACCGTCCGCTTGGGGTTGGACCAGCACCGGTTCCAACAGCCTGACAGCAACCATCCCCGTCTCGTGGGGGACCCACGCGTTTCCGACCCTAAAACTGCATCGCAAGGCCGAGGCCACCAGTCCGTGGAGCATCGACGACCGTTCAACTCCACCCGCTGCCGTGCGACAAACCATCTCCTCCGTCACGACACCGTCCCGAGGGAGGTTGGCGGTGGTGATAGACGGCGGCCGGGATGGACAGGATGGCTGGCAAGCGCTTCGGCAGTATTTGGCTTCAACGCCAGCCCGAGGCGACTTGCGCCTATGGGTTTCCGAGGATGGCCTACGGGAGATGGCGACCATCACGGAAGGCCCGTTCAAAGCCGCCGTCGAGCCAATGGAACGCAACACGCCCCAATTTAAGGGCGGCCACGATCCGCTGCCGGCGCTGGAGGCCGCCTGGGGTTGGGCCTCTCAACAGGCCGGCGGCACGGTCCTTTGGATCCACGGCAACGTGCCTGTTCTTCTGGGCGATCCTCAGTCGATATCCCAGCGACTTCAGCGAGGGGAGGCCACCGGAGCTCGACTGGTGGACCTCCAGGTCGCAACGGGTCCCAATCTCGCCGCCAAGGAATGGTTCGCACAGCCCCTGTATGAATCCGTGCCCCGACTCGGCACTTTGGACGACGACTTGAAGCGGTTCCTCGACACCTGGACCGGGCTGACTCCCGAGTGGCATTGGCGCCGGGAGCGATCCGAAACCGGGAACACGAACGGACCCACTGCTTCGCGCCATCTCGTCCGTCTCTGGGCCCGCGATCAAATCAACCAACTGCGCCGAGAGCGCAAGACCACGGAGGCCGTTGCGCTGGCCGGACGCTGGCAATTGGTCACCCCCGTCAGCGGTGCGGTCGTTCTGGAAACCAAGGCGCAATACAAGGCCGCGGGCCTGACGCCGGTCGATCCATTGACCACCCCGGCTATCGTTCCCGAACCCGAAACCTGGGCACTCCTTCTCGTCGGCACCGGGGCGCTGATCCTCTGGCAACGACGCCAAAAACGCCGACCCTGACCAATCCCGGCCTCGCCGCCTGCCGTGCTCCCCAACCGACGCCACACCCCGTGTGGCCCGGTGAGGATACCGAACCCTCAGACCGCCCGGTGCAGGCACCGGGCCTACAGCACACCGCCCAGCCTACGGGCTCACCCTGTAGGCCGGGTCCCCCGACCCGGCGTTCCCGCCCAAAAACCACCGCTCACCACCAAGTAAAGTTGGGGTCCGGCGCGGGGCCTGTGTAGTTCCACTGAGAGGCCTCTTTAGGGAAGCGGAAGAAGTCGGTGTGCCCATCGCCCCACAGCACGTTGAAGCGGTACTGTCCCTTCACGTTGTGCCACTGACTGGCGATGTCGTTCTTGTCGCGATCGGCCCACCAGGGCCAGTCCCCCTGGATCAGCTTGTTCGAGGGCCCAAGAGCAATCTCGCTCGTCTTGATGGGTCGGCCTTGAGGAGCACCCGGATTGGAGGAATCCCCCGTGACATGCTTCACCCGCAAGGTTTCCACCGACCAAACCGTCAGATAGCTATTGCCCCAGGCGTCGTAGCAACTGCGGGTACCTTTCGGAAACGTGCTCTTCCACAGCGAATCCCCCTTGTCAGCTGGACACTTAAACGCCGCGAAGGCTGGAACGTAAATGTTCAGCGGTCGGTTGGTGGCACCCGTCAACCCACCGTGCAGCGACATGACCCCCTTCTTGCCGCCCAGAGTTCCCCAATCGTTGTACACGGGGTAATTGTCCCGATTGTCGTCGGCGTACATGTGCAGTCCCAGTCCCATCTGGCGCTGGTTATTATTGCAACTGATCGTCAACGACTTGCTCTTGGCTCGCGCCAAAGCTGGCAGGAGCATGCCGGCCAGAATAGCGATGATGGCAATGACCACCAGCAACTCGATGAGAGTGAAACCCGCACGGGCGCGACTGTGCAGATGAGTGGATAGCTTCATAGCAATGGTGGGACTAGGACCAGAAGAGGCAATCCAAGCCGACCCGTCAATCCCGTGTTCCAGCGTATTCCGTTCGTCAAACGAGCTCACCTTGTAGGATGGGTCCCTCGACCCGGCGTTCCACCGGTCCGTCAACTCACTCGGGATTTAGCGAAGAATGAAAAGTGTGCGTCAGGGCATCTTCCTGCTTTTCAACCGGGGTCTTGAGCCGAACCGTTGACGGTCTTGATCGATGGCATGGATGCAAGTGAACTGACATTCAAACGGGTAGCCCTGCTGGGAGTCGGGGCATTTACCCAAGCGCTCATGCGCCACCTCCGCGGAGACGGTGGCGAGGTCACGGCCTACTTGACCCGGGACTACGCACATTATGGCCCCCTTCAGGAAGGCCCCTGCGTTTCTAGCGTCGAGGTGCCCAACCCCTGCCCAGGATTCCGTGAACGGCGACCCGACTTCCTCATTCCCATGTCGCTGGAATGGGCACTTCGCCCATGGACTGCAGAACTCCTCGGCCTGGGAATTCCCATACTCTGCCCGACCGGCGAAGGATTACGCTTGGAGCGGGAGCGCGATTTCGCCCGAGAACTCTGCCGCCAGACCGGCATCCCATTCCCGCGATCGCACCTCATTCCCACGCGGGCGGAAGCCGAGGCTCTGGTGCGGCGGGAGGGCCGCCCATTTGTGGTCAAGAATCCCCTGTGTTCCCCCACCAGCCCGATCCACACCATCGTGTGTGAGACACCGGAGGACACCCTGGCCTGGTTGCCTCGGATCGATGACGCCGAGGGGATTTTTCTCCAAGAATACCTCGGACGACGCGAAGCCGGGCATATCGCGCTGGTGAGCGACGGTGAAATCTACTCGTTGGTCACCAATCAAGAATACAAACGGGCCTTCGACGGGAACCTCGGCATCGTCGCTGGAGCCCCACTGGGTGGGCTCGTGGAATGCGATCCGGGCGACCGCTACGGCCTTGCCAAAGAACTCCTGGAACCCCTGCGCCCGTGGTTCCGCGAGGTCGGATTCAGCGGCCCCGTGCAAGTGACCGCCATCCGCCATGAGGAGCGCTGGCATGTGCTCGAGTACAATGTGCGATTGGGCGTCACCAGCGGTCCTATGATCGCCGCCATGCTGGCTAACCCGCTGGACACCTTCGGCCGCTGCGCGCTGGGGTTGCCCCTGAGTCCCCGTTGGCGGAGCGGCCGCGAGTTCGGATGCAACCTGACTCTGGCGGGCTACGGTTATCCCTTCACCCAACTCACCGGACCGCGGGTGCCGGTGACGGTCGACGGGGCCTTTCAGGGTGATGTCTGGTGGCAAGAGGTGGCCGAGTCAGCGCTGGGCGGACTGGAGGCCACTGGCCACCGTATTGCGGATATCACGGCCCTGGCCGGATCGATGGACGAAGCCATTCGCAACGCCTACAGCGACATCCGTAAGATTCGATCCCTTGGCAGCTACTACCGAACCGATGTGGGCCAATCGCTTTGGCCGCCCGGCAACCCATGAAGTCCACCGTTTGTCGCCCCCGTTCCGCCTGGGTCCAGGTTGACCTCGAACAGTTGGCCCGCAATTGGGAGATCCTCCGCCGCGAAGTCCCCGCTTCGGTGAGCTTGATGTTTGTGGCCAAGGACAACGCCTATGGACTCGGTGCCGTCGAGGCCGCCCGGGTGGCGCTCGATCATCACGCCGATTCCCTGGCAGTCTTCACTCTCGGAGAAGCCCAGGAACTCCGCGACGCGGGCATTACCGCCCCAATTCTGCTGCTGGGGGAACGCCTGGCCGACGAGGTGCCGCACGTGCTGGAACTGGACCTCGAACCCTGCGTCGGTTCCGTGGAAATGGCCGAGGCCTTCTCGCACGCGGGCCGAACCCGAGGGCGACCGGTGCCCATCCACCTCAAGGTCAACACCGGCATGAACCGGTTTGGGTTTTCGTGGAGGAACGTGGATTCTTGGGGACCGATACTGAAGACGTTGCCCGCCTTGGAATTTCGTGGGGCGTTGAGCCATTTCGCCCAAAGCGATGAACTCGACAAAGGCTTCGCCCGCACCCAATCCCAGCGATTCGAAGGGGTGCTGAAGTGCCTGTCGGCCCAGGACATCCGACCGCAGTGGATCCACCACTGCAATTCTGGCGGCGTACTCGATCTGCCGGACGCTCATTTTAACCGCGTCCGCGTCGGCCTGTTGGCCCAGGGGGTCTATCCGTCAGAAGTCTGCCGCCGTCTGGAGGGCGTCCTTCCCGTGTTGTCCTTGCGAGCCCGACTCACCGCTATTCAGGAACTCGAAATCGGCGACACGGTGGGCTATGGCATGCGCTGGCGGGCCGAACGCCCGAGCCGCATCGGCGTCCTTTCAGTGGGTTATGGCGACGGCTATCCGCGACTCCGCAATCAAGGGCAGGCCCTCCTGCATGGACGCCGAGTCCCCATTGTGGGCGGTGTCACCATGGACGCCCTAATGATCGATCTCGCCGATGTCCCCGAGGCGCAACTAGGTGACGAAACAGTCCTGCTCGGCATGCAAGGCACCGACTGCATCACGGTCCAGGAACTAGCCCGACTGAGCGGCACAGTCACCTACGACGTGCTGGCGGGTTTCCGGGCCCGCCTGCCCCGTGTCTATTGCCCGCAGGTGTAGGCGGGGCTTTCACCTCACTTCATATCCACCCAGGCACTCGCGGCAGAAATCGGGTCAGCCCGTTCTTCGAGTGAGGCAAGAAACACTCGAGCCTGTCGGGTGACCTTGCCAGAAAACCACTCCTTACCGTTGGCGACCACCCGCACTGGGCGATCCAGATCGAGCAACCGATCCGACAGACGCAGGCGGAAGCTGGCCGGAACTTGTCCCTCCAACTGGATCTCTTGTCCCTGCACCGAGGCCACAATCTTGGCGCGCTCCTGAAGGGTAATTTCGGCAGGTACTTGGAGCCAATAGAAGCGGCGTTGGACCACATCGTCCTGCTGCCAGACGATTTTTTTGGGCCAGGCATTGCGAACAAAACCCGCCATCCAGGGAACTGCTTCGGCATCCTTACGATTCATCCAATGGCCCAATCCCTCGTAGATCTTTACCTGATGGATGTACCCGCCAGAATCCTCGCGGGCGAGCCGGTCGAGTTCGGCCCCACGTTCAGCGGCGATACGGTTGCGGTTGTAGGCCGCATCGTTGCCACCCATGAAGATGGCGAAGGGCAAATTTCGAAGTCCCAGAAGCGATGCCTCATTGGGATGCCCAGCCATCATGGAGGCGGCCGCAAATCGATCGGCCATGCGGGGGGCCAACTGCCAGACTCCGTCACCGCCAGCTGAATAACCCATCAAATAAACCCGATCCGGACTCACCCCCCGCACCGCGACATAGTCGTCGATGAGGCGCTGGAACATCGGATCGATGTGTCCCTCATGCCACAAATTCCAAGAATCCGTGGGAGCCCGAGGAGCGATGTAAAATCCCTCGCTGGGCTCGTACAGGCGAATCTGGTTCTGCCACTGTTGGTCATTCACCGCCTTGGGTGCCCCACCGCCCCCGTGCATGGAAATCCACAAGCTCCGCTGACCGGCTGGTGCCTTGCCAAACTCCTTCTCCAACCACCGGAGTGTTTTGCCCTCGAGCACCAACTCCTTTTTTTCGAGCTCGGGAGTCCGCTCGGCCACCAATTCTGCCATGCGGTCGGCCGCCACCATAGGCAGCACGCGCTCGGCCTCGGTCTTCGACAGCGCCTGGGACAACACCTGAGCCTCCGCCGGACGCCGATTGGACGGCAAATCAAGCCACTCGCGCAGCGCGTCCACGGTCGCCGAGGCGGGGATCAACTCGGGCCAGCGGGCGTCGACTGTCGATTCTCCTGAAGCCAGAGGACCAAAAGACATCTCCCGCACCTCGGCACCAACGGTGAAGCGAAGCCAACCTTGCGCTCCCGGAGCCAGACTGAAGCGCGGCATGTCGTTCAGGTCGGCTGTACCGGACTTGGTGTCGGCCAGAGCGCACGATCGCCGCACGCCATCGAGCACACACACCTTGGCCGAGAGTCGAGTTCCGCCGGAACGGTCCCACAAGCGGACTCCGAGCGCGGCGATCTCGACCGGCGCAGCATCGGCCTTGGCATACCGCGCGGTGACGTTGACTGCTGCAACGTCTGTGCTGTTGCGGGCCCACACCATCGGAAAGGACGACCCCTCGCGCTTCCAGGAGGTGGCATAAATGGAATGGCGAGGTTCGTTGGCCCGGGCCTTTGAGGCGTCTCCAACAAACCATCCCCGATCCAATCCGCCGGCGTCATACTCGTCAGCCCCGGCGAAATGCCAGTCGCCGTCCCAAATCTCCACCCACGTATGGTTTCCCCGTTCATTGGTCCACATCGGGGTTCCCACGGCCCGGGCCGGAATACCCACCGATCGACAGGCTTCGACGAGAATAATGGACAAGCCGGTGCACGTCGCTTTGCTGAGGGCCTTGGATTCCTTCAGGCTTTGATTGGGGCGCTTGCGTCCGGTGTTGTAGTGAACGTTGACCAACTTGAAGAGCTGTCGGTTGAGAGCCTGGGCCGCTTCGCTGGCCGAATGAGCGTCCTTCACCAGGTCTCGCGACAAGGCCAACAACTCGGCGCGCCAGGGGTCCCGGGGTTCGTCGAAAACCGCGTACGGCAATACGTCATTCAAAAACACCGCCTCGGGCACCTGGGTGGCCCAGGGAAATTCCTTTCGGGCCCGGAAGGCCAAATCGAGATTCTCCAGCAGAAACTCGTTGCTGAGATTCGATCGGTCGCTCTCGGTCATGTGTTCAGCCAGAAAGCGGGCCGCACTCTCACCGGCAGCCCCGTGCCGATCTTGAGCCAATCGGACAAAGTCTGGGATCGAGGCGGACCAGGCCGTCCACCCGAGTGCAAAGAGCACGAACATGAAACGAATCACACGCATGGCTTCACCCTGCACCAACTCTCTAGCCCGGGTCAAAGCACCTCCACCGATGCATCGCACCGCCAGAAACACGTGCCCATGAACAGAACTTCGCTGGAACGATTCAATTAAACCCGTCGTTCTGGCTCAGGCTTGTTTTTAAGAGGGACACAGAACTTTCTGCTGGTCTGACTTTTGCAAGGGGTTCCATCGTCTCAAGAACCGTGGAACATCGCCGACTGTCAAAACCGGGATCCCTCTGTGGGTGGATTGCGCGGGCCGCACTGGCTCTGAGCCTGTGTCTTAACCTGGCAGCAAGCCCAACGGGCGGCCCCGATTTTTCCACTGAGGTCCGACCGATCCTCTCCCAGCATTGCTTCAAATGCCACGGACCCGACGACCTGTCGCGCAAGAGCAACCTGCGTCTTGATGTCCGCGATGCGGCCCTCCAACCCGCCAAATCTGGAGCGGTGGCACTGGTCCCCGGCAAACCTCACTCCAGCGAGCTCGTAACTCGGATTCATTCCCGAGACCCGGACGAGGTAATGCCACCGCCGAGCACCCGGCAGCCGCTAACGGACAAAGAAAAGAAGACCCTGGAGGCTTGGATCGCCGCCGGTGCCGAGTACGTCCCTCACTGGGCCTTCCAGCGACCCAAATTTGTAACACCTCCCCAGGTCGATAACACCTCGTGGGCACGCAACGCGATCGATCAATTCGTGCTCCAACGATTGCAGCAACACGGAGTTGCTCCTGCCGAAGCGGCCGACCCGCACGCCCTGGCTCGCCGCGTCTCTCTCGACCTGACAGGCCTGCCTCCCACCCCCGCCGAAGTAGAAGCCTTTTTGAAGGACCCCAGCGACGCAGGCTACGAACACTGGGTGGACCAACTCTTGGCTTCCCCTCGCTACGGTGAACGCTGGGGCCGACGCTGGATGGATCTGGCCCGCTACGCCGACACCAACGGGTACGAAAAGGATCGCACCCGAAGCATCTGGCCTTGGCGCGATTGGGTAATTCGCTCTCTCAATGCCGACATGCCCTTCGACCAGTTCACTCTGGAACAACTCGCGGGGGACCTCCTGCCCAACGCCACGCCGGACCAGCGCATCGCCACCGGTTTCCACCGGAACACCATGCTCAATGAAGAGGGCGGGATCGATCCGCTCGAGTTCCGTTTCCATGCCATGACCGATCGGGTAGCCACCACTGGCACCACGTGGTTGGGTCTCACCGTCGGGTGTGCCCAATGCCACACTCACAAATACGACCCTATCCCGCACCGGGAGTATTATCAGTTGATGGCCTTCCTGAACAATGCCGACGAACCCGACATGGACCTCGTGGAGCCTTCTGAAGAGGCGCGCCATCAGGCCCGATTGGCCGAAGCAGAGGCCCTGACAGCAACCCTGGCAGAGCGGTTCCCAATCGAAGAAACCGTGTGGTTCACTCCCACCCTAATCGAGGCCCGGTCCCTGAAGGGATCGCCCGTGAGCGCTCTCAAAGATCACTCAGCCCTCTTCACCGGAACGCCGCCAGACACCGACACCCTCACTCTCGTCGTGACCACGCGGGACACCCACATCGACCGACTCCGCTTGGAAACCCTGCTCGACGAAGCTCTCCCCAAAAAAGGACCCGGACGCGTGGCTCATGGAAACTTCGTCCTGAGTGAACTGCGGGTTTCGGCCGCGCCGCTGGATGCCCCGGATCAGGTTCAAAAGATCGCTCTTGCCCATGCCCAATCCGACGTAGAGCAGTCGGGCTTTCCGGCGGCCAATGCCATTGATGACCAACTCCAAACCGGTTGGGCTGTCGACGTGGGTGGCGACCGGCTTAACCGGGAACACCACCTCAGTGTCCAGTTTCAGAAGGAGGTCGCCTTTCCCTCGGGCATCCGCTTCGAAATCACTCTGGAACACCAGCAGGCCGCTCAACACCTGATCGGCCGTCCCCGGATTCGCTTGGGCCGACCGACCTCCGATCCTCGCCCCTTGGCGGAACGGCGCAAGGCCGCCGCAGAGGCTGCATTCCAAAAATGGCTCGGCAAAGCGCGAGAGACGGCCATCCGTTGGACTCCCCTGCGTCCGACGGCCGCGACCTCCAACCTCCCGCTGCTCACCGTCCAAGAAGACGCCTCGGTCTTTGCCAGCGGCGACATCAGCAAGAGTGACACCTACCAACTCGCTTTCACCGCGCCGCCCGAACCCATCACCGCCGTCCGATTGGAAGTTCTGCCCGATCCGCGACTGCCCAAGAACGGGCCGGGCCTGGCCTATTATGAAGGTCCGAAGGGAGATTTCTTTCTGGGCGAATTGAGCCTCAGCGCAGGCGGCCAGCCCGTCCGCTGGAAGTCCTCCTCGCAAAGCTTCGGTAAAAACGCCTTCGGATCTGAGGCCACGGCGGCGTTGGCTGTCGATGGCGACCCGCAAACCGGCTGGTCCACCGCGGGCCGCGAGGGCCAGCGGCATGAGGCGGTCTTTATTCCCGAGGCGCCAATCCTGGGCAATGCCGACCTCAAGCTTTCCCTGCTCTTTGGGCGGCACTACGCCTGTTCTCTGGGACGTTTCCGGATTTCGGTCACCACCCACCCGGGTGGAGCCTCCGCGCGGGATCTTCCCGCAGAACTGGAACCCTTGCTCATCGCGCCGGACGCCTCGCTGGCCGAATCTCAGAGAGCCCGACTCCGCCGTCACTTCCTCTTGACCACTCCAGAACTGGCCGAGTCGCAGAAACGCATCGCCCAACTGCGACAACCCCTGACTCCGAAGACCACCCTAGTCTTGAAAGAGCGCCCACCGGAGAACCCTCGCCCTACCTTCCTCCACCGCCGCGGCGAATACCTTCAGCCCGCCGAACGCGTGGAACCCGGTGTCCTCTCGGTCATCTCCCCATTTCCGGCCGAGCTACCCCGCAACCGCCTCGGCCTGGCACGGTGGCTCGTATCCACCAACAATCCCCTGACGGCGCGAGTCACCGTCAATCGCCAGTGGCAGGCCTTCTTCGGCAAGGGTTTGGTTCGAACCTCAGAGGACTTCGGCTATCAAGGAGACAGCCCCAGCCATCCCGAGCTGCTCGATTGGTTGGCCATGGATTTCATGCGAAACGGTTGGTCTCTCAAGCGACTTCATAAGCAAATCGCCCTGAGCGCCACCTACCGGCAGTCCTCGCGAACCCGGCCGGACTCACTGGCCCGCGACCCGGACAATCGCTGGCTCTCCCGCGGACCCTCGGTTCGCCTCGATGCGGAGGTCATACGCGATGCCGCTCTCAAGGCCAGCGGGCTACTCTCGGACGCCATGGGCGGGCCTGGGGTGTACCCGCCCCAGCCTTCCGGGGTCATGGAGGCCGCGTGGGGCGGATCGTCTTGGCCGACCAGCGAGGGTCAGAACCGCTACCGTCGCAGCCTCTACACCTTCGCCAAGCGGACGGCTCCCTTTGCCCTATTCAACACCTTCGATGCCCCCACTGGTGAATCCTGCATCGCCCGGCGCGAGACCTCCAACACCCCCCTGCAGGCGCTCACTCTGCTCAATGACGTCTTCTTCATTGAGGTCTCCCAGGCCATGGGTCGAGACCTGGCCCGGCAATCGGGAACGGTGTCCCAACGCATCCAGAACGCATTTCAACGCTGCATGACTCGCCCCCCAACCGAAACCGAGCTTCATGCCCTCGAAACTTTCTGGAAAAACCAACTCCAGCGTTTCCAGGCTCATGAGTTGGATGCGGCCGCGGTGGCCGGACCCGGTGAGGGTTCTTCCATCGAAGAACGCGCCGCCTGGTCGGCCCTGTCACGGGCCCTGTTCAACCTCGATGAAATGATCACCAAGGGCTGAAAACTCATCCCCACCCTCCCATGAATCCTTTGAACCTTCACCCGCATCACGTCAGCCGACGGCATTTCTTCAAAAACTGCGGCGTGGGCTTGGGCAAGATCGCCTTGGCTGGATTGCTCACCGATCGCTGGGGCAACTCTCTCTCGGCCTCGCCTCTGGCAGGCACCCCGGCCGCGACGGCCAAATCCCCGCATTTCCCCGGCCGGGCCAAGCGGGTGATCCACCTCTTCATGGGTGGGGCTCCTAGTCAGCTGGAACTCTTCGATTTCAAGCCGGAGTTAGCGAAGCTGGAGGGGCGCCCGCTACCGCCCTCGGTCATCGGCGGTCAGCGCTACGCCTTCATCCGGCCCGATGCCGCCGTGCTCGGTCCCCGCTTCAAATTCGCTCGTCATGGCCAATCCGGAACGGAAATCTCGGAGGTCCTCCCGCATCTGGGGAAGATCGTCGATGACATCTGCCTGATTCGTTCCGTACGCACCGACCAATTCAACCACGCTCCAGCGCAGATTTTCTTCAACACCGGATTCTCCCAACCCGGCCGCCCGAGCCTGGGTTCCTGGGTGATCTACGGTCTCGGATCCGAGTCCCAGAATTTGCCTGCCTTCGTCGTCATGAGCACAGGGGGTGGCCTGAGCGGAGGGGCGGCTCTCTGGTCCAGCGGGTTCCTTCCGACGGTCCACACCGGAGTGCGCCTGCGCAACCAAGGCCCGCCCATCCTGAACGTCGACAACCCAGCCGGCATCGATACCCGTCTCCAGCGTGACACGCTCGACCTCGTCGCCGATTTAAACCAAAAGCGATTGGGCACCGTGGGAGATCCGGAAATCGCCACCCGAATCGCCTCCTACGAAATGGCGTTCCGGCTCCAGACTTCAGCCCCAGAACTTATGGACTTGCGCGGGGAATCCCCGGAGACCTTGAAGATGTACGGGTGCGACCCAGCCAAGCCCTCCTTCGCCCGAGCGTGTCTGCTGGCCCGGCGGATGATCGAGCGCGGAGTCCGCTTCGTGAACTTGTACCACGAAGGCTGGGACGCCCACTCCGACGTGGTCGGCAATGTCCGCAGCAATGCAGCGATCACCGACCAGGCCAGCGCTGCGTTGGTGCTCGATCTGAAGCAGCGGGGATTGTTGGACGACACACTGGTGATCTGGGGTGGTGAGTTTGGTCGCACTCCGATGGTCGAATCCAACCCGGCTCTGGGCCGGAGCCAGGGGCGGGATCATCACCCTCAAGCCTACAGTGTCTGGATGGCCGGTGGAGGGATCCGGGCCGGCATGAGCCATGGGGCCACCGACGACTTGGGATTCCACGTGGTTGAAAACCCGGTCCATGTGCATGACCTCCAAGCCACAATCCTGCACTGCCTCGGCTTCGACCATGAGAAGCTGACCTTCCACAATGCCGGTCGCGATTTCCGCCTCACCGATGTCCACGGGCAAGTGGTGCGGAATATCTTGGCCTAGCATTGAGCGCCCAGAAACACCCTAGAGTTGGTGGCCCAGAACGGCTGATTGAGGCAGTGGCGTGAGACCCAACGCCACCGCCTAAACCCGAGACGAACTTCCCGCAAGGGTCGGTGTTACCGATAAACCGCCGGTTCGGCTCCGATTGTCCCGGTCAGTTCTCCGACGCGCTGTTCGAAGCGACTGCGCTCCAGCATCACACGGGCGTAGGACCGACGTTCGTGCAGGCCCAATCGCTCCGCTTCCTGCTCATACTCCGTCCGACCGATCAACCGATCGATAGAGGTGACAATGGTGTTCCAGTGACGCACTTCCAACTCGCGCCGCATCTCCAACCGGGCGCGGTACCAAGGACTCACGAGGACACTCTCCCGATTGAACATCGCTCGGAAGGCCGGGTCCTCGAGGCGAAGTCCTTCGCTGGCTCCATCACGCATAATGTGAAGAAGAGCCTGGAGTGGTGGCACGGCCTGGTGAATGGAACCGTCGTCGAAGTAATGCTGCGCCACTCGTCGATGAGTCGCCGCGATGTTGTCCACCGAATCGGCATATTGCCCCGCATCCTGCATCTCAGGTCGCAACATGCTCTCTACCAAGACGGCGTGAGGATGGTTAAAGACACGCCCCAGGAAGTCGTTCACGAACTTCAGTGTGACTCGCCACCCCAGGCGACTGGCCGGGACGGTCCGCCCCTCGTGGGTGAAGTCCGACACGCGCTCCAGATAGCCATTGGCGATGAGGAAAGCCGGATCCCGCTCCGTGACGCCCATCCGACACCAGACCTCCGGCACGAGCAGGCTGACATCATGATCCACGCGGGTTTTAGGCCCGAGATATCCGGCACTCGTCAAGAAAACCGGATTCTCGGAGACGGCCAAACTCACGAAGGCCGCATTGAGATCGTAAATGGGCGGCAGGGCGTTGAAAGGTCCCTTGGTCAAGGCTCCCTCGCTGCCGACCCCGGTCGTCGACGGGGACTTGCCGGTCATGCTGGAGATGAACTCCATGAACGCCTCCGGCAACTCCATATGGTGGATGGGCCCATAGCACGCCAGCGGACGCACTCCAGGTTCCGCCGGGTTATTCCGACGACCAGCCAAGACGGCATGCACCGGCGTATACACCGGACGATCGGTCGCCAAGCGCCGCGCCAGTCGGGCCGACATGGTCGTCAGATGACGCCCCAGGTTATCGAGGAGATCGGGACGCGTCTGAAGATACCGAGGGTTCTTCGAGGGTTTGCCATCCACTATTCGAGGATGAGACGTAACAACGATCCATTCGGGAGAACCATCGCCCGGCTCTGAGGCCGCGGCCGCTTCGATCAGCGCCCGCATGGGCGCAGTGTATTGGTTCAGTCCGATGGCATCATCGACCAACTCTCTGGCCTGCTTGCGTGAGATGGGTTCGTAGTTGCTGAAGAAGCATCCGCCGCCAGCAAAGTCTGCTTCAGCGGCCTTGTCATACCCGCGATGAATGGCGTCGTCCGGCCGCTGGAAAAGTCGAAACTCACTGTTCTGAACGAATTTGAGCGACGGATAAACGCTCTGCGGGTCCAGGCCTGGCAGTTGGCTGCGCGGCACGGTCACACTGGCCGTAATGTCGTCCTCCATCTGAAGCTTGAAGGCCGGAAGGTAATCTTTCCGAAGACCGAAAGTCCGCCAGGCTCCATCGTCGTCATAACCCACCCGAAGGAATTGGGTCACCAATCGCTTGCGCCCCAGCCGCAGCTCATTGGCAGGGGTGCCGTTGATGACATCGACGCTGAACTGCGAGCGCCAGTCCTCTCCCCAAGAGGGTTGCCAAAAGCGTTTCACAACGAGCACCAATTCCCGGATGTGCGGCGGCACGGAACTGATCCAGGCATTGTGTTCGTGGGAAAAATCTTCGCTCGGTGTCAGGAGCTTGATGACAGAACCGAGAGTTCGACTCGGATTGAGAATGGGCCGCTGGTCCACGCCATTGCGGGCGGGATCGCGAAACCGTTGGGAAAAGTCGCGAGCCACGACAATAGCCACTCGATCGAAATCTTGTGCCAGGTCTGCGACGAAGACCGAGCCGAAGAGGATGGCGTCGGTGATGGGCTTGGAGATCTCGCTCTTGCCGCCGCCAGAGACCGTGCAGGGCTTGTGACACAGGGTGCCCTCCGGGCGTGTTCCGACCAGACGCCAAGCCCGCGCTGCCATGGCCGGAGGCTCCAGGTGGACCCGAAATCCGCTGGGCATCAGGTAGTGATGGTCCCGCCGGAGTCGGATCGACTGAGTTTTGCCGGCCTCATCCCAGCGAACCGTCAGGGACTCGATTTCGAAGCGGGCATTCTCAGGGACGTAGACCACCGTTGGAAATTGCCGGTCCACGGCATGACCTTCGGGCTGAAGATTTAGTGCATCCGGAATTAACCGAGTGACTTCCGAAAAACTGTACGGGAAATCAGCGCGGTGCTGTTGGGCGTCGTATTCGCTGCCCAGATCGTGATTAGCGAAGACCAACGCTCCGCCGGCGTGCTCCTCCTCGACCAGTCCGAAGAGGTTGGCCGCAAAACTGATTTGGGTTTTGACCTCCTTTTTGCAGTAACCGAAGTAGTTGTCCGAGATGAGTGTCACTATCACCCCGGAGGCATCCCGCGCGGTCAGTTTGAAGGCGTTCCCGTCGTTATAGAGCTCCCGCGCGTCGCTCCAACACATGCCGTCTCGACGCTGACGCTCGCTGGCCTCGTCCCGATGCGGAAGTCCCACTTCCTTCTTTGTGAGTCCATTCAGGTGCGGAGCCAAGATCACGCATCCGGTGTGTCCGCTCCAATGCTCGGCATCGAGGGAGGCGTCATTTTCTGGGAGCAACGGGTCGCCGGCATTGCCGAAGATGCTCTCGACAAAATCGAGATTGGCCACCAGCGATCCGGGGACGAAGAAACGAATTTCCATGCTCTTGCGAGGCATCACGCCCGGAACCTCCGGGCAGATGACCGGGCGAATGAGCAGAGAGACCATGCACGGGGCCGGCGTGGGCCCCGACGCCGTGAACGGCAGTTGCAGAAGTTCCTCAGGAGGATGAAGCGCGCGGGCCAGAAGGTCGGCAAAAACCGTTTTGGGGACACCCTTCTTGTCATCGGGAATGGGCAACCCTCCCTCGGTGACATGGAAGATGCCGGAGGTAGTGCGCCGGTCCGACTTCGGATTGTGAAGAATCCCGTTGCGCAACCGATAGCTGCGCAGCATCGGCGAGGCGACTTCGTCTTTGTCGGGTGGCAGGGACAAGACCCGGGCCAGGCCATACTGATCCAAGACGAAGGTGTTCCGAGGCAATTCCCGGGGGACGGCCGTGTCGGACAAATAGTCGTGGATGAAGTTGTTAATCCTGCGGTCCACCGGACTGGCATGACGGCAAAGCAGTCGGTCCTTCTCGCGGCCCTGGGCGATGAAGCTCTCGAGCTGTGAGTCCACCGCCTGAGTTTCACCGAACAACGGAACGCCTGTCATGCCTAACTCGGCCAGTTTCAGGTTGATGTGCCGATGGAGTTCGGTGGGGTTGGATGGATTCAGTCCAATGGAACAGTTCATGGGCTAAGGAGGCGGGTTTGGGTAAACCGCCAGACCGAGTCTCAACCGGGAATGACTCGCCTTCAAGTCCCGAGAACGGATCGGGTCCGGCGGGCCCTCATCCTGAGATCAGAGTTACGCTCCATCGGCGGCGTCGGGACCCTCGCGGCGAACGCGGGAGGAGGCCTCCAGAGCAAGAAAGTAAGCGCTGGCCTCGGCCGGATCTAGGCTCCAACGACGCGCCAGCAACGCCACTCTCTCGGCATTCTGCTGTTCGGAGGGACCTCCGCAAATACCGGGGCCTTCGACGACTTCTCCATAATCGTGGCAGGTGAGGCCCAAGAGTCGTTCGTCAAAGGTCCAATTCCCCTGATTCCACAAGGTCTCACCGGCCCAGGCATAAGCTCGAACCACGTTGCCCTCCCGGAGCCAAGCCCAAGCATGGTGATTGAGAACGCGGTCCGCGGAGAAAAACTGAACTTCGCCGACCTCTCGGCTCAGGCGAGAGAGAAACCGGTAGAGTTGATCGATATCCGCGGCGGGGTCCGGGATGGCCGCACCGACCACCAGTGACCAACCGCGCCAGGGCGGCGAAATGAATATCACCCGTTCGCGAAACCGCACCAGAGCCTCGGACCATGGGGAACCCTCGCCAGGCTCGATGTGCAGCATCTCGCGAAGAAACGCGGTGTTGGAGCTGCGGATAGCCAACCAGCGGTTGGGCAGCGGCAGGGTCAGCACAGATCTGCTGGAACCGACGAGGGGCGTGAGTGGATCCATCCAGCGCTGAGTCAGCCGCAGTGCCCGAAGGTGACGCCGGTACAACGTGGCAAAGACGATGGCGATGCCGATCACCATACCGAAGCTGACCAGCAGCCCGATCGCCAAACCATTTATGACCGTGGAATTCATTGCGTTGCCCCCAAAAAAAGTAGACCCATAGAAACAACACCCTGGCGATCGATTGGCAAATGCGATCTGAGCGCTGGGTGATTTTTTAGTTACTTCCCCGGAATTGGGACCCGCTGAACGGACGATGATTGACCCACGAGGGGACAGACTTCTGAGGGGTCAACGGTGGGAACGCGTTTGGCGGAGAGTCTGAACGGCGGCCTGGACCTGCCAACCGGAGACTTCCAGGGCGGTCTGGGCGACTTCGGGGGCGACGCGGGTCAATTCTTGGACGATGCGGAGAGCCCGATCGCGCAGTTTCACGTTGGAGGGGTTGAGGTCGATCATCAGGTTTTCTTCGACCTTGCCGAGGCGAACCATGGTGAGGGTGCTGAGGATGTTCAGGACGAGCTTAGTGGCGGTGCCGGCCTTAAGTCGGGTCGACCCAGTGAGCACCTCAGGGCCGACGTCGATGGCCAGGACAACATCCGGCCGGAGGCTTCGGGTGAATTTTAGGTTCGGATTAAAGCAGAGCAACGCCGTTCGAGCTCCGGCTTCACGGGCGGCGGCCAATCCTCCCCAGACATAAGGGGTCCTTCCAGAAGCAGCGATGCCCACCACCACATCCTTTGAGGAAACCTGACGGAGACGAAGGGCTTCATACCCTGCCCCGGCGTCGTCTTCAGCGCCTTCCACCGAAGTGTGCAGAGCCTTCTCGCCGCCAGCCATAATACCCTGAACCCACTCGGGCGGAGTCCGAAAGGTGGGCGGACATTCGCTGGCGTCCAAGACTCCGAGGCGGCCGCTGGTGCCGGCGCCCAGATAAATCAGCCGCCCACCGCTGCGGATGGCAACCTCGGCAAGGCGGATCAATCGTGCCAAGGCCACCCGGTGCCGGCCGATGATCTCGGGGACCTGTGAGTCTTCAGACAACATTAAGTCGATGGCCTTGCTCACAGGCATCCGGTCAAGATGCCGGGAACGCGGGTTCCGCTGCTCCGTCGGGGAAACCCCAGTCGCTTCAGGACGCGGAACGGGTGGAGGGACCGCCACACCCGGGGGTAGGACTGTGGGCACCTGAGAGCGTTCGCCTGAGGCCAAGGCCTGCTCCGCGAGGACCACCGCACCCCAGGCCGATTCCCGTTCCAAGGATCGGATCACGGACTGGGGTCGCACCGCCCGAAGAACGCTCTCGATGTGCGGGAGCCATCGCGGTTGACGCAAGAAGACACTGCCCGCCAACACAAATTCTACCCGAGCCTTGCCCGTCCGGTCCAATCGTGCGGCACAGACCAAGGCCAACTCGAGCAACTCGCCCAGGCACCGCTCGATGACCTGGTGAGCTCTCGAGTCGCCGTGAGCCGCCGCCGCGAACACCTCCGGCGCCAAAGCGGCGACCTCACGCTTGGAAGCCGACTGCATCCAGCCCACCCAGGCTTCGGGGTCTTTGAGGCCAGAAGCCTTGAGAAGTCGGCGACCGAGGGCACCGATACGGCCGGTCTGTTCGAGCTGACGGATGGCCTCACGCAATCCGGCGTAAGCGATGGCAAAACCGCTGCCCTGATCCCCCAACTGGTGTCCCCATCCGCCGGCTTTGGCCGTCACTCCCCGTCGATTCCGTCCAAAGCAGCACGAACCCGTGCCGCTCAAGAGGATCACCCGTGCATCCACCGAATTTGTGGCATCCAAGGAGGCTGCCTCGAGCGCGCTCACCAGGTCGTGGTCGACGCGGACCGGCACGGACGGCCAGACCCTCGCCACGCAGGCGCGCAACCGTTGCCGATCTTCTTCGGTCCTCACTCCAGCCATGCCGATGCCGATGGCCACCGGTTCCGGCAGACGGGATTTCAGGGAGTCAAAGTGGGACTGTAAATCCAAGTCCGAAGTCAGCCGCAAATTAGCCGGTCCGGATTCGATCCGGGCCAACGACGCTCTGCCTCCCACCACCGCCGCCAAGGCCACGGTGCGAGTGCCGCCACATTCGATACCGATTACCGTTTTGGACTCCGGATCCCTCATGAGGTGAATTGGAAGACTGGGGTGCCACGAGACAAAAGCGCAAAGCGCGACGAACTGCGCGTTCCGCGATCGAACCATGGCTGGTCCGGAGTTGGCATTCCTGCCGTCTGAGAACAGTATTTCTCCATGAAGAAGAGCGTGCGCGAGATGCCCATGTCCCGACCGCCGTTGGAGCGGATGATGCGCATCCACACCGCCATTGCATCGGGCAAGCATCCCAATGCTTCGTTCCTCAGCCGCGAGTTTGAGGTGAGCACCAAGACCATCCAGCGGGATATCGATTTCATGCGCGACCGGATGGGTTTGCCCATCGAATACAGTGCCCAGCGTTATGGATTCTACTACACCGAACCGGTGGATTCATTCCCGACCCTACAAATCACGGAGGGAGAGCTCTTCGCGTTGGTGGTCGCTGAGAAGGCGCTTCAGCAATACCGCGGCACCCCTTTCGAAAAACGCCTCCTCACCGCTTTCAAGAAACTCGAGCGTTCGCTGCCGGACACCGTCTCTCTGAATCTAGCCGAATGGACGCAAACCATTTCCTTCCGAACCACCGCCGAGCCCAACGTAGACCTCGGGATCATTGATCGGCTGGCCCAGGCCGCCGCAGCCGGCAAGACCCTCCGCCTGACCTACCGCAAGCCCGGGGCGGCCCTCGAGGAGCGCACCGTAGATCCTTACCACATCGGCAATGTGAACGGAGACTGGTACCTCTTCGCGCACGACCATCTTCGAAAGGCCATCCGAACCTTTGTGCCTTCCAGGATTGCCGAAGCTGAACCGACCGGAAAGACCTTCCAGCGCCCGGCCAAATTCGCGTTAGAACGGCATTTGAGCGACAGCTTCGGCGTGTACTCGCGCACCGGAGACTTCGAAGTCCGCATCTGCTTCACGCGGGCCGTGGCCGACTACATTCGCGAGAAGCGGTGGCATCCCTCGCAGACGCTGACTGAACTTCCCGACCGCGGGGTGGAGATCCATCTCCGGCTGGGAAGCCTTGAGGAAATTAGCCGATGGATTTTGGGTTGGGGGGCCCAAGCCACCGTGCTCAGTCCGCCCGAGCTGGTGACCATCCTCCGCGAGACTGCCCAGGCCCTCGTGAAGAATTATCCCAAAGTCCCAAAGTCCTGACAGCCCTGGCGGGAGGCGGATTCCCTTCCGAACCAGCCATTTAATGTTTTAAAACCTTGGCTACGAGCTTCGCGGCATCGGCAGCCCGCCATAAGTACCAGGCCGCGGTCGTTCGAAACGGACGCCAGCGTTCACCCAAGGCCAACAACTCCTTCGGCCGAGGTTGAGCCTCGTGCCCGTAGGTGACACGGAACCCCTCCCGAACGCCGAAGTCGTCGACCGGCAAAACGTCCGGCCGCCCCAACTTGAAGATGAGCAGCATCTCGACGGTCCACCGCCCGACCCCGCGACAGGCGCTGAGTCGATCGACAATCTCCTCGTCAGAAAGAGCTCGAATCTTCCGTGAAGTGGGCACGGTGCCATCGATGGCCTTGGCGGCGATATCTCGGATGGCGGCCGCCTTAGAGCCCGAGAAGCCGAAGGATCGCAAGTCTCCATCAGTGATCGACTCCAAGTCTTTGGGCCGAGGAAATCGGCGGCCGGGGAATCGAGCCAAAAACCGTCCCAAAATACTTTCAGCGGCCTTGCCATGCAGCTGCTGGTGGGCCACAGCCCGGACCAGCGACTCGAACGGAGTTCGCTGAGGCTCTGGATTCAAGGTGCAGGCACCGATTTTTTGGATAAGGCGACCCATTACGAGATCCGATTCAACGAGGTGTCGGAGGGCTTCAGGGGTCATAGCAACACGAGGAACCTGCAAATGAATCACCGCTTCCCACCCAGGCGCTGAACTTCATTGGAAACGGCGGTGATTTTTTCCACATCCCGCATGTCGCGGGCGAACTGCAATTGACGGATGCGTAGATCCTGAATGTCTACATCCGGAGGCGACGTGACAATGATCTGTTCTAGACATTGGTACGCCTCGGCCGGCTGCCCGAGGACACGATGGGCCTCGATGCTGTCCAGCAGCAGGCGACGACGCTGCATCGGTGTGGCGTTGGTCAGACCTAGGGCCGTGTCATACCACTCCAAAGCCCGGCGGACCCGGATGCTCGACCAGTACAGACGTCCTATTTTTTCGGCCACGACAGCATGATTAGTGGCCCAGCGTTGTCCCTCGAGCTGGTCGCGCACTGCTTCCACCGGGCGGCCCGCCATGAGTTGGAAGTTGGCGTTGCGGACCAGCGCGTAGGCCGTCGACGGATCGTTGGCAGCATCCAGGCGTTTGCCATCGTCAGCCAGCAGGCGACCAAACGGCCGGTACAACGGATCTCCCACCACCACCGTCTGCCAGGACAGCACCGGGTGCGCCGCGGTTGCCGCTTCGCCCAGGGTCATCCCGACGTATCCCCAACGTTCCAGGAACATGGCCGGATTGGGGGTGAACTCCAAATAAGGCTCAGCCACACAACCCATGGTGGCGGTGGCTCCGCGGGCTAGGAGCGGGCCCACCCAGTTTTCGGAGGCCGATCTAAGGTTGGCCGCGCTAAAGGAATGCAAGTGGTAGGCGAAGGCTCCAGGGAGGAATTCGACGCTGGCCCGGTAGAACGGTCCAGTCACCCCACTGTCGTACCAACCCACATAGAGGGCCACCTGACTCAGGGGATATCCGACTCCCAAGCTCGCGGGTTGATTGTCGACGAAGGTCTCGAATCCCAGCCGTTTGGCGGCCACCGCTGCATTGGTAATCATCCGGTCGCCCCACCAATAGGGCCCATTGGTAATGGCTCGCAGGTCAATGTAGGCATGCCCCCACAATCCCCGAGACTCGGCCTCCAGCGCCTTGTCCACCAGGCCCCGAGCGATCTCCGGCGTGGGTCCGTCCAACCGCGTCACCATGAAGACGCCATTCGTGGGGTGGATCTGGGCCGCATTGGTGGCTCCGACCACAGGATTGGGGGAGGTCGCAATCGGGTCGTTAAAACCCAGCCGAGGCAGCAAGGCCAACTCATCGTCCACCGAGGCGTCATTGCGCAAAAATTGGGCAGGGATGCCCCCTGTTTCACTGCGCATCGACGGGTCGTGAGGAATATACCACGGCACCCCATAGCACAGAAGCAGGTAGCGAATCTCCGAGCGGATGAGACGCAGGCGATTCCGGGCCGTTGCCTTGCGACCCTGCGGCGGCGAACTGGAATCGGGCACCCACTCCGCCAAGCCTTTTTCCACGAGATGCCTGCGGACCGGTTCCTGAATCCCTGAAATGTAGTCCGCACGGGAAATGGTCCCCGAATCAGGAAGGCGAAGGCCCAAAAGTTGGGAATCCGGCACCGACCTCCGCCGGGCATAATGCCGTGCCACCGCCTCGGAGGCAGGCATCTGAGCATTGTAGATGACCAACACCTCATTGCCGGCAGCCTCGGCAACCCAGGAACCGATCCAGACCCATCCCAACAGCAGCTTAAGCAGCCACCCGATCCGCATCGTTCGAGGGGTCGGAGCCATCAGATCATTCCTGCTTCGGATTCTCCAAACGGGACCCGAGGCGCTCGCGGACATGGCCCATGAGCACGGCAAAGGTCTCGTCCGGGGTTTGTCCGGTGTTGTTGATGCGGACGGAATCGAGAGCCGGGATTAGTGCCCCTTTCTTGCGATGGATGTCCATGCTATCGCGCCAGGCTCCGTCGGTGGATCCCCCACGGTCGGTAATCCGGCGCTGACGCTCTGCGGCATCGGCCTCGAGAAAGAATTTCACCGGGGCCAACGGGAACACCTCGGTGCCGATATCGCGTCCCTCCATGACCAGCGGCCCGAGGGCGGCACAGTCCCGCTGTCGGGCCACCATCCAGTCCCGAACCTTGCCAATTTGTGCGACGACCGGGACCGCCTTCTCGACGACATCGGTGCGAATCTCGGTCGCTGGGAAATACCCATCGACATGGATCCATGCCTGATCGTCGATCACGCGGAGCTCCCATTTCCAGCTGCGAAGCTGACGAACGACGGCCTTTTCGTCGGCGTCGGTCATGGGCTTTTCGAGTCGAATTTGCCGCTGCAAGCAATACCAGGCCAGCGTCCGGTACATGGCTCCCGAATCGACATAAATATAGGCCAATTCGCGGGCCATCCGACGGGACAAGGTCCCCTTGCCCGACGCGCTGGGACCGTCGACCGCAATGACTTGGGGGAGCTTGAGTGTCTTGGTCTTCATTCAGCGTTGAGTTCGTTCAGGGGGAGCACTCGACCGGTGGTGGCATCGAGAATGATCGCCCCAAGACCAAAGGGGGGCGACCCGGCCAGTTTGCGGAAGAAATTGGGGAAGGTCTTGCGGACGCAGCGAGGGTTGCCCAATCGCATACCAGGAATCCTTAACCCCAGCATGGCGAAGCACATGGCCATGCGGTGGTCGTCGTAGGTTTCGATCTCGGCCCCGTGCAGGATTGAGGGACGGATCAGCAGGCTGTCACCGGACTCGGTCACGCTGGCACCGCACTTAATTAATTCGGTGCGCAGCGCCTGGACCCGCTCGCATTCTTGCAGGCGTAAACGCCCCAAGTCGGTAAAGCGGACCGGATGGTTTTCTAAGGAAGCCAGCGTGATGGCCGTCATGATGCTGTCTCCCAGATCGCTCTCGCGCGAAACCTCGGCCGGCAGATCGAGGAAGTCCGGATACCGTGCATCGATCTGCCATCCCGAATTGGGCCAACGGGCGACTTCGACCCGGTTTTTGCCCATCAAACGGGCGGCGCCCCAAAAGTAACTGCCGCTAGAGGCGTCGGGCTCCACCTGGAAATTGCCGCCGGAGTGCGGGAAGGACTCGACCAGTCGACGGGTCATTTCGACATACGGCAACTCATCCGGATTGGCGTCGGCGATTTGCACTTCCCAACCCGCCACCTTCCCCGGAAGCAGGAGGGCCGAAGCGAATTGCGAACTCTCCGCTACGCTGACCCGGCATGCCCCAGACCGAGGACCGGATCCGTGGATCACGGCAGGCAGACGGTCTCCGGGTGCGTCCACCCGGTATCCCAACGAGCGGAGGGCCTGAAGCAAGGCCGCCTGGGGGCGCTCATGCATTCGGGGCACCCCTGACAACCGGTAGCACCCCTCTCCCAAGCACACCATGGCCGCCAGAAAACGGGCCGCCGTCCCGGCATTGCCCACATACAATTCTAAGGGTGAGGACTCCGTGCCGGCCCTTGGAATCCGCCCCCCCAACCCTTCCACCTGAATCACGCGATTAGCCTCCTCGGCGAGGTCTTGGGCCACACCCACAGCAAATCCCAACTGACGCAAGCACTCGGTCATGACGTGCGTGTCTTCGCTCCACAAGGCCCCGGTCAGCGTGACCGTGCCGGACGACAAGGCCGCCAAGATAAGAGCACGATTGGTGATGCTCTTGGATCCCGGTACCGTGATGGACACGAAGGTGGGAGAAGGCGGAGGAACGATCTCAATGAGGTCGGGCAGCGGCATCGGCTCAGGCGGTTTTCTAGGGCTCGGGATCGGGAAAGCGGAGATCTCTTCGGGATTTGGCCTGGCGGAAGAAATCTTCGATGGATTTCTCGTCACCCGCGTCCAGAGCCAGTCGGAATTCAGACAAATCCTCGATGAAGACTCCCAGCACCCGGGAGAGGTGACGCCGGTTGGCCAAGGCGATGTCTCTCCACATTTCTGGAGACCCGGAGGCAATCCGGGTGGTGTCGCGAAATCCGCCGGCGCAGAGATCGGATTGTTCCTTCGGGTGGACCGGGCTGAGGACGTAGTTGGCCAACTCAGCGGCCACCACATGCGGCAGGTGACTGCAGCGGGCCACCAAATCGTCGTGGAGCACCGGGTTCATTTGAAGCACCCGCGAGCCCACCGCCTCCCACAAGGATCGGATGGCGAGCACGGCGGAGGGGGCGCTCGCCGTCGTAGGAGTCACCACGCAGACAGCTCCCTCGAACAGGTCAGCCCGGGCATGGGCCGGACCACTCTTCTCGGCCCCGGCCATCGGATGACTGCCGACAAATCGAACGCCCGCCCCTTGGGCCAACGGCTCAATCTCGGCCACCAGATCGGATTTCACGCTGCCCACATCCGTCACCAGACAATCGGGTGACAAGTGCCGGGACATTTCTCGGAACAACCCAGGACTCTGCCCGACCGGGGAACACAAGACCACTAGGTCGGCATCCACCACGGCCTCGGCCAGATTGCGCGAACACCGGTCCACCACGCCCAGAGCTAGGCACTCGGCCACCGAGGAAGCCCGCCGGACGAAGCCCTGGACCTCATCCGCCAGGCCACGGCGCCGAAGCGCCATACCGAGCGAACCGCCCAGCAGGCCCACGCCCACCAACGTCACCTTGCGGAAATGCACGGCCCCAACCTACCGAAGCCGAGAGGCGCGAGGGAAGCATTGAACCGTGGGTTCACGGGAAGAAACCAACAATGGATCCGGGCCGAGCCTTTCAAACAATCTCCATCGGGCACGGGGGAACCGACTCCAGAAACGCCTTGCCGTAGCGTTTGGTCAGCACGCGATTGTCTAAAATCACCACGATCCCGGTGTCGGTCTTGGTTCGGATGAGCCGGCCGACACCCTGCCGGAACTTGAGAATGGCCTCTGGAAGGCTGAAGGCGCTGAAGGCGTTGCCGCCCTCGGCTTCGATTTGCTCGATCCGGGCCTCCACCAACGGGTGGTCCGGCACGGCAAAGGGCAACCGGGTAATAATGACATTGCTCAGAGCATCACCCGGCACGTCCACCCCCTGCCAAAAGCTGTCGGTTCCAAAGAGGACCGAATCTCGGTTTTCTCGAAATTTTTCCAACATGGTCGATCGAGGCATTCCGGTGTTCTGCACGTAGCACTCGAGTCCCAGTCGACCAAAGAACGACTCCATCCGCCCCGCGACCTGGAGCATCAATCGGTGACTCGTGAACAACACGAAGGCCTTGCCATGGGTCCGAGTAATGAAGTGCTCGATCCAATGAACTAGCGCGTCCTCATAACCCGCTTCCCGGGGATCGGGCATCTTGCCTGCGACGAACAAGGTCATTTGCCGGGGATAATCAAACGGCGAACCCACCTGAAGCCCCTGGGCCTCTTCACCCCCTACCCTTCCGGCCACATAGCGAAGCGCCGCTATTGAGCCTGCTCTGGGAAGCGCGGAGCCCGCGGGGTACGCCGCGGACATCGGGGACCGCGGCAGCGGAATCGAAGGGGCGGCGGCCGCTCCGGAAGGCCCTGTCGTTCCGAGGGTGGCGCTGGTCAGGATCACGGAAGTTCCCGATTCAAAGAGCCGCTGACGTAAAAAGTCGGCCACCTCGACCGGAGCCGCATTCAACGAAAGATTCTTCTGAGTCTTCCCAGAACGCTCCACCCAATAGACATGATCCTCGGCTGTCTGACTCAGAAAAGTGGAGACGGCCACTTTAAGGTCTGCCAAGCGACGGTTGCATTCCATCAACTCCTCGCCCGTCTCCTTGTCTTCGGAGGTCTGGATGAGCTCATGGATTTGCTCGCGCAAGCGCTGCAGCGGTAGGGTCAGGCTGTCTTGGACAAGGTCTGGCCTGCGGATCCGCAACTCTTTCCAAACCCGGGAGGGCTGTTCACTGGGCGTAGGCCGATCCGAGTCCGACGGGGTCGCCGATCGGGCTAACTCCTGGCAGGAGTCCTCCACCCGCACAAAAAAGTCGTCGGTCTCCTTCAGCACATCCGACACCAATCGAACGTTGGATGCCGAACGCAAGGTGGACAAAAGGCCCTTCTCGGTCCGTGGGTTCCAGAGACGCTGGAGCGCATAGCGGACTTGGCCGCTGCTTACCCGCACCCCGATATGCCGCGCAGCGACCGATTCGACCATGTGAGCCTCATCGAAGATTACGAAGTCGTTCTTGAAAAGGACACCGCCCTCGGGATCGGACTCGACTCCGTTGAGCAATGTAAAAAACAGGGTGTGGTTGAGCACCAACACATCGGCTCCGAGAATCTTCTGGCGGGCGCGCTGGAAGAAACAAACGGGCCCCAACTTGGCCTGATCACTCTGGAAACCGCATTTCTTGGGAGTGCACAACCCGCGCTCAGAGCAGACGTGCTCCCAGACCTTGGGATCGGGTTCCACCGAGAAGTCACTCAGCGAACCATCTTGGGTGGTGCGACTCCACTCTTCGATCCGACGCAACTCGGCCGCTTCCGGGGAGGTAAAGAGCGAATCACATTGCTGCATGGCCTTGCGCAGGCGGCGGGTGCACAAGTAATTCGAGCGCCCCTTCAGCATCGCGAAACTGAAGTCTACCGGGAGCACCTGCTTCAGGACGGGCAGATCTTTCTCCACCAACTGCTCCTGCAAATTAATCGTGTGGGTGGAGATCACCGCCTTCTTCTTGCGCCCAACGGCAAATAGAATTGCCGGAATCAGGTATGCAAAACTTTTACCAACACCGGTACCGGCCTCCACAAGCAAATGCTGGCGGTTCTGAAGTGCCGAGGCGACGGCCATAGCCATCTGCTGTTGCTCAGGGCGGTACTCAAAGTTGCTGGCCCGGGAAAGCAGTCCGCTTGGGGAAAAGATCTCCCGAACAGGCTCCACCCAATCGGTGGGCTCCTGTCCCGCGGAAGTATCGGCCAACGAAATCACTCGCGGAGGCTACGGCCAGTGCTGCGTTTGAGGAAGAAGGCTTTGCACAGCGGCCGTTCCAGTTTCCGACCGGCCTCATGGCGCTCGGCCTGATGCCGCTCAGCCTTATGCCTGTGCTGCCAAAATCGGACACACCTCATGTGGGCTTTGAATTCAACCGGGTGAATGCCTGACCTCCGGCGCCAGAACCCCAAGGCGCGCGCTGAACGGGCATCAGTTCGGAGTTTTTACAGCCATGTTAGAATTGGCTCCCTCGGAAGCGGGTTTTAGTTCTGCAGTGTAGAGGTGGACCAAAGTGCGCATGAAGCGCTCGTTTTCCTGCTCGAGCGTCTCGAGCTCAATGGTAACGCCGGTGATGTCAGCCAGCCTCAACTGAGCTTCAAGCCGCGTAATGACCACCGAGAGACGCTCGTCGCCCACCATCTGGATGGATCCTCTGAGGGCGTTGACGCGTAGAGCCGCAGCCTGCCATCGATCCCGGCTAATCGAAGAACGCACAAAGGTGATGGACTCGCCGATGGCACGCGAGAAACCCGTCGACAACTCGAAGTAGGCCTTGTCATCGAGACACAGGCGTTGCTGAGCCTCGAAGAGGGCCGACCCCTTGCTACTGACCTCCTTCAGGGCGGCCTCGATGGCGTCGCTCAAGTCTTTCCGCTCCAAGGGTTTGCTCAAAAAACGAGTCACTTTGAGGGCGGCCGCCTTAGCAACGTTGTCCTTGAACGCATTGGCCGAGATCATGACCACCGGGATATTGGAGAATCGCGGAAGGGCGCGAAGGCGGGCAATGAACTCCAATCCATCCATGTTGGGCATCAACACGTCACAGACAATGATATCCGGGTACGGGGGCTTCTCCATCATGCTCAACGCCGCCTGACCGTCTTCGGCCTCGGTCATGGACACTTTAAGTTCTTTGGGAAGCAGGGCCCTTATGAGACGACGGCTGGTCTGATCGTCCTCAACCAACAGCATTCGGGTGGAATATTCGCCAGTGTTGGCCTCCATCATTTCTTCAACCGGAGGACGGGCCAGTTTGCGTCCCAAAGAATCGAGCATGATTTGCACCCCATCGACTTCTTCCTTAGACAATGCCAAACCAACTTCCAACTGAGCCCCCCCAGTGAGTGTGGTGGTCACTCGCTCACCCGCCTTGCTGATCATCGAGCGCAATCCATCGAGAATCCCCAGCGGTTTTGGCTCAGTTTTAGCAATCATCTCCGCCTCCAAATCGCGGATCTTTCCCTGGAGAAAAACAGATCGATCTTGGAGGCGTTCGTTCTGGGACTCGAGATCCTTGCACTTCTTCTCAGCAGTCGCTAGTGCCCGAAAGGCCTCCGCCAGCGCCTTGCCTTGGGTGTCTTCGAACTCTTGGGCGGGCATTTTCTCAAAGTCGGCCAAGGCCGTTCGGGTCAAGGAACCCAAAGCGCCTATCGACGCTGCGGCAACGGCCGCAATCCACCAGCTAGAATACTTACCGATCCCCTCTCCCAACAGCCCTCGAACTGAAACTATTAGAATAGGTACGATTGCAGCGGAAACAGTCAGTATCAGGATACGATTGTGAACGGTTTGAATTTGCATGGCGCCTACAAGCCGTGATCGCGAGTCGCCCATGAAAAGGAGCCTCGGACCTGACCATTCCTGTTTATCGCCCATTGCCGGGACAAACTTTAGATCTCGTCTACGAATCAGAAAGAAACGCTGGGTTCTCTTACAGTCTCTGGGGCATGAATTAGAACCCATCCAAACACAGTGACATCACCTCGAGCCCCAAGGGCGTCGAGTTCAGCCCTGTCGAGAGTCGACCGGGGTGTTGTGAGAAATTTCTCCCACCACCCACCCACTCCATGGCCACCCACTGGGTCGCTTCCCTCGATGGACCCAAGCCCAGCAGGATGGCCATAAAAGGGTGACCGTCAGCGCTCCAACGAGCAAACCAGCCCATACGTCTGAAGCCCGATGGGCTCCCAGATGGAACCGGGACCAACCCACCGCAAGTGCAAAAGCTAGACCCAGGCCTCCAGTACGAGCACCCCAGACGAAGGCCATAAAACCCAAACCTGCAGCTAAAGAAGCATGTCCGGAGGGAAACGATGCGTAGGCGTGGCGTCCGATAATCCAACGTCCATCTTTGCGTGGACCAAACCACCCCTGCTCCACCGACACCTCTGGTCGGGTCCTGCCGATGATCGATCGCAGTCCCGTGCCTGCAACGCCTGACACAAGGCTGGACAGCAACATCGCCCCTAGGAGCCTGGCAGCCCTGCGTTGCGAGCTACGTTTGAACCACACCCCCAACCCCACAACTGCGGGAATCAGAACAAATCCATTGGCCGAACCGCTGATGGTCGATGCCAAGAGGTTCCAACCCTTTCCGCCCAAGGCTGACCGTTGCGAGCGCAACCAATCATCGGACCAAAACAACAGACCCAGAAACGGTAATCCGACAAGGGCCCAGCCAAGAAGCCAATACCCGACAAGATGCGAGCGATCGGCACCGGCCTCTGGAACGAGATCAGCTGCTTTAATCCCGTGCGGGTCTACTGAGTGCGTTAATTGCACACGTCAACACTGACAAAACCAACTCGGACTGGAACGAAACAATCCTGAAACATCCACCGACCCCGTCTCATCCGAACTGATTCTGTGTGGGCCAAAGGGTGGCGTGGCGGATTCTTTTGCAAGACGAGGCAAGAGTTGAAGAGCGAGCCCTGCTGAGGCTCGTGCTGGAGGCCCGTAACGGGCAAACAACGACGCTCGAGCGGAAGAAGGCATCAGCCAGCCGGGCCCATCCAATTGAATCCTTGCGGCTCATCTGACCCTGAAGCAGTTCATCCACTCTCAGCACAATTCCAACTCACAGCACCCTTCGGCTTTCCGTTGACCCTCGAATTTGCCAGCCTCGGAAACGATGGAAGGCTCAATCGGGTCCCCGAGAGAACACGGTCAATGGCCCGCTTGGAGCTGGGTGGTCCTGCTCGCGGTGGCTCTGAGCTGTTTCGGCGCCGGATCGTGGTTGTTGCCTTTGATGGACCGGGATGAACCTCGTTTTGCAGAAGCCTCCCGGGAGATGCTCGAAACTGGCAACGGGGTGGTGCCCCATTTGAATGGCGAGTACCGCTTCGACAAACCCCCTCTCATCTACTGGCTCCAGGCTGGAAGTATTTCTCTTTTGGGGGCCACCGAAATGGCGGTACGACTTCCCTCCATCCTCTGTGCCACTCTGACCACCGGTTTGCTCGCCCTCTGGGGACGACGCCTCGCCGGAAACTGTGCCGGAATGATGGCCGGGATTCTCTGGGTCACCTGCCCCCAAGCCTTTGTCCACGCCCACCTCGCCGTTGCGGACATGGTGATGGTGTTTTTCTTCACCCTGTCGAGCTGGTCCGGGTGGGAACTGCATCAGGCCCGTGGTCGGAGACGAGCCATTGCCGGATGGTTCTGGGTTTTCTTCACCTCATTGGCCCTAGGGTTTCTCGCCAAGGGGCCCGTGGCTTGGCTGGCGGGCCTGCCGGCCATTCTCTTGGCCTGTGGACGATTGTCTTTGCCGTCCGATCCTGCCAGCCCTTGGCGGCAACCCAGACTCTGGTGGTTTGGCGGAGCACTGACCCTGGGACTTGTGGCCATTTGGGGCATTCCAGCCCTGTTGGCGACTCGGGGCGAATATTTCCAGGTGGGTATCGGCAAGCACGTCGTTGCTCGGTCTGTCGGGGTATTGGAAGGTCATGGGCTGAAGGGATTGCTCGGCTATCTGTGCAGCTTGCCCTTCTACGGGCTGACGTTGCTGGTGGGATTTCTTCCCTGGTCTCCTTGGCTGGTAAGGTTGGTTTGGCGCGCTCGAACCACCCCTCCCCGATCACCCATCGACCGATACCTTTTGGCGGGTGTCGCCGGAGTGTTTGTCGTCTTCACCCTAATCCGAACCAAGCTCCCGCATTATACTCTGCCGGCTTTTCCTCTCATCGCACTCTGGTTGGGCAAGGCCATTGCGAGCGGTCCACCGGCTTGGCGACTATTCGGGAGACTGACAATCGGGACCTTGGCTATGCTGCTGCTGATTGCCTTGCCGGGCCTCGGGCTATTTGCCCGCCTGCTGCCGGTGCCTCGCCTCGCCGAAGACTGCCGGCGCTGGATCAACCCCAAGACCGAACTGGCGACCCTCGAATTCCAGGAACCCAGCCTGTACTGGTACCTGCGACCCAAGGGTGGGCCCTGGATCCAGCACCTGAAAGACGAGGCGGCTGCACGGGAGTTTCTGGCCCGACCCGGATCCCGACTTTGTATTCTGCCCGACGGAAAGTCTTTCGGTCACCTGAGCGCTCGGTTTCCTGAGCTGCGCACGATTCGTGTGGGGGGCTTCAACCCGGCCAATGGCAAGGGTATCGAATTGAGAGCATTGATCCGGGAGACCCCTTGAGCAGGGCCGAAAGCCGGCGAGCGAATCGGGAACTTGAGCTCGGAGGAGCGGACGATCGCTAATTTTGATGATCGGACACTTGAAGGCGGAGGCCTTCCCGTTCGATGATCCCAACATGTTCCGCAGACTCGTCCTCGCCAGTGCGCTGCTGCTTGTCCCGGTCGCTTCCAAGGCCGACACCGCCAGCGACGCGGCTCAACGGCTTGAAACCCTCTCGAAGCTAGTCCAAGACACCCACCCACGGGTCCGTCTGGAGGCCCTTCGTGCCCTGGCCAAGATTCCAGGAGCCCGATCTGCCGAGTTGGCTCTGAGCGCACTGGAACAGCCCATGGATCCCACCCTGGACTACGCCCTCTGGTTGACGATCAACGAACTCTCCGAGCCGTGGATCGCTGCCTTGGAATCGGGTGCTTGGAAATCCGAGGGGCGCGAAAAACAATTGGCCTTTGCCTTGAAGGCCATCCGAGCCGAACAGGCGAGCCGAGTCTTGGGGCGCGTCATCCAAGAGCGCCGCCTCCCGCGGGACGGCTCCGGCCCCTGGATCGAGCTCATTGGTCAGGCCGGTGCCCCCAAAGAATTGGGAGCGCTGCTGCGACAAACCGTCTCGAGTGGATTTGATGATGCTGCCACGGCACGCGCACTGACCTCGCTGGGCGAGGCGGCCCGAACCCGCAAGGTGCGGCCCGAGGGCGATGCCACGGGGATTTTGGGATTACTCGAATCTTCGAACGACTCCGTCCGTGCGGCCACGTTGCGCCTCACCGGCGACTGGAAGACTCCGCCTCCAGTCCAATCCTTGACCCGCCTAGCCAATGACCCGTCCGAACAAGTCCGGACCACGGTCTTCGAAGTCCTTCGTCTCCAAGGAGCCGGAAGCCTGCCTCTCCTGAAGCAACTGGCGGAAGACAAAGATCCTGCGACCCGACGCCGTGCGGTTTTGACTTGGGCTGCGCTGGACCTCGGTGGGGCCGGGCCCGCTCTGGTCTCCGCCATCCAGGGGTTGGATCAGGAACAAATCGCCCAGGAGTTCTGGCGTTCATTGCTGGCAATTAAGGGTTCTGGAAAACGCCTGGCAGCCCTCTTGCCCACTTCGGGAATCCCGGCCGCGGCAGCCCGTACCGGCATGCGGGTGGCACGCGAAGGCGGTCGCAGTGACATGGAATTGGTGCTCACTCTCGCCAAGGGGGCCGGTTTGTCCGCCGACACCCAAGCCTTCACCGACCAACTCATCCGCGAAATGGCCACCCGGGCAGCGGCCAGCGGCAATCCGCAACGCGGTGAGCTCGTCTACCGCCGATCCGACCTGGCCTGCATCACCTGCCACGCCATTGGCGGTGCGGGTGGACGGGTCGGTCCAGACATGACCTCCATTGGGGCCAGCGCACAGCCCGATTACCTGGTGGAATCGCTGCTAATGCCCAATGCCAAAATCAAAGAGGGTTACCATGGCGTGATCGTGGAGACCAAGGATGGGCAGACCCTGTCCGGAACCGTGGTCCGAGAGTCGGCGAGCGAGCTGGTCCTGCGCGGCACGGCCAATCAGGACATCGTCATCGCCAAGTCGAACCTGGAATCTCGCACTCAGGCGTCCGCCTCATTGATGCCGGCCGGCCTCCTCGACTCGCTCAATGAAGCCGAGCAACTCGATCTGGTGGCGTTCCTCTCACAACTCGGCAAACCCGGTGAATTCGATGCCAGCAAAGGCGGTGTGGCCCGCAAATGGCGCTTGGCCAACATCGTCCACACCGACCAGCAGAACGGCCAATCCGACTGGATGTGGAAAAAACCCCTCGAGGACAAGCGCTGGACCGAGGTCCTCTCCCGGGTCAATGGAGATCTCACGCGGACCCTCATGGAGGGCGCAACCAAGGCCAACATCTGGTCCTCGAAAATCGCCGTGCTGGCGGTGACCGAAATCCAGCTGGCCCAGCCAGGCACCGTCCGCTTCCAACTCACCGCCGCTCAGGGTGCCGAACTGTGGGTGGACGGATCGAAGGTAAATGGCTCAGTAGCACTAGCCGCCGGCACACACCGCGTCTTGGTGCGCATTGATCCCAATCACATCCCTGACAAAATTCGTCTGGAAACCAAAGACGCCTCGTTCGTGCTAAATTAATCCGGAAGGATGCCGTTGGCACGGTGGTGATTGCAGGGCCAATTTCTTTTCCAAGACGAGGTGTTGGCACTCTCCATGGCAGGCAATCTCGACGGGCAGTGCCGCAGCGCCGGACCGCTCGGAGATCGGTCCCTACCTCGGAAGCCCTTAGGCTACATTCGAGGGTTGTTAAAGGAAGCCATCAGGCTGCCTCCGGGTGGTGGTAGGGCCTCCGGGGGGTGTTAGGAATGTCCTTGGGCGGCCTCCGGGTGGCCGAAAACAACTGTCAGTGACGGTGTGAAAACTACCGAGCCCAGAAACTCAACGGCCTCTTCTCCGGCATCCTCAGCGAGTGGCAGCGTCCCGGGAACCTTTCACCGCCTCGACGATTGCTAAATCATCGTCTCCACTGTCGCGCACCAGTTCCAGAAATCCTGGAAGCGTGAGTCCCATGCGCCGGAGAAACGGCCGATCGCCTCCGCACCCGTACATAAGATCCGGTGGCATTTCTCCGCGTAGCTTGAGCCGCGCCTTGACGATCAAACGGGGCAACCAAGCAATTCCGTCTACGGCATCGGTCTTGAGCGGCAACGCCGACATGGGCACCACCTGCCCTGTCCATTCTCCCCGCAGAACTCCCAAAAAGTAATCCCTCCGGATTCTCTGAACATCGAGGACCGTTTCCAAATCGGGCTCGCCATAATCTACAGCGTCCTCAACGAAATCGTAGAGCTCCTGAACGGAGCATCCGCTCTTCAGCAAGAAGGCGGTATCGGCCGGATCACACAAGGTCGCCACCGAAGAGCGCCCCGAACGGAATGCCGACAGGGCCCGATTGTACACGGCCAGGAACTCACCGCCCCACACGTCGGTCTCCGGAACCTCCGCCAAGAACTGAAGCGCGGATTCCACCTGGTCGGCGGGCACCTTCACTTGAATCCCTCCCGTACCCATGGAGTAGCCACCGCTACTGAGGGCGGCGTCGACCCCGTGAATAAATGGGGTAAACCCGGCGGATTCTAGTCGGGTCGCCATGAGGTCTGCCTCGACCAGAATAAAGACTCGGGACAGTGTGACCAATTCCATCCAAGGAAGGTCTAAGCCCCACCCACGACTGTCAATCGGCCTGGCCCGAAGTGCCCGGAAAGAAAGATCGTCGGCCTATCGCCCACGGAATCGGCCTAGCTCAGCGAAACGGGCCGCGACCCGGATAGCCTGTGGTATTGGTTAGCGGTTGCACGCGACGGGGTTTCCAGAAAAGACCGTTGTTGGCGAGGTTGCTCGACACGGTGTTGAGGTTGATCAGCGTGGCCCCCAACTCGGACTGGAGCTTGGGGTCCTTGAGCAAGGCCCCAACGGCTCCACGCCCCGCCTGAAGGTCCTGCGTCAAGTCGCGCACCGCCAAAGAGGCATCTCGAAATCCGCCCAATGCTTCGCGCAACGTGGTCTCATTGGTGGCAACCAAAGTGTCAGCACGCACCAATAGCGAGTCGGCCCGGGCCGCCAGGGCTCCAACTTGCCCTGCCAGCGGAGTCAGGGTCGCCGAGAATGCCCGAAGATTGCTCACCGTCGCCGCAACGGCAGGCTTCTCGGAGGACACCAGCAATTCGACCTCTCCCAGCGTGCGATCCAACCGCTCGGACGTCCGCCGCAGGTTGGCTAGCGTGTTGGTCACGTCCTTGAGGGTCGACGCCGAGAGAATCATGCGATCCACCCGCTCGACCACTTGGTCCAATCGGGTCATCAGCCCCACGGCACTGCGGGCCGCCTCCTGCAAATTGAAGGGATCCACGGCGGTCACGACGGCCCCGTCCTGAAGCGCCGGAGCCGCATTCTTCGTGGGAATGATCGCTACAAACTGATCACCCAGGAACCCGCTCTGCTCAATCTCGAAGCGGGCGTCACCATAGATGGTCACTGGTTTTTCGATGCGGCACTGGATGGACACCCTCCGGCCGTCGGCCGAAAGCGATATGTCCTCGACGGAGCCAATGCGGACACCGGACATGTTGACCGGTGCGCCCGCGACCAACCCACCGACATTGCCGGCGGAAATCAGGATCGTTCGGCCGGAACGCCAAAAGGACGCTCCCTTGCTGAAGTGGATAAGCAATGCGGCGATCAGCACGAGTCCGATCAGGACAAAGAGGCCGACCTGTGCTGCGGGGGATTTTCGTTCCATGAACTCACTCATTCAGATTTTTGTGGCGTCGAGATGCCGTTGACGAATCGATAAATCACTGGATCCGTCGATTCCAAGATTTGCGAAGTCGGTCCCTCGGAATAGATCCGCCCTTCATGGAGCATGAGGATCCTATTGCTGATCGTGCGGGCGCTCTTCATGTCATGAGTCACAGCGATGCTGGTGACGTGAAGGGTTTCCCAAACCCGGCGGATGAGTCGATCAATGTTGTCGGCTGCGATCGGGTCTAAGCCGGTGGTGGGTTCGTCGTAGAGCACGATCTCCGGCCGGTAAACGATCGCTCGGGCCAAACCAACCCGCTTGCGCATGCCGCCGGAGAGTTCGCTGGGCATCTTGTGACCAATCCCCGGCAATTCCACCATGTCTAGGGCCTCATCGATTCGGCGACGGATCTCGGTCTCCGACTCCAGACCCTGCCGGCGAAGCACAAACCCCACGTTCTCTTCGACGGTCAGCGAATCGAAGAGGGCCGCCATCTGGAAGAGCATCCCGTATTTCCGTCGCACCCGAAGGAGGCTGCGTTCGTCCATCGTCGTGATGTCCTCACCATCCACCCGAATGGTTCCGGAATCTGGCTGGAGCAATCCAATGAGGTGCTTGAGCAAGATGCTCTTGCCGCCACCGCTGCGGCCGATGATGACGACCGCCTCACCGCGTTGGATGTCTAAGGACACCCCTTGGAGAACCGTTTGGCTCCCGAACTTCTTGGTGACGTCTCGAACCTCGATCATGGATTCAAGTTCAGGAGTAAAACACGCGCGACAGGAACAGCGTGAGGAAGAAGTTAACGATCAGGATGCTAATGCTCGCGGCCACCACCGCCTCGGTCGTGGCCTTTCCGACCCCTTCGGCTCCCCCCTGACAAGTCAGTCCCTTGTGGCAACTGACCACCGCGATAATGGCACCGAAAACAAAGGATTTGATCAAACCTGTCAGCACGTCCGGGGGATCGGTGTACCGGGTCATGTTCACCAAGTAGTACGCACTGTCGATGCCGAGCAAATTCACCCCCACCCACCAACTGGAGACGATGCCCACCACCACAGACTCTGCGGTCAGCAACGGGGCCGAGGCCAAAAGCGCCAGGAAGCGCGGCATCACCAGCGTGTCTACCGGGTGCGCTGCGAGGGTCCGCAGGGCGTCGATCTGCTCAGTCACCTTCATAGTGCCCAACTCGGCGGTCATGGAGGCTCCCACCCGACCCGTGAGCATCAAGGCCGCGAGCACCGGCCCCAACTCGCTGCTCATGCCAATGCTGACCACCGCGCCCGTCGCAGTGTCCATCTTCACCTTGTGGAACTGCAGGAATGTCTGGGCGCAGAGCACCATTCCCGTGGCCGCTCCCGTGGTAATGACCACACTCTGGCTCTTCACCCCGATGAAATGGAGTTGGTAGAGAAAATCCTTCCAGGACGGCCGCTGATGATGAAAGGAGGCAATGGACTCCATCAGCAATTGGGAAACCTCTCCAAGCTGGGTGATGAAGGAGCGGAACCGTTGATGGATGAGGTGTACCGGCACGTAGGATTCCTGTGACTTTGAAAGTATCTGGCTGGCCTCCTCATTGCCAGCCCTCCCAGCGAAAACTCACCGGGAGGGGCAGTGTGGACCCTCAAGAAGTAGTTGGAGATTCCTCTCCTGACTCGGTCGACTAAGAACTCAACGCCCCCTCGGGCGCCTCGCTTCGCTGTTTAAAGATCAGCTTCTCCGTGTCGGCGGTCACGGTGACGGGCTGCCCATCCATCAATGTCCCACGCAGGATTTCATCGGCGAGAGGATCCTCAAGATGCTTCTCGATGGCTCGACGCATTGGGCGAGCGCCGTACTGCGGATCAAACCCCTTCTCGATGAGGAATTCCCGAGCCTTGTCGTCGAGAATGACCGTGACGTTCTTGCGACGGATCCGATCCAACACCTTGGTGATCTCCAGATCGAGAATGATGTTGAGCTCGGGCTTGCCCAAGGAGCGGAAGACCACGATGTCATCCAAACGGTTGAGAAACTCAGGCCGGAAGAACTTCTTGGCCTCGTCCAACACCCGAACCCGCATGGTCTCATAGCTCGCATCGTCGCTGGACTTCGAAAAGCCCATGCTGCCCTGCTTGCGCAACGCCTCGGATCCCACGTTTGAGGTCAGCAGGACGATCGTGTTGCGGAAATCGACCACGCGCCCCAGGGAGTCGGTCAGTTTGCCCTCTTCCAGAATTTGCAGGAGCATGTTGGTCACGTCCGGATGGGCCTTTTCGATCTCATCGAACAAGACCACGGAATAGGGTTGGCGACGCACCTTCTCGGTCAGCTGACCGCCTTCTTCATAACCCACATAGCCCGGCGGCGAACCGATCAGACGGCTCACGGTGAACTTCTCCATGTACTCGGACATGTCGAGTTGGATGAGGGCCTGATTGCTGCCAAACATCTGCTCGGCCAACGTGCGAGCCAACAGTGTCTTTCCGACGCCGGTCGGGCCCAGCAGAGCGAAGCAGCCGATCGGGCGCTTAGGATCCTTGAGGTCGGTTCGGGCGCGACGCAATGCCTTGGCCAGCGCAGCAACAGCATCTTTCTGACCGACAACCAATTTGGCCAACTCGTCCTCAATGGCCAAGAGCTTCTGCATGTCGGATTGGCCCATCCGCTTGAGGGGAATGCCCGTCCACTTAGCGACCACTTGAAGGATGTCATCTTCGGTGACCACCACCCGCTTCTCGTCCTTGGCAGTCTTCCAGTCGGCCAGCGTCTTCTCGAGGCGTTCTTTGGCCGATTTCTCATGATCGCGCAACTGGGCCGCTCCCTCGAAGTCCTGATCCTTGATGGCCTGTTCTTTCTTCTGCCTCAGTGACTCGATCTCAGCCTCGATCTCCTTGATGTTGGGCGGCCGCTGCATCGCTCCGATCCGTGCCTTGGAGCCGGCCTCATCGAGCACGTCGATGGCCTTATCCGGCAGGAATCGAGCCGTGATGTAACGATCCGAAAGCTTCACGCATGCTTCCACGGCATCGGAGGTGAACTCGGCCTTGTGGTGGTCTTCGTACTTGGACTTGAGACCGGTCAGGATGGCGATTGCATCTTCGACCGACGGCTGCTCCACCTTGACCGTTTGGAAACGGCGCTCGAGAGCGGAGTCCTTTTCGATGTACTTGCGGTATTCGGTCAGCGTCGTGGCACCCACGATTTGCAGCTCTCCACGGCTGAGAGCCGGCTTGAAGATATTCGAGGCATCCATGGTTCCCTCGGCCGAGCCTGCCCCCACGATGGTGTGCAGCTCATCAATGAACAGGATGACATTCTTGGCCTTCTTGATTTCGTCCATCACGGCCTTGATCCGCTCCTCGAATTGGCCTCGGTACTTGGTGCCCGCCACCATCAACGCGAGATCCAAAGTGATCACCCGCTTGGCAGCCAACAACTCGGGCACATTGCCCTTAGCGATTTCTTGGGCCAACCCCTCCACGATGGCTGTTTTACCCACACCGGCCTCACCCAGCAGCACCGGGTTGTTCTTGGTGCGGCGACAGAGGATCTGGATGACCCGCTCGATCTCATTGCTGCGGCCGATCACCGGATCCATATCGCCCTTCTTGGCGATCTCGGTGAGGTCGCGACCGAAGGCCTTGAGAGCGGGCGTCTTCTGATCCTTGTTCTTGTCGCCGCGGGTCGGACTCTTACCGGCCTCAACGGTTTCGGGAGAGGACTCCTTTTCGCCACCCTCTTCCTCGCCGGCCTGGAACTGAGGGTCCAGCTCCTTCAGAATTTCTTGGCGGCATTGCTCGATGTCGACCTCTAGGTTCCGCAACACCTTGGCCGCCACGCCATCACCCTCACGCAAGAGACCGAGCAAAATGTGCTCGGTGCCCACATAGGTATGGTTCAATGCTTTGGCCTCTTTGGCAGCCAGAGCCAAAACCTTCTTCACCCGCGGCGTGTAGGGAATGTTGCCGCCCGACTTGGCCTCCCCGCCGCCCCGGACTTCCTTCTCCACCTCTTGCCGAACCGTATCCAGATCCAGCCCCATTTTTTGGAGAACGTTGACCGCTACACCCTGCCCCAGCTTGATCAGCCCGAGCAGCAAATGTTCGGTGCCAACGAAGTTATGGTTGAAGCGATCGGCCTCCTTGCGCGCCAGGGCGAGAACCTGCTGGGCGCGAGGGGTAAAGTTGTTGAGGGATTCTTCGCTCATGATCTCAAAAGTGCCGGAGCCGTGACGCACCGGACAGTCCTAATCTGGTCACCGAAGCCAAGTCCGTCAAAAGTTCTTCAGGAGGAGTCGGTGTTTTCGGAGCCCTTTCCCGCTTTGCGACATCAGGCCCGGGGATGCGCGGCGGCATAAACCGCTTTCAAACGCTCCACCGTGACATGGGTATACACTTCGGTGGTCTTGAGGTTCTT
>SYMJ01000128.1 GCA_005805505.1 Verrucomicrobiales bacterium | reverse complement strand
CCCATCCAGCTCCTCAACTCCTCCACATCCCTCTCGGAGAGCCTTCGCCCTTGAATCACTTCCGTTGCGTCCATCCCCCTTTCTCCCAACCTCCACCCTGGTAGTCCAGCTCATTCACCAACAACTTCGGGATGCACCGCTGGTCATGGGTCTTGTCGGTCGATGGTAGACAAAAAGGCATTTGCAGCGTTTGTTATGAAACCTGCAATGGGTGCAGGTTAAAAATTTTAAAATGTCTCGTTTTCCACTTCCAGGATCTGCAAATTCCACCCAAGTGACCAGTCAGCCATCAGCCTCTGCCCCTAGTTCGGGCGTTCGTCGTACCCAGGTTTTCACCTTGGTGGCAGTCCTCGTACCCTGGATCGGTTTCATGACGGCCGCCGTGCTGGCTTGGAACAAGATCCTTCGCCCGTTGGATGTCATCCTCTTTGTGATCATGTATTTGATCGCAGGTTTCGGTGTCACCGGTGGTTACCATCGCCTCTTCACCCACCGTAGCTTCACCTGCCCAGCCTTTATTCGCGCGTTGTTCGGCATCGCCGGATCGATGGCAGTCCAAGGACCGTTGTTCTTCTGGGTGGCCACGCACCGCCGTCATCACCAGCACAGCGATGTGAAGGGCGACCCCCATTCACCTCACGAACATGGCGAGGGCATGAAGGGCCTGATGATCGGCTTCTGGCATTCCCACATGGGTTGGATGTTCCGCGGCGCCGATGCGATGACCGTTCGCAGCCTGCCCGACCTCTCCAAGGATCCGGTGGCCCGTGTGATCCACCGCGGTTTTGTTTGGTGGGCACTGACCGGACTGGTTCTTCCCGGAATTCTGGGTGGCTTGATCACCCAAACTTGGATGGGGGCCTTCACTGGATTTCTCTGGGGCGGTCTCGCCCGGGTATTCATGGGACATCACGCAACCTGGAGCGTGAATTCCATTTGCCATCTCTGGGGTACACAACCCTTCAAGACTCGGGATGAGAGCCGAAACAATGCGGCCGTCGCAGTCGTTTCGTTGGGTGAGGGGTGGCACAACAACCACCACGCACATCCGCAGTCGGCCCGGCATGGCCTTCGCTGGTATCAGATGGATCTAACCTGGATCCTCATCCGGATTCTAAATATCTTCGGATTGGCCTCGAATGTTCAAGTGGCCCACTGAGTTTGCAAACAGCCTAAACAGCCGGTTTAGTCGCTGAGTTTCCTCTAAAATTTTTTCATACCAACAGGGGTTGCTCAACAGGGTCTGCTTCATCCGGTCTTATACCGATGAGGCGGACCCTATTGGTTTTTAGACGCGGCTAGGCCTTGCGATAGAAGGGTTTCTTGACCACTTCGGCGGCAAACCGTTTGCCACGGATCTCGATCTGAAGGGCGGTTCCTGGAGTGGCCAGAGAGGGCGGAACATAGGCCATGCCAATGCCCGCGTTTAGTGTGGGACTTTGGGTGCCGCTGACCACCGTCCCGACCACGGCCTCGGCCACCACGACTGGATAGCTCGGACGAGGCGGAGCTGATTTTTCGGTCATCCGGAAGGCAACACACTTCTTGGAAAGCCCCTCTTCCTTTTGTTTCAACAGCGCGGAACGACCGACAAAGTCTCCCTTGTCCCAGGCGATAAAGAAGCCCAGTCCCGCCTCCACTGGCGAGGTTTGTTCGTTGAGTTCGTGGCCGTAGAGCGGATAGCAGACTTCCGTCCGCAAGGTGTCTCGGGCTCCGAGGCCACAGGGGCGGATGCCTACGGAGGCCCCGGCGGCGAGGGCTGCTTGCCAGAGGGGCTCCAGCAAGGCGTTCGGAGCCACCACTTCGAATCCGTCCTCACCGGTGTAGCCGGTACGGGCGACCCAGAGAGCTTGACCGTCCCGATCCCACCGCCCGATTTGGTTCTTGGCCAACGCCGAGGCAGACACACCGGTGACACCGCCGAGCGAATGGCCTGGGAACAGGGCGTCGATGAATTCCGGAACACCAGGCCCCTGAATGGCGATGGCACCCGTGGTGGCCGACACGTGGTTCATGCGCACTTCAGCGCGATCCGGGAAGGCATTCCAACGGGTCTCTAGCCATGCCACGTCAGCGTCTATTCGGCCGGCGTTAATGATGAGCAGGTAGGTTTCTTCGGCGACCCGATAGGCGTACAAATCATCGATGGTGCCGCCGGTCTCGAGACACAGGTGGGTGTATTGGCCGAGGCCGAGGGTTAGTTTTCGCAGGTCGTTGGTCAGCAACCCGTTGAGGAATGCTAATGCCTTGGGCCCTTCGAACCAGATTTCGCCCATGTGGCTGATATCGAAGATTCCAGCCGAGCGGCGGACCGCATGGTGTTCCTCGACAATCGAGGTGTACTGGACGGGCATTTCCCAGCCCCCGAACTCGATGAGCTTGCCGCCGAGTTGTTGGTGCGCTGTGAAGAGGGATGTGCGTTTCAGGGACATGGATGAGATCAGAGCTGTGGCGGAGTGAATCAGCGACACCGGATAACCTAGGAGGACGGTGGCGACGCTCTCAGCACGGTGTTTAATGATGTCCTTGAACCCCCAAAAATCCAATCTCGGGTTTTTTAGGCGACGATCGAACGGACGACCTCGCCAGCCACATCGGTTAGCCGGAAATTGCGCCCGTTGTTGAAGAAGGTCAGTCGCTCATGATCTAGCCCCATGAGGTGTAGGATGGTCGCGTGGAGGTCATTGACGCTCACCTTGTCAACTTCGGCCTTGTGACCAAAGGGATCGGTGGCGCCGTGATGCACACCGCCACGGACCCCGCCGCCTGCCAGCCAATAAGTGAAGGCATGCGGGTTGTGGTCTCGACCCGGATTGCCGCCCTTTTGGGAGACAGGTAGGCGACCGAACTCTCCGCCCCAGATCACCAGGGTCTCGTCCAACAACCCCCGTTGCTCGAGATCGGCCAAGAGTCCGGCGATGGGTTGATCGGTCTCGCGGGCGAAACCCCGGTGATTGCCGCCGATGTCTTCGTGACCGTCCCAACTGCGTTGGTTTTCCATGCCGCCGGAGTAGATCTGAACAAAGCGGACACCGCGTTCGACCATACGGCGGGCCGTCAGGCATTGGGCAGCGAAATGACGGCAGTGGGATTGATCGAGGCCGTAGAGGCGTTTGAGATGTTCCGGCTCACGTTCAATGCCGAAGGCCTCCGGTGCAGCCGATTGCATGCGGTAGGCCAGCTCGAAGCTTTCGATCCGTGCCCCCAGTTCATTTTGGGATCCCGCCTGGGCTAGGTGTTGCTGGTTGAGGGATCGGAGCAAATCCAATTGGGCGCGTTGGGCCTCCGCATTCATGCCGGCCGCTCGGTTTAGGTTGTCGATAGGATCCCCCTTGGGCCGGAGCCAAGTGCCTTGATAGACGCTGGGCAGGAAGCCAGCCCCCCAGTTGCTGGCCTGCCCCTTGGGCAACCCGCGGTCCAGTGGGTCGCTCATCACGACAAAGGACGGCAGGTCGCGATTTTCGCTCCCCAGGCCGTAAGTCATCCAGGAACCGACGCAGGGGAACCCCATGCGCGTCGAGCCGGTGTTGATCATAAAAAGCGCGGGGCTGTGGTTGTTAGACTCGGTGTGGCAGGAGTGCAGGAAGGCCATCTTGTCCACATGTCGGGACATGTGAGGGAACAGATCACTGGCCCAGGTGCCGCTCTGGCCGTGCTGAGCCCAGGCGAAGGGAGACTTCATCAAGGGCCCTACTGATTCGGTGAAAAAACCGGTCTTCTTGTCGAAACCCGGCAACTCCTGACCGTGGCGGCGTGTCAACTCCGGTTTGTGGTCCCAAGTGTCCACCTGGCTCGGGCCGCCGTTCATGAAGAGCCAGATGACCGATTTGGCCCGGGTCTTGAGTTGCGGGGGGCGTGGGGCCAGCGGATCGGCAGAGGGAGCGGCCATCGCTCGTGGTATTAGGAGTCGCTGCTCATCGAGCAATCCGGCCAAGGCCAGAAGGCCGGCCCCGTGACCGGCACGGCGGAGGAGGTCACGACGCGAGAGGGGGCCGTTCAGAGTAGGATGGGGATTCATGGAACGTAGGAGTTCTTCGGTCGAAGGCCGGGAATGGGAACAGGAAAGATCGGGTTGTCATGGACCTGATCCCGAAGGATCTCCTCGGCGCGAGCGATGAGCTCTGGGTGACCGGTTGCAAGGTCGGTCCGCTCGGCTAAATCCAGGGCCCGCAGCACTTGGCCTATAGGGTCATCTAGGTCCGAGATCATGGTCGCGTAGGCCGCACGCGGTCGGGGGTGAGGCAGGTAGCCATTCTGCCCCCGATAGGGTTCGTCATTCCAGGATTTCGGAAACCGATCGACCGATGCCTTGGGCGGATGCATCGTCACAGAGGAGGAGCGGAGGTTAGTCCACATAGATGACCTCGTTGAGGCTGATGAGGGTTTGCAGCAAATCCGTGGCGGACTGCAGTTCAGGTCGAGCGCTCCCTGCCTGCCGGTACCGTTCGGTTTGCAGCTTCAGGAAGTCGATGGAGGACTTCGATTCCACCGGGCTGGGAGACCGCTGCAGGGCCCGTCGGTAGGCGATGGCGACCCAATGGGACGGTTCCTGGGAAGCGGTGTCAGCCAACCGATGGGCCCATCCAGTGGCCCACTCCCGGACTTTCGGGTTATTCATGAGCCAGAGGGCTTGGGGCGCAATGGTGGTGGCTGGGCGGGTGCTCTGGCTAACTAGAGGTTCCGGAGCATCGAAGACCTGCATGGCCGGAATGAGTTGGCTGCGTTTGATTGTGAAATAAATGCTCCGGCGACGGCTGGATTCATCCAAAGTGCCGGGCCCGAACGGGGTGGCATCGAGGGCGCCCGTGATCCAGAGCAGGGTGTCGCGAATGGCCTCGGCTTCCAGCCGGGTTGGAACGTGTCGGGACAGGAGTGAGTTGTTCGGGTCCCGCTCAGCCTTCGCTTCGGAGGGCGCCGAGGATTGACGATAGGTGCGGCTGGTCATCATTAGCCGATGCAGAGGCTTGAGCCGCCAGCCCCCGCGGATGAGTTCGCCCGCCAGCCAATCGAGCAGTTCAGGGTGCGAGGGCTTGGCACCCTGGACTCCAAAATCATTGGGTGTGGCAACAAGCCCTTGACCGAAGTGGTGCTGCCATAGGCGGTTGACCATCACCCGGGCTAGCAAGTGACCCGCACCGTCATGGCTGTCGGTCATCCAGAGGGCCAGCGATCGTCGTCGGCCTGAATACGGGGCTCCGGTGGGTGGCTGCCAGCGCCAGTGAGATTCGGAGTCGGGCGACTTCATGAGCACCTGCAGAAAGCTCGGACTGGCGACCCCGCGTTTTTGGTCGGCGCTGCCCCGATGCAAGAAATGGGTCTCCGGCAAGAAGTCTCCGCCCTGAGTGTGCATGCGAAGGGCCGGATAGCCCTCGCCGCACATGAGGACTTGCGTCAACTCGGGCTTGGGACGGTTTTTCTCGTGGGCTTGGAGCTTTTGGTGGGCCTGGCTCCAGCCCGCGTCCGAAGTCTTCCACCAATCCAATAGCGTCTTCCGTTCGCTGGCCGAGAACGAGGCGGGGCCGCTTCCTGGGGTCTTGAGTCGCTCCAACAGGCCGGCGATTCCGGCCGGAACGCCCTCGGAGTCGAACGGGGCTGCGGCCATTGAGGTCACCGAAATGCGCGGCCGTCCGATGTGGTGACGGCTATTGACCTTAAACTCCAATTCGACGGTCAAGCGGACGCCTCCGGCTATCCGGATTGGAGACTCGAAATCCACGATGGCAGCGTGTCGGGTGCCGAATTTGGGGTCGACCGCCCATCCGGTGTGCGGGTCGTTGTCCAATGATCCTGCGATGGACAGGTTACCGGTGTTTTGTTCGAAGGTAGCCCGAGGTCGCACCAAAAGAATCTCCTGCCGCTCACCTCCCGACAACGGTTGGGCAAAGACCCGGATGCGGCTCAGCCCTAGGTTTCCATTGTCGGCGCGGCCGGGTCCGCCATGGGGTAGGCTCGGATCGGGCAGTGCCTCCAAGCGCAGCGATCGCAACGTCGGGCTCGGGCTTTGTCCGGTGAAGGTGTAGGTATCGCGGTCGGCGTTCTTGCCCTCGGCCAGGAAGGACCCGTCGGCCATTGCCTTGAAGCTGGCGCCGCTTTGGGATTTCCAGACGGGAGACTCCAGAAATTCCCAGTCGGCCGCGACCTTCGGTGCTGCCCCGGATCCCAGCCACGTCTCGAAGTGATTGGGGAGCACGGTTTGCTCGTACTGAGTGAGTTCGGCCTGATCTCGGGCGTGGTCGGCCTCAAAAGCGGCCAAACGACGTTGGGTTTGTTCCGGATTCAGGTCGAGTTGCCGCTGACTGCGGACGGTCGTGGTGAAGGTAGACAGCAGACGGTAGTAATCTCGGGTGGGGATGGGATCGAACTTGTGGTCATGGCACCGGGCACACCCCACGGTCATACCGAGCATGGCGGAGGTCGTGGTGGACAGCATGTCGTCCATTGCGTCGTAGCGGGTCCGCTCCACTTCGTTGGCAGTGATTTGCGTGGGAAACACTCCGGCTCCAAGAAACCCGGTGGCCATGAGTGCCAGCGGGTTCCCTGGCTCGAACTCGTCACCTGCCAATTGCCACTGCACGAACTGGTCGTAGGGCATATCGGCATTCAGAGCCTTGATGACAAAGTCCCGGAAGTGATGAGCTCCCGGTCGGTCGTAGTCGTGTTCGAAGCCGGAGCTTTCGGCGAATCGGGCCACATCCAACCAATGGCGCGCCCAGCGTTCGCCGTGCTGAGGTTGGGCCAGCAGCGTGTCGATCGCCCGTTCCCACGCTCCCGGGGCAGAATCTAGTTCAAAGGCCTCTAGAGCAGCCGGGGTAGGGGGCAGGCCGAGCAAATCGAAGGAGGCTCGGCGGAGCTGGGTGCGCCGATCGGCCTCGGGATTGAGTGACAGTTTTTTCTCCACCAGGCGGGCCTGAATGAAGGCGTCGATCGGGTGGGAGCCTGCGGACGGGACCTCCGGGGGCGTGACCCGGACTAGCGTTTGGTAAGGCCATCCGGTGAAGGGTTTGAGGGGCTTCGAATCAGACCCGGACCCGGACTGGGTTCCGCTGGAGCGTCCGGCGATGAGCGGGCCGTCATAGGGGGCCCCGTTGTGAATCCACTCGGAGAGGGCTTGGACCGAGGCCTCGGGCAAAGGCTCGCCTTTCGAGGGCATGTGAGGCTTGTCCGTGCGGGAGACCAGGCGGACTAGCTTGCTGCCGGGCCCGTCAAACAGACGAATGGCTAAACCCTCGGCTCCGCCCTTTAAAAGGTCTTCGCGGCTGGCCAGACTAAAGTCGCTTTGTGTTTTTTCGCCGCCGTGGCATTTCAGGCAGTGCGTGGTCAGGAGCGGTCGAATTTCTTTTCGGAACTGTTCAAGGCCGCGGGTGAAGCGTTCGGCGTGGTCTGCCGGAAAGGGAACAGCGGGTTCGGCGGCGGCCAATTGAAGGCTCCCGACTAGAAATTGAAGTATTACGGCAAATGAGCCGGAAAACCGCACCAGGTATAAAGGGACAGTCATGGCATCGGGAGAACCTCTGAGTCTGGTTTTTTTGGAGCCCAGGATGCAACTCCGGGATGAATGGATCGAAGGTTAATCTTTGGGATCCACTTCCGGTGGGGGGTTCTGATAGTCTTCCTTCCGTGATCGCTGATTATCTTGACCAGTGCCGCAGTCTTCTGGACACGGCCGTCGCCCAGGAGGAGACCATCGCAGAGGCTGCGAGCCTCTTTGCCGAGACCATCCTGGCTGGCCGAATGGTGCATTGTTTTGGTTCCGGCCATAGCCGCATCCTCGTTGAGGAAATGTGGCCCCGCTACGGATCGTTCCCCGGGTTCAATCCCATCGTGGAGCTCTCCTTGAGCTTCCACAACCTCGTGGTGGGTGCCAACGGACAGCGGCAGGCTATGTTCCTAGAAAACGTCCACGGCTTGGCCGCCCGCATCCTCCGTAACTACGACCTTTCCCCCAAGGATACCGCTCTGGTGGCCTCCTCGTCGGGATGCAACTTGGTGCCCATTGAAATGGCCGAGGAGTTTAAGCGCCGCGGCGTGAAGGTGGTGGCTATCATCTCCAAGGCCCATAGCGAGGCCAGTCGCAGCCAGCGCCGCGATGGCCGCAAGTTGCAGGACTTTGCCGACGTCGTTCTCGACACCGGTGCTCCGGCAGGTGACGCCATGATCGAGGTCCCGGGTCTCGAAACCCCCGTGGGTCCCGGTTCCACCATCGGTGGGTGCATGCTCATTAATGCTATCAAGGTCGAGGTTGCTGCGCTGCTTACCGAGGCTGGAAAGCCTCCGACGGTGCTTACGGCGCCCGCGCTGGTGGGCAATGAGAAGGCCTCCCAGTTGTTTGAATCGGCCTACGACGAGCATGCTCGCCGATTAGCCAAGTTGTATGCCCACATCGGTGAAGCCCCGGCCGAAGCCCCGGCAGCCCGACCGCGCCGCGATGCTCGCCCGGAGCGCACGGAAGAGCGTCCGCGTGATGATAGGGGTCAGGAACGGGGTCCCGAACGCGCTCGCGATGACCGTGGAGAGCGCTCTGGAGGCCGTGACGGCGGCCGGGGCCGAGGTGGCGATCGCGATCCGCGCGGAGCCCGTGAGAGTGTTGCTCCGCGTGAGAGCGCCGTGCCTCGCGAGAGCGCAGTGCCGCGCGAAGTCCGCGAAGTTCGTGAGGTCCGTGAACCGCGGGCTGAGCGTCCTCAGCGCGAGGAGCGTACGCCGCGTGAAGAAACCCGTGGGCGCACCGGCGAGCGGAGTGAACGTCCTGACCGTGGTGGCGAACGCAGCGAGGGCGGCCGTGCGCCTCGTCGCATGGAGGAACCTTCGGAGCGTCCCCAGCGCGCCCCTCAGCACCAGGCTGAGTCTGCCCCCGAGTCCTTCGGAGGGACCGCTCCCGTCGAGGCACCCAAGCCGGCCAATTGGGACCGGATGGACGACATTGAACGCCGTCTCTGGTTGCGCGAGAACGGTCAAGCTCCGGCTCCTGCCCCCCGTCCGGAGGGTGGCGAGCGCAGCGGACGTGAGGATCGTGGTAGCGACAATGGCAATCGCCGAGGTGGGCGTGGTCGTCGGAGCTAAAACCAGTCAACCATGGCGGTCCTTCTGGTCGAGTGCCCCGATCAACGGGGCTTGGTGCACGCCATCAGTGGCGTGCTGCTCCGCCATGGTTGCAACGTCGTTGGTAATCAAGAGTTCGTAGATGCCGCGTCGGAGCGCTTCTACATGCGCACTGAGTTCGACGGTCCTGAGGTCTCCCCGACTGGGCAACAGCTCGTGGCGGAGACTCAGGCAAGTTTGCCCATCGGTGCACAGGTCCGCTTGGCGCAGCCCGGGCCCAAGCGGATCGTGGTGTTGGTATCCCGCGAACACCACTGCTTGGGCGATTTGCTGATCCGCCATCAATTCGGGGGCATCAATGCCCGGATCGAGGCCGTAATCAGCAACCATGCCCTTTTAGGCGACCTGGTTCGCAAGTTTGAGGTGCCCTTCCATCCTATTCCTGCCGACGGGTTGGACCGGATGGCCCACGAGGCGTCCGTCCGGTGCATCCTCGACGAAATTCAGCCTGAGTTCCTCGTCTTGGCCAAATACATGCGGGTGTTATCGCCTGATTTTGTGCGCCGATACCCGTCGCGTATCATTAATATTCACCATTCCTTTCTCCCGGCCTTTGTGGGATCTAAGCCCTACCATCAGGCCTTCCAGCGCGGGGTGAAGGTTATTGGGGCCACGGCCCATCTGGTGACCGATGACCTGGATGCGGGTCCCATTTTGGTTCAGCAGGTGATTCCCGTAGACCATACCCACGCCGCCGCGGATCTCGTCCGGGCCGGACGCGATGTCGAGCAATTCGCCTTGGCGCAGGCGCTTCGGTTGGTCTTTGAAGACCGGGTGTTTTTGGCGGGCAACCGGACAGTGATTTTCGACTGAGCCGCCTCGGTTGCGAGAGTTTCTTTTTACGGTGTCTTTCCCCACCTTATGAATCAGTGCCCCTTGCGAACTTCGGTCATCGGCAGTTATCCGTTTCCGGCCTGGTTGGAGCATGCCTCGCAACATCTGGACCGCTTTGGTTCGGAGGACCGGCTCGAGCTACAATCCGATGCGGTCACTTGTGCTGTGAAGGATCAGTTGGCTGCGGGATTGGATGTCATCACCGATGGCGAACAAAGCCGGTTGGACTTCAATCTCAGCTTCTACGGCTACCTCCAGGGAATTGATCTGGAGTCAGCCTCGCCCCGTCGGTGGGGCCCGCCTGCTCATGACCAACGGGGACGCCATGCGGTAGTGGCTCCATTGCAGGCCCCTCGCGGACTGGGAGCCGTCGAGGAATACCGTCGTCTAGAGACCGTTGCCCGCGAACTGGGTGCGGCCGGTCGGGTGACGCTCAAGGCCTCGATTCCCGGTCCCTACACGCTGTCCGGTCGCCTCTTGCCCAACGCCGATTTGGGCTACCCGGACCGTTGGGCCCTGACTGAAGCTCTCCTGCCCTTGGTACGCCAAGAATTGGAGGCGTTGGTGGCCGCGGGATGTTGCGAAATCAGCGTCGATGAGCCTTCGATGAGTTGCTATGGCTACCGGGAAGACGTCCGACGTTTCGTGGACCTCTTCAACCGGACAGTGGAAACGGTCACCGGTAAGACTCGGGTTTGCATGCACCTCTGCTTCGGCAACTACAAGGCCCGAGCCATCGGACCGCGGCAGATAGCGCCCCTGTTTCCAGCCTTTCTCGACATGCACTGCGATGAGATGCACGTGGAGATGGCCAGTCGGGAGTTCTCGGAATTGGAGTTGATCGCGCAGGTGGCTCGGCATCGTGACGTGGCCGTGGGCATCGTGGACGTGAAGAGCTACTACATCGAGACGCCGGAGGACATCGCCGCCCGCGTGCGTCGATGCCTGGAACACGTCCCGGCAGACCGATTGGTTTTGGCTCCGGATTGTGGACTGAGTCAGACGGCCCGCTGGGCGGCGCGACGCAAGTTGCAGGCGCTGTGTGCCGGTGCGGCGCTGGTGCGACGAACTCTCTGAATCAATGGACCTAGTTTCCGATTTTCAGCCCCAGTTTCAGCCCCTGACATGATTATTCCTCTCCAGCAGGACGATGTGTTTTTGGCCGATCTAGACCGGGCCAGGGAGTCGGCGCCCGAGTCGCTGCATGTGTGGTGGTTGGGGCAGAGCGGGTTTTTGGTCCAGTGGCGCGAGAATCGACTACTGCTCGATCCGTACCTCTCCGACTCCCTGACGAGCAAATACGCCGCCACCGACAAGCCCCATGTGCGCATGACCGAACGAGTGGTCGATCCCTCCCGACTTTCGGGTGTCGGGCTCGTCACGGCCACTCACGCTCACACCGATCACCTCGATGCAGAAACACTCATCCCGTTGGCCCGCTCCAATCCGGGCCTGCGGCTCGTTTTCCCCGAGGCCATTCACAGTTTGGCCGCGGCCCGCTCCGGCCTGCCACACGAGTCGCTCATTGGCCTAGACGCTCCATCCCCCGGTCGGCCCGCGGGAACTGGATCGATGCAAAGAGCGAGCGTTGGACCCTTTCAAATTCAAGCCGTACCCGCAGCCCATGAGGCGTTGGACTGCGATCCGATGGGTCGCTTGTCTTGCTTGGGTTTCATCATACGGGTGGGTTTGTGGACTCTTTATCATTCGGGCGACACAGTCCTCTTCCCAGGCATGGTCGACTGCTTGAGAGAAGCCCGGATCGATCTCGCCTTTCTGCCCATTAACGGTCGATCTCCCGAGCGCCGGGTCGCGGGCAATCTCTGGGGCCATGAGGCTGCCACACTGGCCTATCAATCGGGTATGGGCGCCGTGGTCCCGTGCCACTACGAATTGTTTGAGTTTAATACGGCCTCGCCCGCGGACTTTGAAGCCCGATGCCAGGCCCTTCAGCAGCCCTCTCATCGGCTTCAGGCAGGGGGGCGACTGACGCTCGGACCGCGTTCGTGTCCTTGACTCTACGAAGTCCCCTCCTAACTTGACGCATTCATGGAGTCACCCCTCCCCTCTCAAGAAGATTCATCCGAAGATCAGGAACAATTGCTCACCTTGAAAACGTTCCGATCCGCAGGGAAGGGGAGTTGGGCCTCGGTCCCGGACGCGGAATGGAACGATTGGAAGTGGCAGCTCAAGAACCGCGTCACTCGGATTGACCAGTTGGAGCGCTTGTTGCCCAGCATGACTCGAGAGGAGCGAGCCGGAGTGCTTTTGGCCGGGGAGTCTAAGCTGGCGATGGCCATTACCCCGTATTACTTCAACTTGATCGACGCCTCCGATGAGTTGTGCCCCATCCGCCGTCAGGTTATTCCCCGGCTGGAGGAGACCACGACCGCCCCGTGGGAAACCTTGGATCCGGTCGGCGAAGACGATCACTCGCCGGTGCCAGGCCTTGTGCATCGCTATCCCGACCGCGTCCTTTTTTTGGTGACCGACCGGTGCGCGGCCTACTGCCGCTACTGCACCCGGTCCCGACTGGTGAGCAACGCCAGTGGCTACGATTTTCACCCTGAATTCGACCGCCAAATCGCCTACATCGCCGAGCATCCCGAGATCCGCGATGTGCTGCTCAGTGGCGGCGATCCAATGCTCCTCAGCGACGAAAAACTCGAGTATTTGCTGGGCCGTTTGCGCGCGATTCCCCACGTCGAATTTCTGAGGATCGGCACCCGTATTCCCATTTTTCTGCCCCAGCGGATCACACCGGCATTGTGTACCATGCTCCGGAAGTTCCACCCGCTCTTTGTCAGCATCCACACCAACCATCCCGGAGAACTGACCACCGAAGTCCGCGCGGCGTTGGGCCAACTGGCCGATGCCGGTATCCCCTTGGGCAATCAGTCGGTATTGCTTCGTCACGTCAACGACGAACCCGTGGTGATGAAGGCGCTGGTCCAGAAGCTTCTAATGTGCCGGGTCCGCCCGTATTACATTTACCAGTGCGACCTCATTTCAGGGAGTTCCCACCTGAGGTCCACGGTGTCGCGTGGGTTGGAAATTATGGATTCTCTGCGGGGTCACACCACGGGGTATGCCGTTCCGCAGTATGTCATCGATGCGCCCGGCGGCGGCGGCAAGATTCCAGTCAATCCGGGCTACATTTTGCGCAAATCAGCGACCAAGATCATTCTTCGAAATTTCGAGGGGAAAGTCTTCGAATACCCGGAGGCAGCGGAGGTCGCCGCCCTGGCACCGCTCTGTGATCCCTCAATGGCCTTTGGGAAGGACTGATTCTTTGTCCGAGGCCCCGGAAAGCATCTTCCCGCATTCCGGACAATGTCGGTAGTCCGAAGGGCTATTACGACTGCAGGCAGGGCAGGTGATCTGGAACGATTTGTTTCTCCGGTGAATCCACAAGTTGCGGAGGTAAGGGATCCAAGAGAAGGCCTGTCCAGCGATGAAGACACTGTCGCGTTTCTGGAGCGCGTAGCTGAGCAGAATCAATGATCCTGTGAGACTCAGCCACCAGAAGGCCTGCGGAACGACCACGCGTCGTTGGCGCTCAGTGGCATACCACTGGACGATAAAACGGCTGAAAAAGATGGCGTTACCCACCCATCCCACCACCTTCCAGACATGCCATTCGATCCCCAGAAAACGTCCCTCGATCCACATCAATCCTGAGCCAGCCAACCACTCCATGGACACAGCATGGAAAAGAAAGATGACGTTGGCGCGGAAATTCTTTTGACGGGGGTGGGTCTTTTCCGATAGACAGATCTCTCCTCGGTAGGTGAAACCGATATTACCCTGAGGTTAACAACCAACGCGGGAGGACTTCGGTCCGCATGAACCGCAACCAAAATGCCTAGCAAACGCTATAAGAAGGCCCTGTCCCTCGTGGACTCCAACAAGGCCTACCCCCTCGACGCCGCCGTTGAGGTTCTCGCCAAGTTCCCGAAAGCCAAGTTCAACGAGACCATCGATCTGGCCTTCCGCCTTGGGGTTGACCCGAAGCAGTCCGACCAGATGGTCCGCGGAACCACGCCGCTGCCCCATGGCGCCGGCAAAGTTGTCCGCGTTTTGGTGTTCACCAAGCCTGGTGCACCGGCCGATGCAGCTCGCGAAGCGGGTGCCGAGTTTGTCGGATTCGAGGACATGATCAAGAAGTGCGTCGAAGGCTGGACGGACTTTGATGTCGCAGTTGCCACCCCCGAAGCCATGACCGAAGTGCGTAAGCTCGGTAAGGTTCTCGGACCTCGCGGCCTGATGCCGAACCCCAAGACTGGAACTGTAACCGACGACACCGGTAAGGCTGTCCGTGAGGTCAAGGCCGGTCGTGTCGAGTTCAAGGTGGACAAAGCCGGCAACATCCACGTTCCCGTGGGCAAGGCCAGTTTCACTGCGCTGCAGATTGCTGAGAATGCCCGCACCGTGGTCGAGGCCGTGTATCGAGCCCGTCCGTCGAGCGTCAAGGGTCTTTACGTCCGCAGCGTCACGCTGTCGATGACGATGAGCCCTCCGGTCTCCGTGGAACTCAAGGAATTCATCTCCGCCTAAACTAAACTTCCCTTACTGCAACATACCATGCGCGCAGAAAAGAAGCTCATCTCGGCGGAATATGTGGCCCGCCTCAACGCCTCGCCGTTTTTCTTGGTCGTCGACTATAAAGGTCTGACCGTCCAGAAATTCACGGAACTCCGCAAGCGCCTGATCAAGGCCGGCGGTGAGGTTCACGTGGTGAAAAACACCATCTTCAGCATCGCTGCCAAGGAAGCCGGTCTGGCTGACTTGTCTGGCATGCTGACCGGTCAGGTGGCCGCGGTTACCGGCAAAAAGGACATCGCCGCCGTGGCGAAGGTCATCAAGACCTTCCAGGCCGAGTTCGACAAGCCCAAGCTCAAGTTCGGTGTGCTCGGCAACAAACCGCTTTCCGCCGAAGAAGTGCGTGTCATCGCTGATCTGCCCCCGCTCCCCGAGATTCAGAGCAAGATTCTGGGCCTGCTCCAAGCACCTGCTCAGAAGCTCGTGGCTTTGATCAATACCCCGGGAACCCAAGTGGCCCGCGTCATCGGAGCCTACGCCGAGAAATCGGTTTAGTCGTTCGACTCCAGCTTTTCACTTTTTTCGTCTCAGGCATCGTGCTTGGGCGAAATTCAACGAAACAATAGTAAATCGTCGGTCCACAGGCAGTGGACTAATTCGGAGCGGCCGCTCTGGCGACGAGACGAAATAAAAGAAAATACCATGGCAGACATCAATAATATCGTCGAAGAACTGAGCAAGCTCACCGTTCTCGAGGCCGCCGAACTCGTGAAGGCTCTCGAGACCAAGTGGGGCGTGACCGCCGCCGCCCCGGTAGCTGCTGCCGCCGCTCCTGCGGCCGGTGCCGCCGCTCCGGTTGCTGAAGTCAAGACCACCTTCGATGTGTGGCTCGCTTCGGTTCCCGCTGACAAGAAGATCGCTGTGATCAAGGCAGTTCGCGAAGTCAAGGCCGGTCTCGGTCTGGCTGAGGCCAAGGCCTTGGTCGAAGGCGCTCCCAAGCTGTTGCTCGAGGGTGCCAACAAGGCTGATTCCGATGCCGCAGCCAAGAAGATCGAAGAGGCTGGTGGTAAGGTTGAGCTGAAGTAAATTTGCAATTCGTGCGCCGGGTGTTACTCTAAAGTAACCCGGCGCACGGTTCGATTTTCTTCACCACTCCGCTAGAGATCTAAATTTTTCAAGATCTTGGCAAGGTGGTTTTAGCAGGGTCCGCTTTTGGTCAACTTAAGGCATAGGTCACCAGTTTTGTACGGCTTGAAATAGTGTTTCAGTAAGACGAGTTCCGGAGAAGTCGAAAAAGCCTTCACCGGATCTCGTCGTATTGTATTTTATGGCGAAAACAATCTCCAGGCAGGTGCCGCAGAAATCCCCGAGTCACGAGGTCGCAATGGCAACGAAACAATCCGAGCGAATTAATTTCGGCAAGATCAAGGAAGTCATTTCCCCCCCCAACCTGATCGAGATCCAGCTCGACTCGTATCGCGAATTCCTTCAGTCCAACCTGTCCGCGTCCAAACGCCGGAATCTCGGGTTGCAGGCGGTCTTCACCGAAGTTTTCCCCATCGAAAGCTATGACGGTAAGACAGTCCTAGACTTCCACTCCTACGACATTCAGGAGCCGAAGATCGACTGGTTGGAGTGTCTCCGTGAGGGCTTGACCTTCGGAGCACCGCTTTACGTCACCTTCCTGCTGAAGGAAGAAAAAGGTACCAAGGAGGAAAAGGTGTTCATGGGCGAAATTCCGCTGATGACCCCCCAAGGCACCTTTGTAATCAACGGTGCCGAGCGTGTTATCGTCAGCCAATTGCACCGTTCGCCGGGTCTGGCTTTCGAGACAACCCAACATCCGAATGGCAAGACCCTCCACAGCTTCCGGATTATCCCGGACCGTGGATCTTGGTATGAGGCACAGTTCGACACCAGCGACCTGCTTTACGTTTACTTGGATCGCAAGAAACGCCGTCGTAAGTTCCTGACTACCACTTTCTTTCGGGCGCTCTTTACCTTGGCGGAAGCCAAGTTTGATTCCGATCCGAAGACCTCTCCGGACAAGCTCGGTAGCGATGGCGACATCCTAAAGTTGTTCTATTCGATCAAGGATGTTTCCGTGAAGGATGCTGAAAAGATCGAAGAGATCCAGAACATGGTCCTCGTGGAGGACGCTCTGGACATCGATCGCGGCATTGTGGTGGCCCGTGCCTTTGAGCCGCTCTCCAAAGCGGTGGTCCGCCAGATCGCTGACCTGGGAGTCTCCAAGATTCGCGTGGTGGATACGTCGGTGGACGACGGCATCATCATCAAGTGCCTCAAGAAGGATCCGACCAAGAACGCCGAAGAAGCTCTCAAGGACATCTACCGTCGTCTCCGGCCGGGAGATCCCCCGACTGCGGCCAACGCCAAGGCCCTTATCAAGCGCTTGTTCTTTGATGCCAAGCGTTATGATCTCGGTCGGGTAGGTCGCTACAAGATCAACCAGAAGCTCAACTTCAAGGACAATGGCGAAGACCGCATCCTTCGGGGTCGTGATCTCCTCGAAGCAACCAAGTACCTGTTGCGCCTGAAGAAGGGGCAGGGAAGCGTTGACGATATCGATCACTTGGGAAGCCGCCGTATCCGGACCGTGGGCGAATTGCTCGCCAACCAGTGCCGTGTGGGCTTGGCCCGTACCGAGCGCTTGGTCAAAGAGCGCATGACATTGTTTGATCAGAGCCTCGACACGATGACGCCTCAGAAGCTCATCAATCCGAAGGCTTTGTCAGCAGTGGTTCGCGACTTCTTCGGTCGTAGCCAGCTCAGTCAGTTCATGGACCAGATCAATCCTTTGGCCGAGCTGACGCACAAGCGTCGTCTGTCTGCTCTCGGGCCCGGGGGTCTCTCCCGTGACCGTGCTGGATTTGAGGTTCGCGACGTCCATCCGTCCCATTACGGCCGTATTTGTCCGATTGAGACTCCTGAAGGACCGAACATCGGCTTGATCGCCTCCTTGGCGACCTACGCCCGGGTCAACGACTTCGGTTTCATTGAAACACCTTACCGCAAGGCCGAGAAGGGTCGTGTGACGGGTCAGTTGGATTACCTGACCGGTGACCGTGAAGAAGGCTTCGTCATCGCTCAGGCCAATTCACTGCTCGATGACAAGGGTAATTTCGTCGGTGACCGCGTCACCTGCCGTTGCAAGGGCGACTTCATCGACGTTGAGCCCGATCGCGTCGACTACATGGACGTCTCCCCGAAGCAGTTGGTTTCGGTGGCTGCCGGATTAATTCCGTTCTTGGAGCACGACGACGCGACCCGCGCGCTGATGGGCTCCAACTTGCAACGCCAAGGCGTTCCGCTGTTGGTGACCGAGGCCCCGTTGGTGGCCACGGGTCTCGAGGGTCGAGTGGCCCAAGATTCCCGCGCGGTGATCATCGCTGATGAGGCAGGCAAGGTTGCCAGCGTCACCGGTTGCCAGATTATCATCACCAAGGATGGCAAGATCCCTGAGGGTAAGAAGAAGCTAAAGCATGCCCCCGAAGACAGCGTCTGGATTTATCCGGTGCGCAAGTTCATGCGGTCCAACGCGGCCACCTGCATTAACCAGAAAATTCTGGTCTCTAAGGGTGAATCCGTGAAGAAGGGCCAAGTTCTGGCCGACGGTCCGTGTACTCAAGGCGGCGAGATCGCGCTGGGTCGCAATGTACTGGTAGCGTTCATGCCTTGGAACGGCGAT
>SYMJ01000127.1 GCA_005805505.1 Verrucomicrobiales bacterium | reverse complement strand
GCTAAGGCTTATGTTGCGCTTTCCTCCGAGAACCAAATCGCAGTAATCGACGTGGCCCGGCGCACCGTGATCCATCGATTGAACCTTCCCGCACAAGACCCGCGGGCTATTTTGGTGCGCTCAGGGAAGCTCTATGTGATCCCGTTCGAGTCTGGAAACCAGACGCAGCTTTCTGGTGGCACAGGCAAGCCCGACGGCAACCTCGTGACGTTCAATGCATGGAACCACTCCATCGCCACCAACAACGTCCTTTCCCTGGGTCACGTCGTGGACATCGTCAAGAATCCCAAGGTGCCGGATCGCGACTTGTTCGTGTTCGACACAACGACCGACCAACTCCTCGAGACCGTCTCTACACTGGGCACCTTGCTCTACGGACTGGCCGTGGACTCGAACGGGGTCGTTTATATTGCACAGACGGATGCGCGCAATGACGTCAACGGCCGCGCCGGGACGCGCAAACAGGGCCTGGCCGAGTTGGAGAACCGCGCATTCCTCAACCGCATCACTCGCGTCCCCTCCAAGGCTGGGCGCACCAACCCGCCGACCTTCATTGACCTCGAACCGCTGCCGCCTCAGCACCCCGAAGAAGGCATGGCCCTCGCGACGCCCTACGCCATCCAGATCAGCGACGACACTTCCACGCTCGTGGTGTCCGCGGCCGGCTCGGACAAACTCTTCACCGTAGACGCCGCCACGGGGAAGATCCTTGGACGAGTTACCGTCGGTGCGGTGCCTCAGGGCATCGCGCTGGAATGCAGCGCCGATGGCAATCCATCGCGGGCGTGGGTGCTGAATGCCGCCGCCGACACCGTTGCTCTCGTGGACCTCTCGCGCTCCTCGAAGCTAGAGGTGATCGATACCATCGTGCTCGCCGACCCGACTCATGGAGGTGCTCGGAACCCAGTTCATGATCGAGACGGATACCAGCGCAACCCGTCTTGACGTCAGCCAGGGAACGGTTCGCGTCAAACGCCTGAGCGACGGCGCCGAACTCGATGTCCCCACCCGACATCGCGTCTTGGCCGCCGCCGACCACGAGTTCACCGTCGAGCCCGCTCTGGCACCGGTCGACCACTGGACCAGTCGCCTCCCACTCGGACCCGAACGCACGCTCGGCAAATGGTTGCCGCCCGCCGCAGGTCGCGACGCCGCGTTGCTGGCCGTCCCGTTCACCACCCAGCTAAAGCGGACCATTTTTGCCGCCGCGACGCGGGTTTCCACATGGGATGCCCCGCCCGTCACGCTTCATCCGGACAGCCGTTTGCGAATTCGTGGCCGGCTGGGGGTGTCGCGCACGGTTTATTTCGGCGTCCACCTGCGGGATGCCAACGGCGCATTTGCGGGCCGATTCCTGACGGCGCGGAGCGCTCAACAGTTTGGTGCTGGCCGGGTCTTCGACGTGACCCTTCCGATTCGCGACTTCATTTTGGACCCTGCCCTGAAACACCTGTCGAAGAAGCTCCCGGCGCGCCCCTTTGAACTCACTGTCGAATCGGTTTTTTGTCATACCCTCACCCATCCTGCAGGACTGGAACTCTTCCAGATCGAGGTTATTCCTACTGCTGTTCCCTGACCCGATGATCCCAAGCCATCTGAGGGCCTTCGGCGCAAATCCAGCCATCCTCGCTCTGGTGCTAAAATCGTTGTCAGGATTCCCATTTCCCGTCCGTTAAACTTGAGCCTATGAACATCAAGACACTCGCCTCATCCCTGTTGTTGCTCACCTTGATGGCCGGGTGCGGCAAGCCCACGTCCCCCAGTGCCAGCAAATCCGCTCCGCCAGCCATCAGCATCCAAGAAGCGGCCCGAACCGGAAACCTCGAGGCCATCCAACAGCACATCAAGGCCACCTCGGATTTGAACGAAAAAGCGCCGGACAGCGGGGGCAGCCCGTTGCACACGGCGGCGGTATTCGGTCACCTGGAGGCGGTGCGAGTCTTGGTTCAGGCGGGAGCCAATGTGAACGCCCGAAACAACGATGGGGCCAGCCCCCTCCTCGTCGCCGCGTTCTTCTGCCGCACCGAAATCGTGCAACACTTGTTGGCTCACGGCGCTGACAAGCTCGCCAAAGACAACGCAGGAAAAACGGCCCTAGATTCCGTCTCGGTACCCTTCGATCAGGTCAAAGGTCTTTACGACTTCTTGCAGGCCGTTCTTAGTCCATTGGGCTTGAAACTCGATTACGAACAACTCAAGGCCACCCGCCCTAAAATCGCCAACCTGCTGCGATAGACGCTCGGACCTTGGAGTCTTTTTAAATCGCGCCGTTGTCGATGAGGCGCGTCTTGCCGACGAAGACCGCCAAGACGATGCGATGCCCTCGGCGGACTAAGTCCACCGGGCGCAGTGTGTCCGGATCGACGAAGGCAACGTAGTCTAGGCGCGCGGCCGGACACTCGGCCACCAAGGCTTCCACTCTCTGACGGAGCCGGGTTGATGGAACACCGTCCACAAATCGCCGGACCTCCTGACGGACCCATTTCTGGGAACGCCACAACACGGTGGCTTGCACCCGCTCCTCGGGTTGCAAGTATCGGTTGCGCGAACTCATCGCCAAGCCATCCGATTCCCGTGTGGTCGGAGCCACCACGATCCGGATCGGGAACTGAAGGTCTGTCACCATGCGCCGGATCACGGCCGCCTGCTGCCAGTCTTTGGCCCCGAAGACCGAAACCTCCGGCAACACGCAGTTGAAGAGCTTGGTCACCACGGTGGTCACGCCCCGGAAATGGGTGGGACGTGATGCCCCTTCCAGACCCTGCGTCAACCCCTCCTCCACGACATACGTGGAGTAATCCCCGTCCTCGCGCCCCGCATACATGTCGCTGTCTGTCGGCGCAAAGATCACGTCTACCCCTGCCTCGCGGCACAATTTGGAATCTCGGGCGAAGTCTCTGGGGTACTTGGCCAAATCTTCAGTCGGTGCGAACTGGGTGGGATTCACATAAATGCTGACGACCACCACTCCATCGACCCCGACCCGCCGCCGCGCTTCGTGTACCAAACTCAAATGACCGGCATGCAAATACCCCATGGTCGGTACAAAGCCGACGCGGAGGCCCCGGCTCCGCCACTGCAGCGCCTGACGCTGCATGGCCTTGGGCGAGCGGATAATTCGCATACCAAAAGCCTGCGCGCAGGCTGGCGAAGTTCAAGCCCACGGCGATCCAAACCTCGGACGCCTTTACGCATTAGGATTCCCAACCTTTCCGAACTCTTGTCGCGGCAGGACATCGGCCTATGATCTACCTCCGACATGACTCTGGAGTTTCTCAAGATGAGCGGGGCCGGGAATGACTTCATCCTGCTCGACAACCGCAATGCCCGCATCGTGCTAACTCCGGAGCAGGTGGCCAAATTATGTCACCGGCAGTTCGGCATTGGAGCCGATGGCCTCATGCTTCTGGTGCCCAGCCTCACCGGCAAGGCCGACTGGGCCTGGCGCTTCTACAACTCCGACGGATCGGATGCCGCCATGTGCGGCAACGGCGCCCGCTGCTTCGCGCGGTACATCCAGCGGGCCACCGGTTGGACCAAGCCCACGATGACCTTTGAAACCGCCGCCGGCGTGATCACCGCCGAGTTCCAGGGAGAGCGGGTGACCATCAACCTCACGGCTCCGCACGACCTACGCCTCTCGGAGAAGGTCACGACACTAGCCGGAGTCTTAGAGGTGAGTTCCATCAACACCGGCGTGCCGCATGCCGTGGTCTTCGTGGAAGACGCCGACAAGGCCATGGTCCAGTCTCTGGGATCGGAACTGCGCTGGCACGACCACTTCAAGCCGCGCGGCACCAATGTGAACTTCGTTCAAATCATCGGCCCCAACCAACTCCGCGTGCGGACTTATGAGCGGGGCGTCGAAGGAGAAACTCTCGCCTGCGGCACCGGCGTCACCGCTAGCGCGCTGGTGGCCTCCCGTTTGCAGGGCTTCTCCTCACCCATCCGCATTCAAGTGCAGGGCGGCGATGAATTGAGCGTTTCCTTCCAAGCCGATGACCACGGAGGCTTCAATGATGTTCGACTCGGCGGACCGGCCACCTTCGTCTTCGAAGGACGGGTTCTGATCTGACACCGCCCGCTTTGGATCCCGCGCAGAAGCCCGGGCAGCCAGGGTGTTGCTTTTTGCTATTTCAAAGTAGGTTGTCCAAACCCGCATGAGTCCTCCGAAGAAATCCCCGGCCGCACCCGCGTTGGTGGTGGGCATTTTCCTATTTATTATCGGGATCGCGGCGACGGCCTGGTGGTTCAACCGGGCCTCCAACGAGGACTCCCAGTTCGCCACCCACATGAACGCCGGTCGTGGCTACTATGCCGCGGGCGATGCGCGGCGGGCGATCGAGGCCTTCCAAGTGGCCTTGTCGATGAACCCGTCCAATCCAGACGTTCACCTGAACCTGGCCAACGCCTTCCTCTTGGCGAGCCAACCTTCCCAGGCTTTGGTCCATGCCCGAGAGGCGCTGCAAGTCGAACCCGGTCGCGGTGCAGCTCACTACCTGGCTGGCTGCGCCCATCTCCGCATGGGTGCCTTTTCCAACGCGGTCCAGTCGCTGACCGAGGCCAAGCAAGCCGACCGCACCCTCAACACCGTGAGCTTCCAGCTGGGCCTTGCCTATGCAGGGTGGGGACGCTTCCCCGACGCCGCCGAGCAGTTCGTCGAGGTGATCGAATTCGACAAGGATCACCCTTCGGCCCACTACCAACTCAGCCAGTCCTACCTGCGACAGGGAGCCCGGGAACAAGCATCGGCCGAACTGGCTGAGCACCAACGGGTCGCGGCCGGAAAGTCGCAGGCGGCCGACAACCCGGCTCTCTTCGAGAAATGCAAGTACACCGAGATCCTGGCTCCGTTCGCTCTCGAGCAGCCCGAATCCGACCCAGTCTCCGTCCAATTTGTCGAGGACACCGCCCGAGCCCTGGGCCCGGAGGCGAGTCGACTGAGGGGTCCGTTCGGTTTGTTCGACCTGAACCGTCGCGGTTGGAATGATGTTTTGCTCACCGATGACCAAGGGCAGTTGCGCCTCCTTTGGAACTCCAACGCCACCTTCGTGGCAAGGTCCGAGCCGCTCAACTCCACGGTTGGAACGGTTCAAGAAATCGTCGTTGGAGACCTAAACAACGACCGCTACGACGACGCGTTGCTCGTGGGATCCCAAGGCTCCCAATTGCTTAAGTTCGCCACCAACGGGTTCATCACCGACGGATCGGCTCTGGGTGGGATCCGAGCCCTGAAGGGAACGGACGCCACCCTGGGGGACATCGACATCACGGGCAAACTAGCACTGCTGGCGGTCACCCCAGAAGGCCGACTTAGGGCTTTCACCAATTACGGAACGGCCATCTTCCGCGAACGCAAGCCAAGTCCGGGCGATGGATTTGATGTCACCGGCGTCACTTCGGTGACCATCGAAGATTGGAACAACGACGACCTCCCGGATGTGCTGCTCACGCGCAAGGGAGAGCCACCCTGGATCCTGTCCAATCAACGTCGGGAGGGCTTGTCGGCCATGGCTCAGCCCACAGACTGGCCAGTGGCTCGATGCCTGGCCGTGGGAGATTTCAACAACGACCTTCGGGCCGACGTGGTCCTGGTGACCGAGACCGCGGTCTCCCTCTATTTCGGGGGACTCCGTGAACCCTTGCGCCTCCCGGCCAAGAAAAACGGGATCCAAAAGATCCGCGCCCTCGACTACGACAACGATGGCTGGCTCGACCTGATTACTTGGGGCACCGATGGACTCCGAGTCTGGCGCAACCGCGGCCGCCGAGGTTTCCACGAAATGACCGAGTTGCTGGGACTCAAGAGCCTGGCGAGCTCCAACGTACGCCATGCCGCCTTCGCGGACTTTGATCAAGACGGCGACATTGACTGCCTCCTCGAGATCCAGGGACGCGGAGTCCAATTCTTCCGAAACAACGGGGCCAACGCCAATGGCCTGGTCAAGTTTCGCCCCATCGGAAACCGATCGAATTTCAGCGGCATCGGCCTGCACATCGAGCTCAACGCAGGTAATTGGCGAGCCCTGCGCAGCGTCCAGCGCAAGCCTGTGGAGATCGGCGTGGGACGCCACAAGGACATCGAGACGGTCCTCGCCCGCTGGGCCGATACCCAACCCTTGTTTGGGGTGAGCGCCCACCCGAAGCAGGTGATTGATCTCATCGAACCCAAGAACCCGACCGGCTCGTGCCCTTACCTCTACGCCTGGGATGGCACCCGGTTCCGCTTCCTAACCGACATCCTCAGCTCCGCACCCGTGGGACTGCCCTCCCGGCCCGGCCACAACATCGTGGCCGACCCTCGGGAATGGGTGTCGCTCGGCGGCTCAGCCGATTTCGTCCCCAAAGAGGGCCGCTACACCGTGCAACTCACCGAGGAGTTGCGCGAAATCCTCTACCTCGACGAGGCCAAGCTCGGCTGGGTGGATATTCCGGCGAATGCCGAGGCACATTCCACGAGCAAACTGGTGCCCGGACCGCCCTTCCCTCGCCACGAACTGCGAATTCTCTCGGGTCGTGTTCCGCTCCGAGAGGCCCAGGCAGGCGATGGTTCGTCTCTGACCGCCACCTTAGATCAAGAGGACGGACAACGGTTTTCACCGCGCCTACGGGCTCCCCAACTGCGAGGATTGTCAGAACCCACTTCGATCGTTCTGGATTTCGGGCCCTTGACCAACCACCCGGGACTCACCCTGGCTCTCAGCGGTTGGCTGCGCTTCGGCGGCGGCATGGCCAACATTGCCGGCAGCCATGATCCGGAGTTGCCTTTCCCCTTCCCCCAGCTCGAAGCAGAGACGGCTCCGAACCAATGGCAACCGCTCCGAGAAGTGAGCGTTGGCGCACCCGCCGGTCGCACCAAGACCATCCTGGTGCCCTTGGGAGGCCAACTGCCGGCGGGCACTCGACGCCTGCGGTTGACCTACGCGTTTGAACTCCACTGGGACCGCATCGCCCTGTTCCAAAAAAACCAACCCGCCGAGGTTGGCACCCTGAGCCCCACCTCGAGCGACCTTCATTGGCATGGCTACGGAGAGTTTGCCGCCACGGGCCCCTCGGACCCGCTCACCCCCTTGCATGAGAGTGTCCGTCAGCGCCCGTCGTGGCGGATCACCCCCAGCGGCTGGGCCACCCGATACGGCTCGGTCGATGGGCTCATCGCAGCCGAAGACAACGGGGTGGTGACGGTGGCCGCGGGCGATGAATTGACGCTCGCTTTTGCCGCGGACGCCCTACCGAAGATTCCTTCCGGACACACGCGGAGCTTCTTCCTCTGGACCGTCGGATGGAACAAGGATGCCGATTATCATGTCGCCGCCGGAGACCGCATCGAGCCCCTGCCCTGGCATGGCATGGACGACGCCCGTCACGGCCAGGAGGCCCGCCCGTCCTTCCCCAGCGATGCCCTGCACCAACAGTTCAACACGCGTTGGGTGGGCCCGTTGAACTACGAGCGCGTAGAAGCCAAGCGCGTGGAAAACAAGCGCGTGCAAAACAAAACAGGCCGATAACCCTGGTAAGGGCTCGGCCTGATGAAAACTCTCAACCCTCGAAACTCACGGACTCACGGTCGTGAGCGGGGTTTATTTGAGCGTGTTGTTGAGCGGGCTGTTGAGCGATTTCAGGATTCGACCGCGCTCAGTTCCACCGGTTCAACCCGCACGCCCTGCTTCTTGAGCCATTGCACCCCGGCGGTGATCTCCGAGGCAGCCCCTTCGATTTCCAAGCAAACAATACCGACCACATCGGTCACGCTCGCCTGACGGATGCTCGTCACCAGCTTGAACTGATGCCCCAGTTTCCAGATCACTGGCGCCTTGATGCGCTGAGGCGGATAGGTCAGCCAGAAACGAGAGGCGGTCTTGTCAGAGTCCAAACTCTTTCGCAGCGGCTTGACCGCCTTGGAAGCTTTCGGAGCACCTTTTGGAGGCGTTATGGCCTTGGCAGGCTTGGAAATTTTGGTGGGCATGGTGCTGTTAGGGAGGTTGGTAAAGCCGGAAAGGATCAACCCCCAGCTATGGCCGGAATGATGCTGATCTCGTCGCCGTCCTTGATGACGGTGGCCTGATTGTCGAGGAAGCGGATGTCTTCCTCGTTCAGGTAGATGTTCACAAAGCGTCGAACCTCACCCTTTTCGTCCATGAGGCGCTCGGCGATGCCGGGAAATTGATTCTGCAACTCGGCGATCGCTCCAGCGATGGTGCCGGAGCTCACCTGAACAACTTCAACATCGTGGGTGAGTTTGCGCAGCGGCGTGGGAATGCGGACGTGTACGGCCATAAGATCAGTTCCTAAAGTTCCAGAGAATCTCGGAATCTCGCCCGAAGGCAAGAGCGCTATCATCGCGACCTCAGAGCCGACCTCAGTGCTGCCCTCGGCCGACGTCGAAGACCCGTCGGTGGATTTTTTTAGGCAGCGACTGCGGCCGCAAGCTTCGGCGCACCATACGGCAACTCGTCGGGAACCGAAGTGAAGCGGGAAAACACCTC
>SYMJ01000126.1 GCA_005805505.1 Verrucomicrobiales bacterium | reverse complement strand
GGCGGGATTAGCGAGGCTGAGGGAAGACGGCCGAGAGTCCGTCGACGATTTGCTCTTCGTTGACCGTGCCTTTCTGGGCCTTGTCCCACTGGGTCCACCAACGCTCAGCCATGGTTGTCCATTCGCGGGCAGTAATCTTGCCGTCGTGATCCGTATCGGCCGATTCCGTCACAGGCTGAGCGATGAACATACCCGGACCAAAACCACCAGGGCCACCACCAGGGCCACGATCTGGACCTCCACCCGGACGCCCCGGCCCCCCACGGCCTTCTGGACCCCCGGGACCCCCACGACTTCCACGACCACCGGGGCCGCCGGGCATACCGAGTTCCATCCCGGGTGAGGTTCCCGCCAACTGGGCCGCGACCGACTGGTGGCGTAACAACACAAAACCCTTGATGGGCTTGGGCGGATCGCCAAAGGGATTCATGCCGGGACCTCCACGACCAGGGCCGCCAGGGCCGCCAGGACCTCCAAAGCCTCCGGGACCTCCGGGACCTCCGGGTCGACCATTCTCTCCTGGCCGTCCGTTGCCGCGAGGGCCACCGGGGCCGCCGCCGCCAAACGTGTTGCCGGCCACAGCCTTGCCCGAAACCACTTGGTTGAAGCGCTCCAGTTTTTCCGGCGATTCCTCCGCCACGCTCGGGCGCAGCAGCGCACCCACTTCATCCACCTGCCGAGTCAGACGCTCCGGTTGGAAAATCGTGCCCTGAAACTCCTTCATGCGGGCCAAGTAGGCATCCTTAAATGCAGGTACCGCGAAGACTCGCTCGAAAAAGCGGTTCTGGCCGGACCAGGGCTTCTGAACACTGAGTTGTTCGCGCTGCTCTTGGCTGCCCTGCATGGGAAAATTGCCGAAGGAATGGTCGAGATCCCACGGTACCAACTGGAACCGATCGGTCTTCGGATGCAGGTACATCACGTAATTTTGACCGAGGGTCAGAATCGAATCGAGGGTGCTGAGCCACACGGTCACCGCCATAAAACGACCGAAGGCCTCAACATCAAGGAACTCTGGGGCTCGACGAGCGAAGTCGGTGTCGCTGGCCTGAGTGACGAGTCGCGCGAAGTCGATGACCCGTTGCTTTTGTTTTGCCGTCAGCTCGGACTTGGCGTCGTAGATTTGCTGGTAGGCCTTCCAATCGTCCCCCAAGTGTTGAAACAAGGTCGGTGTCACCGGCTTGAAGATGGCGCCTTTCTTGGTGCCGAAATGCCCGTCCGCCCAGTGGTTGTCGGGATTTTCGACGATGGAATACAGACCCAAATAGTCGTTGGTGTGGGCTCCCGATGCCGTAACCCGAACCCGCGCATAGGTGGTGCGCGGCGCCGGAACTCCAGCATCGCGATACAGGGCGTACGACAACGGTTCATTCATCCACGAGGCGTCGGTGACGTTGTTGTGGAGGTTGATCTTGGCCACCCCGGCAAACTGCTGGTTGGAGACGAACTCGTTGAGGTCGAGCTTGAGAGATTTTTTGTCGCTCATACGAGAACCCATGTAGGTGCCGTTGCCCTTGTAACGCACGGCGACATTGGTCAAGCGAGTACCAGCGATCTCCAAATCAGCGTGGACGTATTCGAAAACGAGACCCGCAGCACCACTGAGTCCGTTGCGTCCGCCGTCCTTAGCTAAGAGCTTCGGACCAAAACCACCGCCGCCGCCGCCCGGACGACCGCCGGGGCCACCGGGATTCATCGACAGAGCCTGATTGAAGCCCTCGCGCAGGGCATCGATATCCAAATGCCCCTTCTTCTCTTTGTCCCATTCCGAAGACCAGCGACGAAAGGCTCCCAAAAACTCTTCCCGAGTCACCGAGGCGTCTTGGTTGGCGTCTAGGGCCTTCAACCATACGGGCGCCATGAAACGGTTTGGGTTGAAGCCGCCTCGACCCCCAAAGGGCCCGTCACCGCCTCCCTTGGGCTCGAGCGCTTGCCACTGCCCAGCCGGAAACTCGAGACGGACATCCCAGACCTTTTGCAGTGAAAACAACTCTTGGGGAGACGTGGGGTTCCCAGCCAGGGCAGAGATACCCGCTGAAATCAGACCGGCGAACAGGAGGGAGGCACGGCTCTTCATCTATGAACAGATAGACCTCTGTGTGACAATTTGGTTACGCGCTCCTAAGTTGTCAGCCGGACCGGGCCGAAGCGAGCCTCCCTGCGAGCGCAGGACCGGTCCCGCGGAACCTCCACCCGCCCACGCACCCAAAAATCTCTCCTTATGGAGCCTGTCTCCAATAATTAAAATAAGCGAGAGTGGCCCCTTTTGTGTATATGTGCGGGACCGACCCCGGCTGTAAACTGCCTCTAGGCAGCAGAGGGACCGGGCCGGAGCAAGCATTGGAAGCGATCACCCAAACCCCTCTCGCGCAGCGCGAAAGCAACCCCTCCCCCGAGCCTCCCTGCGAGCGCAGGACCGGTCCCGCGCTAGCTCGCCCGGGAAGCATCAGCAGCCCTAAAATCCCCTGGGATTGCGTCAGGGCCCGTCCATGGGTCAGCCTGCGGAACCACCGCCCCATGCCCACCTTCCTCCCTTCTCGCCGTTCCCTCTGGGTGCTGTTTCTGGGGCTTCTCCTGAGCTCGCCGTGCGTCGCCCAGGACGAGCCCAATTTTGACGTGGCCGCAGAGGCCCTCCGTCAGGTGGCTCGACACTCCGGGGTCTTCCACGCACCGCCCGTGCTCATGCCCACCCGCAAACTGCCGGATGGTCCGCTGTTGGGGAATGGCGACGTGGGCGTGGCCATAGGCACAGTCACCGAACGACGGCGCTACCACGGATTGGGGGAGGACGGAGGCGCCAAGGTGACCACCCGCTCCACGACGACGACCAACAGCCCAGAACGTCACCGCTTCTGGATCGCCAAGAATGATTTCTGGAAGACCAAGTCGATCTACCCCAACGGCCATCCCTGTCCCATCGCGGCGATCGCCTCAACATTCCTGCATTGTTCAACGGGACCTACCACGCCGAACAACGACTAGAGACCGCCGAGGTCCTCCACACCTTGCGCACCACTCAACGGGTCGAAGATCCACCGCCCTTCACCCGGGCTGGAGCCACCCTCCGCATGCGCTCGTGGGTCGCGGCGACCGAAAACCTGCTGGTCATCGAGTTGTCCGTCGATGGACAAGCGTCCGATACCAATCCCTTCGGTCCTACCGACCTGATCGGCATCGACGCCACGCTCGCCCCCATCACCGGCAATGAGGCGGAGACCGCTTCAGGAAATTTGCCAGATGGCTACTGGTCGGTCCGGAAGTTCGTCTCCACCGAACGCTCCATCGCGCTCGAGCAAAAACCTCTGCGCAAGACCAGCGAGGCGGCGGTTGCCATGCGGTTGTTCCATCACCGCAAACCGGGACTTCCGTGGAGCCGAGGCGATGGCTGGTCGGCCGATCGGTTCGTGCTCTCACCGGCGCAACCCATCGTGCTAGTTGCCGCCGTGGTCACTGATGAGGAATCCGCCCATCCGCTCGATGAGGCCAAGAAGCGGATCGCTGCTCTCACCCCGGAACGCCTCGAGACCCTCCGCTCGGAACATCGTCAGTGGTGGCGGAATTTCTGGTCGCAGTCCTTTGTGGAAATCGGCGACCCACTGCTCGAGCGGTACTACTACGGTTCGCTTTACCTGATGGCTGCTTGCAGTCGAAATCCAAAATTTCCGCCCTCGCTCTTCGGTAACTGGACGACCACCGACGGTCCCTCGTGGCAGGCCGATTATCATCTGAACTACAACCATCAGGCTCCGTGGTGGGGCGTGTTCGCGTCCAACCATCCCGAATTGGCCGAGCCCTACGATGCGCCCATTCTCGACTACCTGCCGACCGCGCGGACCAACGCCCAAGAACTCCTGAAAGTGCGGGGAGTTTACTACGATGTCGGCGTGGGACCCCGAGGCCTAGAGACCTCCTTCATGCCCGATGGTCATGGTATTCCTGGTGAAGGCCGCCGGATGTTCCTCGGCCAAAAGAGCAATGCCGCCTTCGCCGCGGTGAACATGTTCCTGCGCTTTTATCACACTTACGACCGGGACTATGCGCAGAAAGTTTATCCCTTCCTGCGCGAAACGGCCCTGTTCTGGGAAGACTACCTGCACCTAGACAAAGGCCGTTACGTGATCCGCAACGATGCCTCCGGCGAAGTCGGCGACGGCGGCAGTGACCGCAACAACTGCCTGTCCCTAGGACTCGTGCGAATGCTCTTCCAAGGGATGCTGGACGTGAGCACGGAGTTGGGAACCGATGCCGACCGGCGCGACCGATGGCGGGATATTCTCGGGCGGCTCAGCGACTTCCCCACGGTGGAGGTCGATGGCATCCGACGCATCCGGGGAGCCGAGGCCGGGCCTGCCGCGAGTCGGATCGGGCCGTCGCGCAACAACACCCGCCTCGAATGGATGGGCATGGTCTGGCCCACGGGAGTCCTGGGTCTGGGTTCAGATCCTGCAATGCTGCGCCTGTTGCAAGACGACGCCCGGGGCTGGGCCGAGAGTGAATGGATCGGACACTTCAACGGATTTAGCATCACCTTTCCGGGAGCCGCTCGAGTGGGGTATGATCCCGAGGATCTCCTCCGCAAACTGCGCCGCCAAGTCACCGAGTTCGGGCTTCCCAATCTCATGATCTTTGGCGGAGGTGGTGGCATCGAGAACTGCTCAGGCGTGCCCGCCACGATCAATGAGATGCTTCTCCAATCGCACGATGGAGTCTTGAGGCTGTTCCCGGCCTGGCCGCGAGATCGGGCCGCACGGTTTGGAAACTTGCGGGCCCGAGGCGCGTTTCTGGTGAGCAGCCAATTCAGAGAAGGACGAGTTCAGTCCGTCCAAATCCGCAGCGAGCGGGGGCGCGAATGCGTCATCCAGAACCCCTGGCCCGGTCAGCCCTGGGGAGTGCTGCGGAAGGGACACTCCTTGGAAGCGCTCCCTGCAAACCGGGTCAGCCTCGTGACCCGACCCGGAGAAATCTTCGAGCTAAAACCTCTCCACCCCTAAACCACCGACTCCGTGGGCCGACAGACGATTGCCCGCCTCTGCCTCCGGCTCGGCCTAAACAGTGCCGACCTACTCTGCACGGCTACCCACTGAACGCAGCCTCTCACGACCTCAGGACCTCAGACACGAGCGATAAAATCGAAAGCGCACCGCTCTGCCGCAGTCCGCTAGAAAATACCGGGCCCTTGATCTTTAATTCAAGGGGCGGCCTCGCCGGTATCTTGAAGTCTTGGCACCGAATCCTGTTTTGGCTAAAGCAAGTGCTGCAGGGTTTTTACATCAAAGAGAATTGGAAAAATTCCAATCTTCTGACAAGTTACCGTCACTTCGTCGGTCTGGTGATGAACTCGACTGGCCGGAGGGAAACACTGAAAACAGTCTGTGACTCATGTCTGATAACGTCATCATCCGTACCTTTCAACATGTCAGAACATCCGTGGCACAATGGGTGGATTCCGACTTCATCCCCGGCGGGGCTCTGGCCTTGAAGGAAAAGCCCGAACAGGTCGAATGGGTCCGCACTCTTCCGTTCCTCTTCCTGCACCTGGGCTGCCTGGGTGTCATCTGGACCGGTTGGAGTTGGACGGCCGTCCTTACGGCAATTTCGCTCTACTTCGTCCGGATGTTCTCCGTCACCGGTTTCTTCCACCGGTATTTCTCGCACCGCACCTTTAGCACCTCCCGCTTCATGCAGTTTATTTTTGCGGTGCTGTGCGGCACCTGCGTCCAACGCGGAGCGTTGTGGTGGGCCGCGTCGCATCGCCACCATCACCAGCACTCCGATGAGCCCGATGACAAGCACTCGGTGCGGCAAAAGGGTTTCCTCTGGGCTCACATTGGCTGGATCACCTGCTCCAAGAATTTCCCGACCGATTACAGTCGCATCAAAGACTTATCCAAGTTCCCAGAACTGGTGTTTCTCAATCGCTACGACCTGCTGGTCCCAGTGCTCTTCGCCCTTTCCTTGACGGGCATCGGCTCACTGCTCCATCACTTCGCACCGTCACTGGGGGTGACCGCTGGCCAATTGTTGGTATGGGGCTTCTTCATCAGTACCACTGCCCTCTTCCAAGCCACAGCCTGCATCAATTCGCTGGCGCATGTGTTTGGATCCCGCCGCTACAAGACCGACGACGACAGCAAGAACAGCCTCATCCTCGCACTCATCACCCTCGGTGAAGGCTGGCACAACAACCACCACCAGCACATGACCTGTGTGCGACAGGGTTTCTTCTGGTGGGAGATAGATATCACTTACTACACGCTGAAAATGATGTCGTGGACCGGCCTGATCTGGGATCTACGACCGGTTCCGAAGGCAGCCTACTCGGTGTTGGAACTCAAAAACCAAACCTGAACGCAAGCGCTGACCAAGGTAGAAGATTCTGACCAAGGTGTAAGCTTCTAGGAGATAGTCATTAGGAGGCGCTCACTCAGATCTCTATCCGGCCTCAAATCCAAACATCGAATCCAAGCATTGAAGAAGCCGACCTTCGCGCCTTTTGCGAGGTCGGCTTTATTCGTTTTATAACAGGGAGATGAGCAAGACTCCCTAGAATGCTGGCTACCCAAAGCCGAGCTACTTTCGGAGCAGAGGGGCACTGGCTCGACGCATCTCGCGTTCGTCCTCGCGCTTGCGGATATCCTGACGCTTATCGTACTCGACCTTGCCCTTGCAAATTGCCAGCAACAGCTTCACTCGATCGCCCTTCCAGTAGAGAGACAAAGGCACTAGCGAGTTGCCTTTCACATTGGCCAACTCCGCCAACTTCCGGATCTCGGGCTTATTGAGCAAGAGCTTGCGGGGTGCCTTCGGAGCGTGGACCTCATGGGTCGCAAAGACGTACTCCTCGATATGAGCGTTGTGCAGCCACACCTGGCCGCGCTCCACCTTCGCGAAGGCGTCAGCGATCTGAACCTTGCCAGCCCGCACCGACTTCACCTCAGAGCCTCGCAGAACCAACCCAGCCTCGTAGGTATCGAGGATGTGGTAATCCCGCCGGGCTTTAGAGTTGGTGACGATTTCAGACATAAGGGCCGGACTTCGAGCAAAACGCCGGAGAAGAGTTTCTCCGGCGCGACCGTGAGCTCAGGGGAAAATCGGTTCCGATTAAATCGACTCCGAAACAGCAACCTCTCTTAGGCTGCCACCGTCTTGCGGCGGCGCTTGGGAGCCGGCTTTCCGACCACGACTCCAGCGGCCTCGGAAGACTCTTCCTGAGTGGATTCGAAGGTAATCTTTCCCTCAATAATCTCGAGCAACGCGATATCCGCGATACCGGCACCCACCGGAGGTTCTACGAGAGGACGGCACAAGCCGCCGCCGCCCGAGGTGAGCTGGCGAACCCGGCGAGACATGAGATTCACCAGAGTGCTGGGATTCCCGACGATTTCGAGGGCTTTCTTGGTCAGTTCGGAGTTCATCGCGTCAACAGTTGAACCCATAGGATAGAACAGGAATCGGCCCCGGCAACAGCTTTATCCGGAGGGTCAGACGATGAAACAATGAAGAGAACCTCAGGAGCCTACCAAGCGAATGAAGAGCGGGGCGACCGCCTGAAAGTCTTTTTCCGAAGACAACTCCCAACTCTGATTCAGACATCACCCCCACGCTCCCCCCGGCAGCCCCGCGCACCACACACAGCGGCAGCAGCGGGACCGCGCCGGAACGAAGGTTGAAGGCAAACACCCTTATCCCCTCGCGCAAAGCGCGAAAACCTCATCTTCCCTTGCAGCCTTCCTGCGAGTGCAGGCGCGGGACCACGGAGTCAGCCCCGGAGGCACCCACCCCGTGCGCCGGCCTCTGCCAGTCACCCATAAGTTATATGTTGGAATGCTGTTCAACGACAATTATTCCTCCCCTTTGGCGACAATTAAAATTCCTCACTTGAGGTGAGGGGTGGATGGGGTGGGAATGGCTCGCTGGGTGGTGGAGCGAAGGAAGGTGAGCCGTAGG
>SYMJ01000125.1 GCA_005805505.1 Verrucomicrobiales bacterium | reverse complement strand
GGGCCGTCTTCTCGTCTTCAGCCCGGGCGTGGGCGGTGAGTGCGATGATGGGAATGGTGGCGGTCTCCGGATCGGCCTTCAGTCGGCGAATGGCTTCCCAGCCGTCCATCACCGGAAGGCTCAGATCCATCAAGATGAGGGCCGGTCGCAACTCCATGGCCATGTTCACCTCTTGAGCGCCATCCGCAGCCATCTGGATCACATACCCCTTGCGCTCCAACCGTCGGCTCGGCATGTCACTGTTCAGCTCATTGTCTTCGACCAACAAAAGTAGAGCAGGCATACAAAAATGAAATGAGGGGGCAAAGGTTGAGATTTGGCCGGCCCGTGAAGACCGCGCAATGGCTTTTCTGCAGAATGGTGATCCTACGTGATGGTTACAGCGAGGCATCGAGGCCGGTGAGCCGTCTGAATGGTCGGGGCTAGGACCGGCACCCAAGGCAAGGCAGGTAGCGCAGAGCGGCCAGCGGTTCCATGGCAGTTGAAGGCGCGCTATCACAAAGGGCTCGTTCCAATCCCCCCCACGAAGCCTGTGTACCTGCAGGATCAGTCTCGCAACGCGACGCTGGGTACTTTAGACACCGGGGGATTCCCACCATGAGATCCAACACGCGTTCTATTTCGAAGCTCACGCGGCGTCAGTTTGCTTGGCAGACAGCCACCGCTGTCGCCTTGCAAGGAGTGTCCGTTCTAGGCGCACCTTTGATACACTCGGCTCGCCACCGCATTTTGTGCTGTGATTACGAGGGGAACAAAATCGCCATCGTCGCTGAGGACGGCAAGGTAAAGTGGGAGCACGGAATTCAGACGCCGCAAGACTGTTGGATGCGGCCCAATGGCAATGTGCTCGTCTGTTACCGCCATGGGGCAATGGAAATCACCCCTCAGCATCAGGTCGCCTGGGAATATCGAGCGCCTGCCCAAGCTCAATGTCATTCGTGCCAGCCGCTCAAAAACGGCAATGTTCTGGTGGCCGAGTGCGGTATGAGTCGGATTGTTGAAGTGGGTAAAACGGGGCAAATTGCTAAGGAAATCCCGATCGCCTCCAAAGCCAAGAACATGGGGCATCAGTTCCGAGGCACCCGGCAAACCGCCGACGGTCATTACTGGGTGTGCTTGATGGATGAGCAGAAGATTGTCGAACTCTCGCCCATGGGCGTCCTGCTCCGCGAGATCCCCGTAGAGGGTTATCCGCATGCGGCCGTTCGACTTCCCAACGAACACCTCTTAGTCACTCTCGGACCCACGATGAAAGTCGTAGAGCTGGACAAGAAACTGAACGTGGTTTGGCAAATCAGCGGAAACGATCTACCAGGAAACCCGTTGCGACTGCCCGCCGGCTGCCAGCGGCTGAGCAATGGGAACACCATCATCAGCAATTATTTGCCGGGTCCATTTCTGGGCAAACAACCCCAAGCCTTTGAAGTCACGAGAGAGAAACAAGTCGTCTGGGAATTTACCGATCACGCGCGGTTCAAAACAGTGAACCAGATTTGTGTTCTGGATGGCTCCGGAGGTCGCGCCGGAACGGAACTACGCTGATCCGACGTCAGTATTTATGCGAAGACGGAGGAGAGTTTGATTTTTGACACTCTATTAAGCCTCCACGGTGAGGCTTGATGAGCGCGGTGTTTCCGCACACGTTTTCAATTATGAGCCCCTGCAGCAGTCACCCTCCCATGGATCATCCCATGGACCGTTGCCGATGGCATGGCCAGGGTGTGCGGCTCGGTTTCCTTCAAACCCTAGCCGCTTGGATAGTAGTTGGGTTCTTTGCCATCGGGCTGCTGGAGGCTGCACCGCTCGCAGGCATGAGTTCCAACCACTGGGCTTATCAGCCGGTAGGGAACCCAGTGCCTCCCCCGCGGGTCGCTTCGAGCCACACTGAAATTGATCGGTTCATTGTCGCTGCGCTCCAGTCCCGCGGCCTTTCTCTGTCGCAGCCGGCCTCTCGGTTGGACTGGATTCGACGCGCCACGTTTGACCTCACCGGGCTGCCCCCGTCTTGGGAAGAGGTTCAGGGTTTCATGGCGGATGCGTCGCCTGATGCCCGCGAGAAGGTGTTAGACCGGTTGCTCAATTCACCGCGCTACGGAGAGCGCTGGGGCCGTCACTGGCTGGATCTCGCCCGCTACGCCGACACTCACGGTGGGAGCGCCATTGGTTTCACCCGGTTTCCATTCTCTTACACCTACCGGGATTACGTCATCCGCTCCTTCAACGCCGACGTGCCTTACGAGCAGTTTGTGACCGAGCAAATCGCCGCCGATCAACTGGGTCTGAAGGAGAATGATCCGGCCCTCGCGGGATTGGGATTTCTTACGGTCGGCATGCAATACCGCAACCGGCACGACGTGATCGACGATCAGATTGATGTTGTTTCACGGGGCTTGATGGGCCTCACCGTGGCTTGCGCTCGATGCCATGATCACAAGTTCGATGCCATTTCGACCCGGGATTACTATTCCCTGTACGCGGCGTTGGCTGCCAGTGGCGTGCCCGATTCTCTGCCGGTGATTGATTCTGGCAAAACCAACGACGCCCGTCGCGACTACCAGCGGGAGTTGGTGCGCCTCCAGACCCGTCACGATGAAATGGCCGCGGAGCACAATGAGGTGATGCGCGGCCGCTTGCGAATGCAGGTGGGCCTCTACTTGCGCGAGATCGCCAAGGGGGTTCCGGAGCAGGATGTCTCCACCGAGTTCCTGTCCTACCGCACCGATGACATCCGCCCGTTGATCTTCAATCATTGGCGCGATTACCTCGCTGCAATGCCCGACACCGATCCCGTGTTCGGGCCCTGGGTGCGTTTGGCCCGGCTGCCGGCCGACGGATTTGAGGGGGCGTGCACCAATTTGGTGAACGCGCTCCACAAAGAGAACGGAGACCCCGCCGCCATCAAGGACCTGCACAAACTCCCCGCAGAAGCCCCGCGATGGAACCCCCGGGTTCTGGAAGCGATGGGGCGGAAGCCTCGCAAGTCCCTCGCCGAGGTCGCTGATGCGTATGGGGAGGTTTTCGCTACCGTGCATCAGGCGTGGTTGAAGGCGCTCATAACGGCTTCTGCCGAAGCGGCAACCGGGGCGGAAATCACTCCCGACGAAGACCCTCGACAACTCGAAATCAACAGCCCGGTCTTGCGGCAATTGCGTCGTCATCTTTACGGTGGGAACACTCCGACCGCGGTGACGGAGGCGGTCGCCTTGAAACTTCTGAATCGCACCGTCAATGATACTTTGGGAGGACGCCGAGGGAGCATTCACGAGTTGCACCTGAACGCGGCAGGATCTCCGGCCCGTGCCATGGTTCTCACCGAGTCTCCGGCCCCCGCGGCCTTCCATGTGCTGAAGCGGGGCAACCCATTGGCGCGGGGCGAGGTGGTGAACCCGCAATTCTTGTCCGTGCTCAGCCGATCGGGTGCAGAACCCTTTCCTGAGGGCTCCCGCCGGCTGGGTTTGGCCCGTGCCGTGGTTTCATCTGACAATCCCCTCACACGCCGGGTCTTGGTGAACTGGGTCTGGCAGCATCACTTTGGCCAAGGTCTGGTCCGGACGCCCGACGACTGGGGCACGCGAGGCAACCGTCCGACCCATCCAGAGTTGCTCGATCATCTGGCGTCGGCCTTCGCGGCGGATGGCGGATCTATCAAGCGGTTGCACCGCCGCATTCTGCTCTCGGCCGTCTATGCGCAAGGGTCGGTGGAGAACGAGAAGGCCAGGAATGTGGATCCAGACAACCAGCTTTGGTGGCGGATGCCGACCCGCCGACTGGAAATGGAAGCAATGCTCGACTCCATGCTGTGGGCATCGGGTGAACTCGACCTGAGCATAGGCGGTAAGCCATTCGATCGTCAGGCTCAAGCCGGAGTGCTGCGCCGCAGTGTCTACGCCTTTGTGAACCGGGATATCGTGTCAAACTTGTCGAGCACCTTCGACGCGGCCAACCCGAGCTCATGCACCGCCCGTCGACCGGACACCACGGTTCCCCAGCAGGCCCTGTTCGCACTGAATTCAGAGTTCGTCCAAGATCGAGCCAAAGCCCTCGCTGCGCTGGCCGTCAAGGCTGCGGGTCGGGATGACGTCCTGCGCGCCCGGGAACTTTACCACCGCGTGTTTGCCCGCGAACCCCGACCAGCAGAGCTAGATCGGATCCTGCGTTTTGTGCGAACTGGCGACGAAGCAGCCCAGGCCATGGCGTGGCAGCAGGCGGCGCATTCGTTGCTCGCCTCCAATGAGTTTTCATTCGTGGACTGAACTGAACCCCATGAACCCCTTGCTTCCTCATTCACGGCGCAACTTCCTGACGCGTTGCGGCATGGGCTTCGGCTCTCTGGCCCTCGCAGATTTGGTCTGCCAGCCGGCCTTGGCTGGAGACATACCCCTTGTCCCGCATTTTGCCCCCACCGCCCGGCGGGTCATCCATGTGTTTCTCAATGGCGGCATGTCGCAGGTGGACACATTTGATCCCAAGCCGGAGCTGACGCGCCGGGCGGGCCAAATGCTCCCCTATGAAAACCTTCAGACGGAGCGGAAGACCGGTGTAGCCCTTCCATCGCCCTTCACTTTCCGGCAACACGGCCAGAGCGGGATCCCGATCAGCGATCTCTTTCCTCACCTTTCCCAATGTGCCGACGAACTGGCGGTCATCCGGTCGATGCATGTCGAGCTGCCCAGCCACGAGCTATCGCTCATGCTCATGAACACCGGAGATCAGCGGCTGGTGCGTCCGAGTTTTGGCTCGTGGTTGACGTGGGGCATGGGATCTGAGAACCAGAATTTACCGGCCTTCGTCGCCTTGTGCCCAGGTGGGATGCCCGTGGGAGGAGCCGCCAATTGGCGTTCGGCCTTCCTGCCGGGTTCTTATCAAGGAACCCACGTCGACACCTCGCAAGCGGATCCGCGGAAGTTGATCGACCACATCCGCAACGCACGCCTCGGACCTCAAGATCAACAGCGTCAGTTTGACCTGTTGCGGGAACTCAACGCCGATCACTTGGCATCTCGGCCCGGCGAGGCAGCCCTCGAGTCGCGGATTCGATCTTTCGAGCTGGCCTACCGCATGCAAATGGAGGCGACCGATGCCTTTGATGTGGATCAAGAACCCGCGCACATTCGCAAGGCTTACGGCGAAGGACCGCAGAATCGGCAGTTACTCATCGCCCGCCGCCTCGTCGAACGCGGGGTACGATTCGTGCAGACGTGGCATGGAAACATGCAGCCCTGGGACAGTCATTCGAACATCCGCGAAGAACATCGCAAGGTAGCCAACGAATGCGATCAAGGCCTTGGGGCTTTAATCATGGATTTGAAGCAGCGGGGGATGCTGGAGAGCACCCTCATCTTGTGCAGCGGAGAGTTCGGGAGAACGCCGTCGGTGGAGATGGGTCAAAACGGATCGGGAGCCGCGCAGGGCAGGGACCACAACCATTGGGGTTTTTCCCTTTGGATGGCGGGCGGCGGGATCAAGGGCGGCACCATCCATGGAGCGACCGACGACTTCGGGTTCCGGGCCGTCGAGAATCCGGTCTCGGTTCACGACTTGCACGCGACGATGCTGAAGCTCTTGGGCTTCGACCACGAACGCCTCACCTTCCGTCATGCCGGCCGCGATTTCCGGCTGACCGACGTCTTCGGCAACGTGGTCCGCGAGGTCATCGCCGCGGGTTAGGGGATCGGGGTCAGGGGAACGATTTCCGATTTTGGATGCACCAGTTCCCTTTGCCCAGAACTCGGTCAAGGGCTCCGCAACCTGAACGAGCTCTTGCACAGGAATTGAGCAACAATTGCTGACACTCGCCTGAGTCAAATTCGGAAACCGTTCCGTGACCCGCTCCACCATAGTGCTGGGCAATTCGCCATTGACGTCTGGAATCAATCGCGTGAATTTGAAAATGGCTGCTTCCACCCCCAAGCAATTTCCTGTTAATCGATTTTGAGAACCAGATTCGCCCTTTTCGCCTGTCTTGTGCTCACTCTCCACGTCTCGCCCCGGCCGGCGCTGGCGGAAACGGAGCATCTCTATTGTGCCCACGGCCACACATGGCTCGCCGCGAGCGCCGAAGCCTCGAACTTTCTGAAATACGCGCCGAGCCGTGAGATCGACCTGTTGCATCTGGCGCTCGATGTCACGCCGGACTTCAAGGCGCGCTCCGTCTCCGGCCAGGTCACGCTTCGCTTCAAGCCCATCGCGAAACCCTTCGCCGAGCTGAAGCTCAACGGCATCGATCTCGCCGTTGCGTCGGTCGAATCAAGCGAGAAGATCCTCGGCTATCAGGCGACGGGCGAGCACGTCATCGTGACGTTCGCGGAAGCGATTCCCGCCGACAAAGAGGCGAGCGTGACCATTCACTACAGCGCCACGCCGGATCAAGGTCTCTACTTCCGCACTACTGAGATGGGCTATCCTGCGGGCGATTCGCATCTCTGGACCCAGGGCGAGCCTTACGAGGCGCGTCATTGGTTTCCCAGCTTCGACGCGCCGAATGAGAAGTTCACCAGCGAAGTCACCTGCCGCGTACCCGAAGGCATGGTCGTGATCTCGAACGGCCGCAAGATGTCGGAGGAAAAGGACGCCGCCACCGGTCTCGTCGCCGTGCGCTGGTTGCAGGACAAGCCGCACGCGAACTACCTCATCGCGCTTTGCGCCGGTAACTTTAAGAAGATCGAAGACAAGCATCGCGACATCCCGATGGCCTTCTGGACGCCCCCTTCGCAAATCGCCCAGGCGCAAAGCTCCTTCCGTGGGACAAAGGACATGATGGAGTTTTTCGAGAAGGAGATCGGCGTGCTCTATCCTTGGGCGAAGTATGATCAGGTGTGCGTCGAGGATTTCGGCTGGGGCGGCATGGAGAACACGACGATGACGATTCTCAATGACCGCACGCTCTTCAGCGACGTCACGGAGAATCTCCGCGACAGCACCGGCCTCGTCGCGCACGAGCTGGCGCATCAATGGTTTGGCGACCTCGTGACGTGCAAGGACTGGTCGCATCTTTGGCTGAACGAAGGTTTTGCGACCTACTACGACGCGCTTTACGCCGGTCATAAAAACGGGCGCGACGCCTTCCTCTACCAGATGCGCGGTAATGCCAACGCTGTCCTCAATCAACCGAACGACACCAACGCCATCGTGCGCCGCGACTTTAACAGTCCCAACGACCAGTTCGGCTTCCACGCGTATCCCAAGGGGAGCTGGATTCTGCACATGCTCCGCAGCCAGCTCGGCGAAGATCTTTATCGCCGGATCGTGAAGACCTATCTGGAGCGCCACGCCTTTGGCAATGTCGCCACGGACGATTTTAACAAAGTAATCGAGGAACTCTCAGGCCGCTCATTCGACCAGTTCTTCAACCAATACGTCTATCACGCGCATCATCCCGAGCTGAACATCAGCTACAACTGGGACGAGCGTACCAAGCTCGCGAAGGTCTCCGTGCAGCAGGTGCAGAAACTCAGCGATGACGTGCTGCTCTTCAACGTCCCGTTGCCGGTGCGGTTCAAGAGCAAGTCGGGCGTGGTCACCGAACGCACGCTGGCGGTGAAGGAAAAGGCGGAGGACTTCTACGTGCCGCTGACTGAGGCACCGGAGGTGGTCCGCATCGATCCGAACCAGACCTTGCTGGCGAAGATCGACTTCAAGGTCCCGACCGCGATGTTGCATCTGCAACTCATCGACAAAGCTGATCTGCTCGGTCGCCTACTTGCCATCGAACAGCTCAGCGGTAAGGCGGAGGCACTGGGCAAACTCAAAGAGGTGTTGAACAACGATTCGTTCTACGGCGTGCGCCTGGCAGCGTCTCAGGCCATTCGCGCCATCCAGACGGATGAGGCGCTCGACGCTTTGATCGCCTCGACGAAGCAGAGTGACGCCCGCGTGCGTCGGCAAGTCACTGCTGACATTGGCGGCTTCTATCGCGAGGCGAGCTATGCGGCCACGCAGAAGATTCTGAAGGACGAGCGGAACCCAGACATCCAGGCGATTGCGCTCGCATCAATCGGTTCCTATGCGAAGCCAGAAGTGCGCGAGCAGATCCTCAAGGCGCTGAGCTCAGCCTCGTATCGCAACGCGACGGCGGACGCGGCCATTAGCGCCATCCGCGTGCAGGCGGACGCCAGCTACATCGCGCCGTTGCTCGAGGTGTTGCAGAAGCAGGAGGTAGCGTTCACTAGCGGCGGTTTTGCGCGCGGCTTGGACACGCTCGCGCGGCTTGCGAAGGATGAGGAAAAGAAGGACACCGTGCGCGAGTTTCTGCTCAAGCATCTCGACAGCTCAAAGCGCCGCGTGCAGCTCGCCGCTGTGATGGCCCTAGGAACATTGGGCGATGTAAAGGCGCTTGGTCCGCTGGAGAAGTTCACGAACGCCCCGAAAGAAAGTCCGCTTCGCGCCACGGCGGAACGTGCGGTTGGTGCCATCAATAACACGAAGAAGCCCGCTGCCGAGTCCGACTCGCTCCGCAGCGAAGTCATCACGCTCCAGAAGGAGAACCGCGATCTGCGCAAGGAGTTCGATGACTTGAAGAAGAAGATCGACGCGCTGACGGCCGAGCCGGGCCATGTGAAATCTGCGAAGCCGGCGAATCCGGCGAAGGCGAAGAAGTAGAATCCTGCGGCCGTCCACGCGCCACGAACAGCGACAAGCATGAACCAACACGTCTCACGCGGAGACGCGGAGTTCGCGGAGAGAATCCAATCCTCCGACCTCCGACCTCCGCGCTCTCCGCGGCTCCGCGTGAGAAAAAAAATCCGGCGGGGAGACTGAAAACGGGGTCAGTGGGGACGGGGTCTGGGAACAATTTTCGATTTTGGATGCATCAGTTCCCTTTGCCGAGAACTCGGCAAAGGGCTCCGCAGCCTGAACGGGCTCTTGCCGAGGCATTGAGCAACAATTGCTGACACCCGACTGAGTCAAATTCGGGAATCGTTCCTGAGCCCGTTGCTAGATCCCAAACGATCAGGCCGCTTTCTCAGAGAAACGTTCGAAGCGGTTGGAGAGAATAAAAAAGGTCGGAGCCCACAGTCCAACGAAGATGCCAAATCGTTCACCGTGCCCTTGCGTGTCGATCGCTTGACCACCTGTAAGATACCAAATGGCGATGGAACCGATAATGGAGGCAAAGCCGAGAACGAAACAGATTTTGCTGAGAAGTTTTAAATGAGTGGATTTCATTTTGAGTGAAAGTCTTTTGAGATCAAACAAGGTAACGCAAACTATTTTTGAATTAGGAACGGGGTCATGAAACGATTTTTGATTATGGAAGCACCAGCTCCCATTGCTCAGAACTCGGTCAAGGGCTCCGCAGCCTGAACGGGCTCTTGCCCAGGAATTGATCAACAATTGCTGACACCCGACTGAGTCCAATTCAAAAATCGTTCCCTGACTCCGTTTCCGACGCCAGATGACGACGCTGATGCAGTTCCTTCGAGGGGGAAAACTCGTAAAGAAGGATGCGAGCGGCGAAGAAATCGCGGGCTCCTGGGTCCATAAGCTACGAGCCACGTCCATAAGTTATGAGCCACGTTCAAACCTCCTGAAACACCTCGGGCCGACGGCGTGCCAAGTCGAGAAGGCGCAGAGCGGCACCGCTCGGACGTCGACGCCCCTTCTCCCAGCTAATGGCCGTGACTCTCGACACGTTGAGGAGCGAAGCAAACACCGCCTGGCTGACGTTCAACCGCTGGCGAATTTCCGCGACGTCCCGGGCCTCCATCGGTTTCACCGGAATCGGCAATAGAGTTCGCCTGCGGAGAGTCAGCTTCCGCTCGCCGCGGACATGGTCCGCCATCGCTTCCACACTTGCCACCAGAGCGTCCGGATCGAAGGAGATGTCTTTGTTTTTCATGGTCGGAACTGCTGCTTGATGACCGCCACCGCCGTCTTCAGGGACTTTAGTTGCAGTCTAGATGCTCAGGATTGCGGGCGGTTAACCATTCTGGTCGTAGAGTCCTGGGTCATCCAATTACCTCAAACCCACCGACTTGCCGGAAGTGGTCATCAAAGGCCGCGACCCGTTTGACTCCCAATCGCCGCATTACGACGAACGAAATCGCGTCGCAGAAGGGATAGGACTTGTCCGCGTGCTGCCTCAGAAACTGGATGGCCGCGCGGTGGTCGGCGTCGGTGACCTCCGCGAAATGGAGCAGCGGATTTTCCCAGAAGTCGGCGATGATCTTTTCGCGCACTGCCAGTGAACGGGCAAAGGTCGCATGGGTTTCCGCGAACACTAAGGGTGTGCTCACGAAGTGGGTCCGCTCTTGAAACAGTGCGGCCAGACACTCGCGCGCCCGGGCATGATGGATCTGGCGGGCATCTCGGAAGGCGATCCAGAACGACGAATCGAGGAAGACTCGGTGGCTGTGCATCAGTGTCTCGCCTCCGATTCGGCCAGCACCCATTTACCCCGTTTCTTTAGATATTTTTTGGCCGTTCCGTAGAGGTAGTGGTCGTGGTTGATGGCAGCATCCTCCGGCAATTCGAGACCGGCATCCGACGGCGTGGGCTCCAGCATGGGGTTGGCTGCCCACGCGGTGTCGGGCACCCGCATCTTGTCGTCAATGCAGCCACGGATCACCGCCGCCATCGTTTCACCCCGGCGCGCCGCCTCAGCCTCAATGAAACCGTGCTCGGTGCGCGTCAGATAAATTTGGGTGCGAACCATACCCACGGACTCGTTGAGGCCTCTGGACAGCGCGGGGAGATCGCGCAAGACATCCGGCGGTTTTGGCGCGCTTGAATACTTCAACGACTTCTTCATTAGCTACATATACATCACGACACATAGACATCGCAATTACTTTTCTAAGCACGGATCAATCCAGGTAGGTAAACCCGTTCCAGTTGCTTGATAAATGACGTCACTTCGAGCGAGTCCCCTCTTTCGCCATCGCTGCAAGCTGGCAGCTAATCAAGTCGTCGGCCCGGTGACGCCAGAGGGGCAAACGCAGCGCTGGTTTCTCAGTTTTTTAGGCCACTGTCCAACAAGCGTCCTACGGCCTCGCCCCGATCGGCCCCGTTTCCTTGGGTTGCCAGCTCTGGAATCGAACGACGGGACCAGAAGATCTTCCCCTTGACCGTGGAATTTGTACGACCCTCAGGAGAACTGGCGCTTCGATTGTGGTGGTGAATTTGAGGGCGCTGCGCACGCTGTTGGCTCTAGGTCTCCACAGTTGAAGGCCATGGTTTTGATGAAGTCGCTTATTTTACCCACAATTTCTTCTGTTGCCGTGATCGGCGGCGGACCGGCCGGTTTACGTGCTGCGGAAGTCGCGGCCTCGGTGGGTTTGAGGGTGACGCTGTATGACGCCAAACCCTCTGTCGGCCGGAAGTTTCTGGTCGCTGGAAAGGGCGGTCTCAACATCACCCACGGAGAAGGTCTGGATCGCTTTCAGACGCGGTACTCTGGACCTGGCCAGCCGACTGAGTTTTGGCCGAAATTGCTTAACGCGTTTGATCCCGGGGCGTTGCGGCTATGGGCCGCGGGACTGGGCGTGGAAACCTTTCAGGCCACCACGGGGCGGGTCTATCCCGTCGAGATGAAGGCCGCTCCGCTGTTGCGCCGCTGGGTGGCCCGCTTGCGCGGACTCGGTGTGTGCTTTGAGGTGAATCACCGCCTTGTGACCCTCAAGTCGTTGGCAGGAGCCTCGGCTCAAAGAGGCCAATCCGAGGGTGTCGATGGATCGGATTCCGGTGCGAGCGGTTTCCAATTGGGGTTTTCCAATGGATCAACAGCCACCGCGGATTCGGTTATCCTGGCCTTGGGTGGTGGGTCGTGGCCCGAGACGGGATCCGACGGCGCTTGGGCCGGGTTGTTGGAATCGCTCGGTCTCACGGTGCATCCGCTGGCTCCGGCGAACTGTGGTTGGGAATGCGATTGGCCTGCGAAGGTTCTGGCGCGTGTCGAAGGCAAGCCGTTGAAGAACATCCATGTTCGCGCCGGTGACGCGCTGGCCATCGGGGAGCTGCTTGTCACGCGCTATGGGCTCGAAGGCGGCGCGATTTACCAACTCGGTGCCGCATTGCGTGCGATGTCGGAACCCTCCATCGCCATCGACTTCAAGCCGACCTTCAGTGTCGAGCAGTTGGTTTCTAAGATGGAGTCGGCGCGACGCAACTTCCTCAATGAGGCCCTCCCTCGGTGGCGCATCGGTGACGCGGCGCACGCCTTGTTGTCAGACCGACCCTGGAACGACGTCGTTTCTCTGGCGCGCGCCGTGAAGCAGTGCGTCATCCCGCTGAAGAGGCCTCGTCCTTTGGCTGAAGCCATTTCTTCGGCGGGTGGAGTGAGTTGGTCGGAAATCGATGACCAACTCATGGTCCGACGGTTTCCCGGCCTGTTCGTCGCCGGCGAGATGGTGGAGTGGGAGGCTCCCACCGGCGGATACCTCATGCAGGGCTGCTTCGCGATGGGAACCCAAGCGGCTCGAGGGGTTGTGGAGTGGTTGGGCCACCGCGGTTGAATCTTGCACGTGGGGCGATGGGCCTGGAATCCACAGACGAAGCATCGTCGGACTTCGGATCTAAACGGGCGTTGAAACGTACGAGCGGTCTGGGCGAATTCCTATCCGTTGTCATTCGTCACGTTCTGCTCATGCTTCGCACCGCTCTCCATGAGAATCCCTGAATTTCCAAGCGGTCTTCAGCTAATCAAAGCCCTTTGTGGGTTCACGTTGCTCCTCACTTGGACTGGCCTGGCGGATTCTCGGGTTAATCCGGATTTCGCCGCACTTAAGGCCGACGCCCAAAAGTCTTTTCAGGACAGCGTTACCCCCTTCGTTAAGACCTACTGCATCGGCTGTCACGGCCAAGATCGGCAGAAGGGGGGTATTAATTTTCAGCCCGCCCTCAGCAATGCGGGTGACGCGACTATCGCAAAACGGTGGAAGCAGGCGGCCGCCAACGTGAAGGCCCACGACATGCCGCCGACCGATGCCAAAAAACAGCCGACCGACACAGAGCGTCAGGCATTTCTAAACGGGATCGCCCAGATCAAGTTCCTGAGCCAGAAAGATCCCGGGCTGTTCGTGATTCGCCGCCTCACTAAGGTCGAGTATGGCAATACGTTGCACGATCTCTTTGGCGTGGATCGGGCGATCGCCCGGGAGTTGCCGGACGAGGTGATCGGGGAGGGGTACTTGAACACGTTGTCGCCACTCCAATCGGAGCAGTATCTAAGCATCGCCAATGAGGTGCTCGATCGAATCTTGCCCGCCGGTGCAGCGACTCCGAATTCCGCGCAGCGGCGTTGGTTGGGGCCGGCGCCTCGAAGCGGGGCTGACCTTCGAGTCGCAGCAAGACCGGTGGCGGCATCTCTCGCCCGGAAAGCCTACCGACGTCCTCCCTCCGAAGAAGAACTGGACGTGCTTTTGGGGGTGTTCGACCTAGGGCGCACGAACGGACTGGCCTACAACGATGCGCTGCGTTTGATGGCCAAGGCTGTCTTAGTGTCACCACAGTTCCTCTTCATCACCCCCCATGGAGAGGGTCAGCCCGTCGGTGGGATTGTCCGCTTGGATGATCATCAACTGGCCTCCCGATTGTCTTACCTGCTGTGGTCCACGATGCCTGATGCGGAATTGTCCGGATTGGCCGATCGTGGGAAACTCCATGATCCAGCGGTCCTTCGGTTGCAGGTGAAGCGCTTGCTCAAAGACCCGCGGTCCCGGGCTTTGTTTGACGGGTTTGGTGCGCAGTGGCTCGGACTGGCGAGCTTGGAAGGCAAGACCTTTGATACCGTGAAGTTTCCGCAGATGAACGCCGAGATGCGTTGGGCGATGTACGACGAAGCCCGTCTGTTTTTCGAAAGCATCGTGCGCGAAAACCGGAGCGTCGTGCGGTTCGTCGATTCGGATTACACGTTCCTCAACAGGACCCTCGCTCCGATCTATGGGCTGGAAAACACCGTCACCGGATCGAAGATGCGCCGGGTGAAGCTGACGGATCCTAATCGGGGCGGGGTCCTCGGAATGCCAGGTGTTCTGGCAACGACCTCGTTTCCCAACCGCACCAGTCCCGTTAAACGCGGCGTGTGGGTGTTGGAACAGGTGCTGGGCGAGAAAGTTCCGCCGCCACCGCCAAATGTTCCGGCCTTGGAAAAGCAGGATCAAAAAACCGTCGCCCACCTGACCTTGCGACAGCGGACCGAGCTTCACCGAACCGAAGCCGTGTGTGCCAACTGCCACAAGATTCTGGATCCCATCGGCTTTGGTCTGGAGAACTTCGATGCCATCGGCCGCTGGCGCGATCGTGACGACACGGGCGGGGCTATTGAAGCGGCCGGTGAACTCCCCGGAGGAAAACGCTTCAGCGCGCCTAAAGATCTCAAAGCCATCATCGCTGCCAAACCGAATGAGTTAGCCCGGAATTTCACAGAAAAATTCTTGGCGTACGCCCTGTGCCGGCAGTTAGAAGGCTACGACGAAATCGTTGTGGATCATCTGATGGAAACCGTCGCCAAAGAGGGCTATCGTCTCCAGACACTCATCACAGAAATCGCCATCAGCTATCCGTTCACGCACCGAAGGGTCCAAGAATCAACCGCTTCCACCTCCCATGAAAAGTAACCGCCTGATGGATCGTCGCACATGCCTCAAAGGCATCGGGGCTTCGCTCGCCCTACCGCTCTTGGACATCATGGCTTGGGCCGAAGCCGGCAAGGGCAAGGCTGGCAAACCGCCGGTCCGACTCGGGTTCATGTACATGCCCCATGGGGTCATTATGGAGCAGTTTTGGCCGAAGAGTCCGGAGAGTTTCCTGACCTCTCCGCCGCCCGCCTTGGCCTCGCTGCGCCCCGTGTTGGATCAATGCCTGATGATGAAGGGCATCTCCGGAGTGCCGATTGCGCCATTTAATGGAGCTCCCCATGCGCTCGAGTTGTCCACCTGGCTCACCGCGGCGTTGCCCGATGCGAAACAGAGAGATGTCATCAACATCGCGATTTCCGCGGATCAGATCGCCGCGAATTTCGTGGGGGGCTTCACGGCGCTGCCGTCTCTGGAGTTGGCCACGATGCCCCAGACGCACAAGGAGAACCAAGACGGACTCAATGAGGGGTACTATTCCCACTGCAGTTTTCGTTCGGCTACTCAGGCCGTCCCGGCCGAAATTAATCCGCGGAATGTCCTCAATCGGCTCTTTGGGAAGTCCAAGAAAACCGGGAGCTCCGGCAAGGCGGATCCTTTGGATCGTCAGATGCTCGATCTCGTCCTTGGCGGTGCCAAAGACTTGCGCCGCAAGTTGCCTCGGGACGATCAGCACAAGCTCGATGAATACCTCGACAGCGTTCGCAGTGTAGAACGTCGCATTGCAGCCATCGAGTACCGTCAGAAGGAAGCGGCTTTGGAGGCAGCGGGTGTGAGTGTGAGCAAACGGTTGGCGTCAGATTCGCCGCCCATCGATATCAAAATTCCCGAGGGCGAAAAGCGCAGCGAATACATGGAGGTGATGTGCGATTTGAACGTGCTGGCGTTCCAGACTGACACGACTCGCGTCAGTACTTATATCGGCTCCACTCCGAATGGGGTGTCCTACCCGGAACTGGGGTTCAACGACGAACACCATTCGCAAACGCACCACAGCAACGAGTTCGATAAGGTCAGCAAGGTGGCGGCGATCACCGCCTTCAATATCGCCCAGTTCGCTCGGATGGTGCAGAAGATGCATCAACTGAAGGAAGGGGACGGTACGCTGCTCGACAACTGCATCATGATGTGGGGCTCCGGGTTAGAAGACGGCAACGTGCACGCCCGGGAAAACCTGCCGTTCATCCTCGCCGGAAAGGGCGGGGGATCGCTCAACACGGGGCGTTTCCTGAACGGCGTCAAAGGCAATCAGGGGGATTTGCTAACCACGCTGCTGGCGTGTGCCGGCATCCCGCTGGACCGACCTGTTGGGATCGCTACCAAGCAGCTCCAAGAAATCAGGAACTCCATCGGCAAGGCATGAACATCTAGGCCTTCGCCACGATCGCCACGATCGGCATGAGTTGGGCGCTGCTCATGCACGCCGAATCCAAGCCAGGGGATACCAAGCCAACGACCCAGGCGAAGTGAGTGGCTATCAGGTGATTTTGATCAGGCACCGCTTTACCGGCTCGTCGATTGCAGGAACTCTCGTCCAGAAGTTCCCCACAAGACCATGACTGCGAAGAGACCTTTTCTGGACGGAGTTGCCCTGCGGATTTGGATGACCGCGTTGACCGCATTGGCCGGTTTTTCGTTGATCCAAACCCTGGCCTCCGCTCCGCCCCGGCACGCTCTGTCGATGGAGACACCGGAGTGGCCTCGCAGCTACCGCTTGCATGTTGAGTTCAGCGACAAAACCGGAGGTGTGGTTCGATGGGGCAAGGAATGGAGTCTCCCTCTCCGGGGAGCGGTTGCTCAAGACATCGCAGTGGAGCACCCCGCTGAGGGTCCAGCGATTCTCCGTGTCTGGAGCGATGGCGCGCTGGTCCGAGGTCCCGAAGAAATTGCGGCACTCAGCACCGGCGGCGGCGTTGATTTCCCATCTGCGGGCATAACATTCGGTAAGGATGTGACGGCTCGGGTGCAGTTTGCAGCCCAGGGACCGGGCACGCTCTTCGCAGTTTGTTCTCCCCTGGGAAACTGGGAACCGGGTTCCAAGGCCCTGTTCATCCGAGACGGCCATTTGGTTTATGACATCGGTTGGTTGGGAGCCTTGAGCGGCGGCCCTCGGGTGGACGACGGGAAACCCCATGTGGCCATTCTCAGCGTGATCTCTGGGAGAACACGGATCTGGCTCGATGGCCGCAAGATCTCGGACCGGGCGGATTTTTCGAAGCCAGATCCTGCAGGGCAAATTCTCAAGGTCGGAAGAGCCACTCCCGACTTCGCTGGCAACTTGAGCCGCGGTCGGGTGGAAAGCGTGAGACTGTGGCGGCGCGGATTCTCGGAATCCGAGATCGGTGCGTTGCTTGATCCGGCCGGACCGACCGTTGGGACTGCCGACTTTGTTCACCAACCGGGCGATGCCTCCGATCGTCCTGTCATCGAACCCGCCAACGGAGTGGCCGTGCGCCATGCTTGGGTGCAGCCATTGGAGAGCGCCGACCATGCTGCCGTGGTGGCCGGTTGGAATGATCGCACCCTGGCCGAAGGAAAGGCCATCTACGACGCGCTGTGCGTCGCTTGTCACGGAACTCGGGAGGCCCCGGGATCGCTTCCAACCGCGCTACGCTTTGCTGAGGGCGTGTTCAAGAATGGTTACGACCCAGACTCAATGTTCCACACCTTAACCCATGGCTATGGGCAGATGGTGCCGCAGAACCAGTACACCACCGCCCAGAAGTACAGTGTGATTCAGTACATCCGGGAGACCTTCCTGCGGCCGCACAACCCCAGTCAGTTTGTCGCCGTGACGCCCGCTCTGTTGAACGCACTGCCCAAGGGACTCACACGGGCTCCGGTCGAAGTGGAAGATCGGACGCCTGCGCCGTATCTGCGGATGGATTTCGGCCCGGCGCTCTTTTGGACCTTTCAGGTGGCACCCGGAAATATTGCTCAGAAGGGCATCGCCATTCGTCTCGACGAAGGGCCCGGCGGCGTCAGCAAGGGACGTGCTTGGATGGTCTACGATGAGGACACGCTGCGGGTGGCTGCGGCAACGACCGGCGAGTTTGTGGATTGGAAGGGCATTGCCTTCGATGGAAGCCATGGAACCCACACCGGCTTGATCGGCCAACGGCATTTCGTCAATCCGGTCGCACCTGGAGTCGCCTCCCCTGAGGGTGATTGGTCCGACCACCGTCTGCTCGGGAAAGATGGGCGTCGCTACGGACCCTTGCCTCGGGAATGGGCACGGTATGACGGGCTCTATCTTCACGGCAAAACGGTGGTGATCGCGGCCACCGTGAGCGGCACGCGGGTGCTCGAATCACCCGGTTGGCTGGACTACGGCACCACACCGGTTTTCACCCGCACCCTGAATCTCGGGAAGTTGGGCAAGCCCATCCATCTGAGGGTAGCCCCAGAGACGGTCTCGGTGGCGCTGTCGGGAGATGGGACTCTCAAAAAACAGTCCGGCTTTTGGGTCGCTGAATTGCCTCCTTCGGCCAAGAGCCGGATTTACATTTCGCGAGCCGATCCCGCGTCGCTCGCCGCGCTGATGCCGACCATTCGTGGGCCGATGGACTTGGAGCCCTTCACTCACGGTGGGCCCAAGCGCTGGGATGAAGAAATTGAGACCCGGTCGCAGCCTGGAAAGACCGATGGCCCTTTTATTGCCGACGACTTTCCGCTGCCGGTGGAGAACCCGTGGCAAAGTTGGATGCGCCCGGGTGGCTTTGATTTCACGCCCGACGGCCGTGCCGCCATGGTGGGCACTTGGAATGGCGATGTCTGGCGGGTGGAAGGCCTGACGGATCCGGCCCCGGCTACCTTGCGGTGGAGACGGATTGTGAGTGGTCTGTTCCAACCACTGGGAGTCAAATATCGAGGTCCGGATCTTTTCATTACATGCCGCGATCAAATCGCGCGACTCCAAGATCTCAACGGAGACGGAGAGGTGGATTTCATCGGCAATTTCAACAACGACCACCAGGTCACCGAGCACTTCCATGAATTTGCCATGGGTTTGCAAACCGATGGGGATGGCAATTTGTACTACGCTAAATCCGGCCGGCACGCCCTAGATTCAGTGGTGCCCCATCATGGCACCTTGTTGCGGGTCCGGGCCGACGGCCGTCAGACGGACATCTTGGCCACGGGCTTCCGCGCGGCCAACGGGGTGTGCCTCAACCCGGACGGCAGTTTCTTCGTGACCGATCAGGAGGGTTTCTGGACTCCCAAAAACCGGATCAATCGGGTGAAGGTGGGGGGCTTTTACGGCAACATGTTCGGCTACACGAGTGTGACCAACACGGCCGACTCGGCGATGGAACCGCCCATGGTTTGGATCACCAACCAGAAGGATCGCAGTCCGGCTGAATTGGTGTGGGTGCCGAAGGGAGCCTGGGGTTCTTTGGGCGGATCGCTCTTGAATCTGAGTTACGGTACCGGCCGGGTGTTCATCGTGCCACATTCCCAGCGCAACGCGCCCTCACAGGGAGCGGTGTGCGAATTACCCATGCCGGCCTTTGCCACGGGGATCATGCGCGGACGATTTGGATCCGACGGGGCGTTGTACACGTGTGGGATGTTCGCGTGGGCGGGCAATGCAACGGGTCCGGGAGGCTTTCACCGCATTCGTCGTGCGAACACACCGGCTTACCTGCCGGTGGCCATCGAGCCAGGAAAAGGGACGCTGTCGGTGCGCCTGAGCGATCCAGTAAATCCCGAAGCGATCCGGCCTGAGGCGTTTGCCCTCAAGGTTTGGTCCCTCAAGAGGACGGCGGGTTATGGCTCGGATCACCACGGTGAACACGCCTTAAGCATCCGCGGGGCGCGTCTCGAGGCCGATCGCCAGACGGTGATCTTGGACATCCCGGAGTTGGCTCCGACCCATTGCTATGAGTTGAAGCTGCGTTTGGCTGTTCCAGGTGGGACTACGGTGGAGCGGGTGCTGCATGGCACGGTAAACCACCTAACGGGATCCTAACCAATCCAGAAGAGGGGTCGTGATTGCAGAAACTACTGATCCACAGTGGACCGCAGATGGATTGCGTGTTTTGAATACGCCTATCCCTCCTATGAAAACGCAGTTGAGCCAATCCCGACGTCAATTTCTCCAACGCACGGCCGCGGCCGGAGCAGGACTGCTCCTGACGCCATTGGCGATGTCGGCCGCCCGCTCTCGATCGGCCTCCGAGCGGATCACCGTAGGAATGATCGGCATTGGTGCGATGGGACGTGGCCATCTCGATCGATTGTTGGGATATGAGGATGTTCAAGTGGTGGCCGTTTGCGATGTGGAGAAAACCCGTCGGGAAACGGCGCAGTCTCAAGTAGAGAAGCGCTACGCAGCGCGCCAAAAAGATGGGGTGTTCAAGGGCTGTGATGCTTATATCGATTTTCGCGATCTGATCGCCCGTAAGGACATCGATGCCGTGGTCGTGGCCACACCCGATCACATGCATGTGGTCATCGCTTTGGCGGCGGCTCGTGCGGGTAAGGACATTTATTGCGAGAAACCCCTCACACAAAATATCCACGAGGGACGGCTGTTGGTGGACGCAGTGAAAAAGCACCGCATCATTTTCCAGACCGGCAGCCAGCAGCGCAGCGAGTTCAACGACCGATTCCGGAAGGCCGTGGAGTTTATTTGGAACGGCCGGATTGGCCGCCTCAAGACGATCCATGTGGGCGTGGGCGCTCCACCGGTGGCGTGCGATTTACCCGATCAACCCACACCCGCCGATGTGAATTGGGAACTGTGGCTGGGCCCGGCCCCGTCGCGTGGCTACAACGAGATCCTGTGTCCCAAGGGCATGCACAGGCACTACCCGCTCTTCCGCAATTACCGTGAGTTTGCGGGTGGCTCCTTGGCCGACATGGGGGCGCACCACTTTGACATCGCGCAATGGGTCATGGGCATGGACGCCAGCGGCCCCACGTTAATTACGCCGCCTGCGGGAGAGGCCCTCACCGGACTCAAGTTCACTTATGCCAATGGCGTGGAACTCTTCCATGGTGGGAAGAGCGGATGCACCTTCGAGGGAACCGATGGAACCCTTTATGTGGATCGCGGAGTCATGGAGAGCAGTCGGCCGGAGATCCTGAGCGCTCCCTTGTCAGCCACCGACCAACGCGTCTACCCCTCCAACCAACACATGAGGAACTGGTTGGACTGCGTGCGTGAACGCCGGCAGGCGATTTGTCCGGTCGAGGTGGGGCATCGAACAGCCTCCATCTGCCACTTGGCCAATATTGGTTACCAGTTGCGCCGTCCGCTGCATTGGGATCCGGTGAAGGAGCAGTTCCGCAAAGACCCCGAAGCCAATCGACTGGTGTCACGCAAGCCCAGGGCGCCGTGGTCCTACTCCATGTCCTGAGCCCATTTTTTGCTATTAAGAGCCACCCTAGGGCGTGGCCGGCAGCCGGCCATTGTTTTTGGCGTCCTGATGAGTCACTCGGTGCTGAGAAACAATCCTGAGGGACGTGAGGCACCAAAGCACAGGGACCGTAAGGCTACTTGATGAAGGGCTGGGTCCAAATTGGGCCCAATGAGCACGGCGATGGCTGCGGGGTGCGGGAGGGCGGGGAACTCTTCGATGAAGTGGTGGCCCCAGACTTGTTGGAACAGGAAGAGTTTCTCCGGAGCATGGGTAAACCGCACGAACCCCTTGGCTCGCACGACCTCGCGCGGATTGAGCCGGCTGAGATAGGTCTCAAAGGCCTTCCGCTCCACAGGCACCGGAAATCGCCACGTCACGCTGCGATAGCCGGTGTGCAAATGAGGGGTGGCCGGAGACTCCCCATCGTTCATTGCGTCATCGGTTGCCTCAATACGCACCTCGGCGGGGGGCCTGCGGAGGAGATCACCGATGTCTGGCAGACCGAAGGGGAGCCGGATGCGTTGGGCGCTGGGATTTTGTTCGGCGATGAGTGTTTCCAGCGAATCCAATTGGCTTGGATCAAGGCGATCGCATTTGGAGAGGCACAGGACGTTGGCGAACTCGATTTGCTTGCGGGCCAATACCCGCTCTCCGATGTCGCCCTCGGGTTGGGCATACCATGGGGCGTCCACGACGCTGACCACGGCGTGCAATTGGGCATGCTCTAACAAGTCGGTATCCGTGAGGATATCGATGACACTGTCCGGGTCTGCCAATCCGCTGGTTTCCACGACGATGTAATCGCAGTCCCCGGACTTGGCCAATTGAGTCACGGCTCGGTCCAGCTCGTTCTCTGGCGCGCAGCACACACAGCCGCCGCTCACCTGGGCCACAGGCAAACCGGGGCGATCGAGGATTTGGCTGTCGACGCTCTCGGCCCCGAACTCGTTCATCACCACGCCCATGCGCAAGCCCGTGGCCGGCGATTCCCGCAGCCATCGCAGTAGCAGCGTGGTCTTGCCCGATCCTAGAAATCCGGTGACCAGAATCACCGGCAAACGGTGTTTCGCGGCCATGGGTTGTTCCGTGGCGTTCTCGGGATTCATGCGCAGGCGGCGGCCAATTCGGGCCACAGCTGCACGGCCATCCGCATGCCGGCGTCATAAGCATCGAGGCTAAACTTCTCGTTGGGCGAATGGGGATTGTCGTCGGGCAAGGACATACCAAGGAGCAGGGTATCGGCTCGCAAGTGCTTCTTGAAGGCGGCCACGATGGGAATACTGCCGCCTTCGCGCATAAGCAGCGCCTCGCGATTGAAGCCAGCAGACATGGCGCGCAAGGCGGCCTGGGCGAGGGGACCCTTCGGTGAAACAAGGTACGGTTCGCCACCGTGACCGTGCTTCACCGTGAGGCGCACGGTCGGCGGGCACAGCGATTGAAGGTGCTTTTTGACAGCCGCCAGGATCTTGGTGGGCGTCTGGTCGGGGACTAGCCGGAGGGTGATCTTAGCGCTGGCCCAGGCAGGCACGATGGTTTTGCTGCCTTCGCCTTGGTATCCGCTGGTCAGGCCATTGATTTCGAAGGTGGGTCGGCAGGTGCGGCGTTCGTTGGCAGTGAACCCCGTTTCGCCAGTGAGCTCAGGCACTCCGAGGAACTTGGCGTACCGCTTGTCATTCTGCGGAATCCTAGCCATTTGCTTGCGCTCGTAGGCGCTGAGCGGGGCCACTTTATCATAGAATCCGGGCACGGTAATTCGACCGCGCTTGTCCCGCATTTGGGCGAGCAACTGGCACAAGGCGAAGGCCGGGTTTTCTAAGCTTCCGCCGAAGAGGCCGGAATGAAGATCTCGCGAAGGGCCGTCGATCCGGACCTCGAGTGCGGCGATACCGCGCAGGCCGTAGGTCAATGCAGGGTATTCTAACGAGGGAATACCATTGTCCGAAATCACGACCGCGTCGCAGGCCAGTTCCTTTCGGTGCTTAGGCAGGAAGCTGTAAAGCTGAGTGGAACCTACTTCTTCTTCGCCCTCGATGAGGAAGATCAGGTTGCACGGCAACGGTGTGCCACTGCGCACGTAGGCTTCGACCGCATTCAGGTGGGCCAAATGTTGCCCCTTGTTGTCGGCTGATCCACGGGCAAAGAGATTCCGGCCTTCGATGCGGGGTTCGAACGGTGGGGTCTTCCACAAATCGAATGGTTCGGGCGGTTGGACATCATAATGGCCGTACACCAGGAACGTCGGTTTCTTGGGATCCGACTTGGGAGTGCGGGCCACGACGATGGGGTTGCCGTCGGTTTCATGGACCGTGGTGTCCAATGTCAAACTCCGGGCGCGGTCAGCAATCCACTGCGCCGCCGCACGGAGATCCGGCGCGTGCTTGGGTTGGGCGCTAACACTCGGAAAGCGCACATAGTCGCAGAGGGAGTCGATGAACTGGGTCTGGTGTTCCTCGAGGTACTGGAAAACAGGCTTCATGTTCGGTGCGAAATTCGTTGATCCGTCGATAGTCCTTATTGGGGAAAAGGCCGGTGGCTAAATCAATTCTTGGGTTTTCCGAATCCCCGGAGCAGACCTTCTATGGCCTTGGCCGCAGAATTGGTCGGGATCAACGCATTGATGGTGTTGGTGTTCAGGAGAGGGTTGACCTTCGGTGCAGGCGCATTGACCGTAAGCGCTGGTGGCGGGTTAATCTTCAGCCCAGGCGCATTGGTTGCAGTCGCGGGTGATGGGCTACTCTTCGTAGCAGGAGCAGGCGCATTGGTCGCAGTCGCAGTGGCGGTCGCAGTCTGGGCCGCAGGAGGGGTTCCAAGCAAACTTCCCAGCATTCCGGCGGCCCCGGCCACTTTCCCTCCGAGGTTGCCGCCCAAACCAGCCGCGGCACGTCCGAGGGTCTTGGCCCCCATGGATGCCAGAGCCAGCTTGTCGATGGACGGTGATGGGTTGCCCAAAGTGCCCTTCATGGTGAGGAACTCCGGCAGCGGAGCGTAAGCCGCATTGGTCGGCGTCGAGGCATCGACTAGCATGGCCTTTTCAGAAATCTTCCGGGACAGGGCGATGGTGATCGGGATGTTCAGTGTCGAGTTGGTAATCACCGGCGCGAAACGCAGGCCTCCACGAGCGTCGATGCGAAGGGCAGCACTTTGAACACGGGCCGTCTTGAGGGTAATAGCGCCGTTGCCAATGTCCGTAGAGAGGTCGATGACATCGAGGGGTTCCATCTGCAGTTCATCCACCCAGGAACCGGTCTTCGCCGGCGCGCCTCCGGTTAATTGTCCGATCCAGCCACCGACTTGAGCGGCCGGGTTTTGGATGAGTTTCGGCAGTGCTGTTACGACATTAATAATGGTCCGGATAAGGGGGGTCTTAGTGTCAGCCAATTTGAGATTGAGATTGGTTGCAGTGAAGGCGAAAGAGCCATTGAGATTCGAGGACAAGGAAGCCCCAGTCACACCGGCACCACGGATGTTGGCGTTGACCAAAAGGGAGCCATGAATTTGTCCCTTCCGTTCCGGAGTGAAGCTGTTGACGAATGGTTCCAGCGAAAGCCGGTCGATGCGCAATTGGGTGTCATAGCGATAGCCGGGCACGCCGACATTCGCGGTGACCTTGGCCGTGATCGGAGCTCCGTTGATTTTGAGAGAGAGCGGGTCGATGGCGATGACCGAGTCCTTGAGGCTGATACGTGCTTTCCAATCGGCGATCTCGATTTCCCGAAGGAGGAGTTTCGCGATGTTCACGTCGATTGCCAGTTGACGCAGAGGCAGCGTGATCGGGGCCGGTTCGCTCGGTTCGGCAGAGGCGGCTGCAGGTTTGGAAACCACGTCGGCCGGTGCCGGAGTCGCGTTGGTTTTTGTGGGACCCGCCAGCAGGTTGTAAAGCGGCGTCAGGTCCAAGCCGTCACTTTGGATAGAAAGGGCGCTGGGCGCAGCATTGGTGGCGAGATCGACTGAGCCCTTGAGCACGAGTTGGTTTGCAGCGAGCGCAGTTTTGCCCAAGTCCACGCGGAAGTTTTTGAGGTCGATTGCCGAGCCTCGTTGAGCCACATCGAGAGTGACCCCAATTGCAAAGGGCGTATTGGGAACCGATCCGGAGGGGTCGTTGACCACGAGCCTGCTCACTCCCAAGTCGGTTTGAAGGGAGATATCCCCGCCCTTGAGCAGGCTGACCTTACCGTTCACATCGAGCGAGACCGAGACGAGATTCTTCGGCGCCAGTGCGGCCGCGACAAAGGGGCCAATCGCGCGTTCATTGAAGTCGATGGTCTTGAAGGCGAAGTCTCCGATCTTCTGAGCGAGGTCGTATCGGCCGCTGGCTTCAAGCATCCCTCCCAGGCCCGGGCCGCTCTGTGCGGTGAGTTGGAGTTTCTGGAGGTTGAGGGTGTTGCCAGAAAGGTCGGCCAACAGGCTGATGGCCGACTGATAGTCTTGGAGACGCAATTCGCCGAAGTGGCCGGTCAAGCCGGCCAGAACGACGTCGGTGGCCAAGTTGGTCACGCCGGGCTTTGCATCGATCTTGCCGTTGATTCGAAGGGTGCCTGCAGAGAATGAAGCGGTATCGATGGGGAATGTTTCCAGCAGCGCGGGGATTTGGAATTCGCCGTTGAACTCGGCGCGGGAATTCTTCTGATCCGCATTGTGGCCGGCCGATGCTTTGAGGGTCACGAGATCGCGGCCCGAGTGCTGGAGGTTCAAATCCAGTGCCTTGACGTTGAGGTCCTTGAATTCAGCCAACGTGGCGTCGGTGGCCAGCTTCAGTTGCAGCCCGCGGATGGTTTTAGCGCCAACGACCAAAACGACATTATCGAGTGCGGTTTGCAGTGTGGCTTGGAAATCCTTGCCATCGCGAGTGGCTCGAACCGTGAGTTGCGCGGACACGGTGGCCGAGGGGAGGTCGGTGCCAGCCAGCGCCTGCCAGTCGGTGGTTTCCAACCGGTTGATCGATAGCTTGAAAGTAGAGTCCGGGACTCCTTGACCGGCCTTGGCCCACGACAAGGACATCGGTTGATCGAGTCCGCCGTTGATGAGAGCGCGCCCCGCTTGGGTGACCGTCAACCCCAGCGTTTCCAATTTGGCCGACTGTTCGGCCTGATTCACGGTGGCGCGGTACTCGGTGACGATTTGGAGCTCCGGCGTCTTGTCGCCAGCGGGTGACATCAGGCTGAGGTCGGCGATGGTGAGGCGGCCCTGAGAGGCGATCACTTTGCCCTGCTTGAGAAGGTCCACGCGACCCTCGGCGCTGATGGCGGTGCGGCCAAGATCATAGGGCAGCAGGGGCGCGGCCACTTTCAGCACACGGCGATCAATGCCCGCAATCTGGTATCGGATTTGAGCCTCTTGTTTGGCCAGATCAAACGGACCGCTCAGCGACACGGAACCGAAGGATTGCCCGCCTTGCTCAAACGCCAATTTGAATTGGCGCAGCTCTGTTGCAGTACTGTCGATGGCCAGGCCCGCAGAAACCCCGCTGGCCTCTTTGAGCAAACCGGTGGCGGAGACAATGTCGGCACGGAGAGAACCGGCCACCGTCTGAGGCAACAACTCGGGAGTGAGAGCGATGTCGTATTTGCCGCCGATTTTTCCCTTCAGCGAGGCTCCGTCTGGCAAGAAAACAGCCAGCGATGCGCCTAAACCGAGTTGGGTGGTGGAACCATTGGCCAATTGATCGGCGGAAACGTTGATACCCGTGACTTCAATTGTTTGCTTCCCTCCTTGCGGTACGATCGTAGTCAATCGAAACGATCCGTCTTTGATGGCGACATTACGTACCTTCAGCAGGATCGGTTTGGAAGGGGGCGTGGAAGGGGCCGTGGCAGGCGTGGGTTGGCCCGAGGGCTTCGGGAGATTCATGGAGCCATCGGCTGCCTGTTCCAATGTAATGACTGGGTTTTCGAGAAGCACCTCGGACACATCGATGGTGCCGCCCAAGATGGCCGTCAGGCTGTAGTGCACGCGAACGCGATCAATGGTGGCCAGCGAAGTGGCTCCGTTGGGGGTGACTCGGAGTTTGGTTAGTTCTAAACCCGAGAAGGGCTGAAGGGACAACTCGTCGACAGCGATGGTGGCGCCGATCGCGTCGGAGACTTTGGGCAGCACGAAGCTCTTTAAGAACATCGAACTGGTGAGGAAGAAATACAGGACCACCAATGAGGCGGCGGCACCGCCGGCAATGAATGGCCAGCGACGAGCGGGACGGACGGTTTCAGAGGACATGTTCAAATTCGGGGGGGATCTTGTCTGCGCTTTTGTTTCCGGTGGAGATAAAACGCTGCTGGTTATCCCAATTCGTTCGGCAACAAAAGGTACGAGGCGAACCTTCCGCCGCAAGCCTTGGCTCGAGCGCTTCTAAGGGAGGAGTTACGTCGCCACAGAGACGGCGTGTCAGATGAACGTAACACGGTCGGTGATTGCCTTGAAGCGGGCGGCGCGGTTAATGAGGCCTCCTCGATGCGAGTCAAAGGTTTCACGCTCATTGAACTGCTGGTGGTGATCGCCATCATTGCCATCTTGGCAGGCATGCTTCTGCCGGCGTTGTCTAAAGCCAAGGCACGCGCCGCCCAGACCGCCTGCTTGTCCAACCTTCACCAGTTGGGTTTGGCCACTGCGATGTATGGTGGCGATTATCAAGACCGGTTGCCCTTCGTTACGGATGAGGAGTTGAAATTGACCCCGCCGGTGGATTCCAAGGGCAAACGCTACGCATCCATGGGCTCGTTCATGCCGGTCTTCGAACCGTATCAGCCCAATCCGGCCCTATGGTTGAGTCCACCGGTCCCGCGGGCGGCTTCCAATGATTGGCGGCGGCACTTCGTGAGTCCGTGGCGACGTTCAGGCACCAATGATCCCTCCCGAGGGAGTGCCAATTACATTTCAGACAAATTGGCCGAATTGGATGTCAATGCGGCTCGCTACGCACGCGGCCGCACCCCAGAAAGCGTTGCGCAGTTGCGGGGCTCCAGTGTTTCTGACGAGGAATGGTTGATGAGCCCGTTCTTCGAGCGGTCGTGGTGGCCCGGGTTCAAGGAGGCTTGGAGTGTTCCTGGGAGTGAGCCTCCGGCCTTGGGATGGTCTGCGCATCGAGGTGGTCGCAATCAACTGTATCTCGATTCCCATGCAGGCTGGATGAAGCGGGACATTGCTCGCTAAAGATCCGGTGTCTCGCTAGGCCAGCCAAGACGGCTTTAAGGCCGGATTATTTTTTGTCTTTGCTGCCTTCAAAGAGCACTCGGGCAAAGCACTCGGGCACGTGCGAATCCCAGATACCGTGGTGGTTGAGGGCCCATCCGCCGGAATCCTTGGCCGGCGAGGGAGCCTTGGCCGTGTTGAAACGCGAGAAATCCATGGCCCAGAGGTCTCCGTTTTTCGGGGGGATGGTGCGCTTGCCTTCGGGAAACAGAACCCGAATTCCGGACCAGGGCAGGGCGATCTCGACGGACCACCCGCGATCGGTGTCGCTGTCGTCATTCAAGGTGCCATTCGCATGCACGGCCGTGCGCATTCCGGGAAAGCGCCAATTGAAATGCCCGAGGCGGGGTCCCCGGGGATGGGTGGTGTAGCCCACACCGTTGAACGGTTGGAGATTCTTGCGGGCAAACTCCGGTTGGGTCGCGAATCCGGAACTCTGATAAGCCGATTCCCAAATGAAGAAGACTTCGTAGACCGTGTTGCGGGCGTTGATCTCGAATTCGTAGTAGGCGTTGTCGCCGGCGATGAAAAGTTCCACATCGTTCTCGGTGTAGATTGCATCGTTGTGTTGCGTCAGTTGGGCGCGAACCTTGGGTTCCTCGATGGTGTAGGCAGCATAGAGATTGGTGTCATCCCAGAGGAGTCGGACTCGCGTGTCCAAATACGAACCATCACCCGAAATGAGATCCACGAACCGTTGGGAGACCGTCGCGTGGGACCAAACCGATTCCTCCAGTTTTCCGTCAATGGTCGGTGCCATTGGGGTTTTGCGAGCAACGACGGTTTTGGCGATTTGAGGATCGCAGGGCAGACGGCTTTTCTGGGTGGCTTCAGTCACGGCGTTGGTGGCGGCCGAAACAACGAGGGCATGCCCCAGGAAGAGCAGGGTGCCGAGACGGGAGAGGTGAAGATGAACCAATGACATCACACGGCGAGGGTCGGCCGGGTGCTCTCTCACCGCAAGCGGTGGTTCAATGACTCAAAGAGCTCAGGTGTAATTTCCCATCGTCGATGGAGAGGGGCGGGTTGGCCTGTTGACGGGAGGGGTAATCGCAAGTAGTACGTACGCGTACGATATGCCACTCGAGAAACTAGCTGCCGCGTTCTTTCTTCAGATGGCGATTATTTTGTTTCTGTGTCGCATTGCCGGCTGGATCGGGCGGCGTTTTGGGCAGCCGCAAGTGGTGTGTGAAATGGTGGCTGGTGTTTTTCTGGGTCCGTCGCTCCTGGGGTGGTTGGCTCCGGGTCTCCAAGCACAACTGTTTCCGCCGGAGTCTCTTCGAATGCTTTACGTGGGAGCGCAGCTCGGTGTGGGTCTCTACATGTTCTTGGTGGGAGCGGAGTTTCGGGTGGATTTATTTCAGGGGCGATTGCGCAGTGCTGCCGCCGTTTCGATTGCCGGAATGGTGGTCCCATTCCTCCTAGGTGCGGCCCTGACACCCTGGCTCATGCAGATGCCAGGCCTCTTTTCACCCAAGGCCACCCAGTGGGAGGCCACCTTGTTTTTGGGTGCGGCCATGGCCATCACCGCGTTTCCGATGCTCGCCCGAATTATTTATGAGCGAGGGCTGAGTGGCACCCCGTTGGGAACGCTTGCGTTAGCGGCTGGGGCCATTGATGACGCGGCCGCGTGGTGTGTTTTGGCTGTGGTGTTGGCGAGCTTTGGCAAGGGGGCTTATCTAGCCTATTGGGCCATCGGGGGTGGGATTTCGTACGCCCTCTTTATGCTGCTCATCGGTCGACGGTTGTTGGCCCCGTTGGGGCGTTCTGTGGAAAAAGCGGGAACATTGACCCCAACCCATTTGGCGATCTTGCTCACCCTGTTTGTGCTCGCCGCCTGGGCCATGGACGCCATTGGAATCCACGCGGTGTTTGGTGGATTCCTGCTCGGGGCCGCTTTGCCGCGAGGAACCCTCACTCGGGAATTGCAGCGGCAAGTGGAGCCGTTCGCCGTCGTCTTTTTGTTGCCCATGTTCTTCACCTTCTCTGGGCTGCGCACCCGACTCGATACGGTCAACTCCTGGGAAATGCTGGGGGTGGCCTTGGTCGTATTGGCCGCCTCAGTTTTGGGCAAGGGCGTCGCCTGTTGGGCTGCGGCCCGTCTCAATGGTGAAGATCAACCTACGGCATTGGCGGTAGGAACGTTGATGAACTCGCGCGGCCTGATGGAGTTGATCATCCTCAATATCGGACTCCAGAACGGGTTCATCGAATCTGGCTTGTTCTCGGTCATGGTGCTCATGGCCATTGTGACCACCTTGATGACGTCGCCGCTCTTCGAATGGGTTTACGGCCGCAAGGCCCGGCAAGAAGGTCGCTTGGGCGCAACGAAGTGACGTTACAAATCGGTCCGATCGTGGAGTCCAATCACGCCGACGTTTAAATCCCCTCGCCGGGTGGAGGGGGCTTTAGCCACTCTTATCGCACCGCATGCCTGCCACCGCCTCCCGCCTTCCGGTGTTCACCGAGTCCGTGATCCGGGGAATGAGCCGCTTGGCCACTCGCCACGGAGCCATCAATTTGGCCCAAGTTTTCCCAGATTTTGATCCGCCGAAACCGTTGTTGGCCGCCTTAGAACGGGCTACTCGCGGTCCGTTCCATCAGTATGCCGTCACGTGGGGAGCCCCGTGATTGCGCGAGGCATTGGCGCGCAAAATCTCCCGCCGAACCGGTTTGGAAAACTTACTTCATCACGGGGTGGCGGCTTTCGATGTAAACGCTTCACCGGTAACCCAATTTTCCAAGGCTGGCTGCCGACAGTGTCTCAGTGCTTATCCAGGACTCAGACCGCGTTGAGTCGCTTTCGGGCGCGGGGCAGAGCGGCAGAGTGAAGTTCCCAGAACCTCCTGCAGCGGATTGTCCGACTCAGCTCCAAAACCCAGATGGAGATGCCGGGTCCAACCCTCAGCCTGAGCAAAATGGCCTGACCATTGACCCACCTGAGCATCTCCTTCATCGAGCGCAATGAGGTAGCTTTCCATGCCTTGTGATACGTCGAGCCATTCTTTCTGGCTGGCGTGTGCGGCCAACGCGGTCCGCTTGCGGGAATGCACTGACGCGGTGTTCACAAAGAGTTCTGGTCGGACCGGTTGCCGCAGGGGGCCCTGGAGACCGTGCGGTAACGAATGATAGAGGGTCAGTGGCTGGAGCGTGGGCTTTCGGACAGGGATACTTCGGTAATTCGGCATGCCGCGCGAGAACGCCGCCGTAACAACGATGCGGCAGGTTTCGGTGTGGTCCTCCATGTAATCCAGTGGCGGGTGGGTCAGGACGAGGGTGGGTTGGACCGACCGCACCAAGGCCGCCACGCGCCGGATGTTGGCTTCGGTGTAGAAGATGCAGAGGTCCGATGCGATGGGCGGGTGCCACTGGAATCCCATGCTCCGGCAGGACGCCTGGGCCTCGAGTGCTCGGGTTTTGGCGGTGACCGTCCGGGAGAGGGTCGCGCTTCCGAGGTCTCCGTTGGAGAGGTTGCAGTAGTGGACATCCCACCCTCGATCACGCAGCAACAACAGGGTTCCAGCGGCTCGGAATTCGATGTCGTCGGGGTGGGCAAAGACGGCCAGGACTGCAGGCATTGAGAAATCCTGCCTTCGGCGATGGGGTTCGACCAGTCTGGGCCTTGAGGGAGACAACGAAAGAATCGACGAAGGATGGAGCGACCCGAGTTCAGGTCCACATTGCACCCGAGGGGTAGATCAGGTCAGGGTCCGCCTTCAATTGCGGCGCGCGATGCGGCGCTGGGTTCGGGAGTCGATGAAGACATTGCACCTCTATCTGCTCAGACAGGTGATGGCCACGTTGGTGGTCACCGTCAGTGTGTTCGCATTCGTTCTGCTGCTGGGCAATGTCCTCAAAGACGTTTTGGATCTTCTGGCCAGCCCGCGAACCACGGCTGGCCTGTTCTTTCAGGCTTTGGCGCTGCTGATTCCCTTCGTTCTGTCCTTCGCACTACCGATTGGAATCCTGACGGCGTCGCTGCTGACGTTTGGCCGGTTGAGTGCCGACCAAGAATTGACGGCCATTCGAGCCGGAGGCATTAGCCTGGCATCAGCCATCGTTCCGGTGGTGGCTCTTTCGCTGGTGTTGTGTGGTGTGTGTTTTTGGTTCATCGGAGACCTCGGCCCGCGTTCTCGAGTGGCCTTCAAGGAACTGAAAGATTCGGTGCTCCGGAGTCAGGAGACCCTTTCGCTCGGAGAGGGTCGCTATCTGGAATTCGGTTCGGTGACTTTGTATGCCCGCAAGGTGGACGGTGACTTGCTGCGCGATGTCCGCATCTTCGCGTTCACCAACGGCGTCTGCTATCTGGATCTCTTTGCTCCCGAGGCCGAATTGCGCCGGGACAGCAACCGGTTTCCTACGGCTTTGTCGCTGCGCAATTTCCAGGGATTAGTCCTAATGGCAGGGGGATGGCAGGGGATCTCCGCCGAGGAACGCATTGAACCCTTCGCTAATTTTCGCTCGGCCAAGTCGGATCCGCCCAAGCTCAGCGAGATGTCCATGCGGCAGTTGCTGGACGAACGAACCAAGCGTAGGGCTGAAGGCTTGAAGGATGTGACCCCGATTGAGGTGCAAATTCACCGTCAGGCGGCCTTTTCGTTCGCCTGCCTGGGATTCACCTTGGTGGGCATTCCTCTGGGAATCCGGGCCCACCGTCGAGAGACCAACATCGGCGTCGCGATGGCCCTGTTGCTCCTGCTGCTGTACTACTCGTTCATCATTGTCGCGCAGTCTCTGGACACGAAGCCCCACTGGTATCCGCAGTACTTGTTGTGGATACCGAACCTAATGTTCCAGATGGCGGGTGTTTACCTGATTCGCCGGGCCGATGGCCGGGCTTAGGCTTCGGTGTTCGGTGATCGAAATCCGCCGGCTCGGTCTAGGAACGATGCTTTTTGGTTCAGTTAACGCGACGTTCTGCCGATAGACCGCCGTTGAGCATGTCCGCCCCTAAAGCCATTGATGCCGTTTTGAGCGATTCTCTTATCTTATCCGCCGAGTTTACTCAGGCAGAGACCGTTGATTCGTTGCAATGGCTGGATGTTCCGATCCTGCTAAATCTCATCGATGATGCAGACCTTCTCGCCGAATTCTGCCGCGAATCCCGCGGGTTGCTCGAAGAGGTAGAGGCCGCGGTGCTGATGCTCGAGCAGAACCCTCAGAATATAGCCCCGGTCGAGGTGTTGTTCCGGGCCTTCCATACCTTCAAGGGCGGAGCGGGTTTCCTGAATCTCGATCCTATCCACTGCCTCACTCATGACCTCGAGTCGGTGTTGGAAGTTCTCCGAACGGGGCGACGCTCGGTCGATCAATCCCTCATCGATCTCATCCTTGCCTGCGTGGATGTGTTAGTTGCGTTTCTAGCTGAGGTAGAAGCCCAGCTGAACGGGCTAGGCATCGGGCTTCCTATCACCGTCGTGGGCCGCTCGCTGCACGAGGCGATGCTTGAACTCATTGCGGGCACTCAGGACTCCGAGGCGATTCCCGATTCAGAAATTTACAGGGCGGATACGGCCATACCCTTTTCAGACTCTGCCCTCGGCAGTCGCCTGCAAGACCGCATCTCGGTTTCTGCCGTCCGCTTGGACGAGGCACATGGGGCAATCTCCAGAATTCGGGAAACCCTAGCCGCGACGCCTCCTGACACAGGTGCGCTAGTCCGTTCACTGGCGGTACAATTGGACGAACTCGACCAACTCCTCCACTCGTTGCTTTGGGTTCCGACGGAGCAATTGTTCCAGCGGATGCAACGCGTGGTGCGGGACGCTGCGATGAAAGCGGGCAAACCGGTCCGCCTCGTGGCTTTGGGTGGCCAGACTCTGCTGGATCGCCGTTGGGAGAACGTGCTCGGCGAGTGCTTGATGCACCTCATCCGAAATGCGATCGATCATGGAATCGAGTTTCCGACACTCCGCTGCGAACAGGGTAAGCCGCCCCTCGGTGAGGTAACTCTGAGTGCAGTAACCCGAGGAAAACACCTTTGCATTGAAGTGCAAGATGATGGCGCGGGGATCGCCACTGCGAAGGTGCTACAGAGGGCCGTTCAGCGCGGACTGGTCGCCTCGGAAGAGGTGCTCTCTGAACTTGCCGTCTATGAGCTTCTCTTCATGCCCGGCTTCTCCACCGCCGATTCGGTCACTGCCCTTTCGGGCCGGGGTGTCGGGTTGGACGTTGTAAGAAGCAATATTCAGAAAATCGGAGGAACCGTTGCGATCCACTCCGAATTAGGCCGCGGCACCCGATTCATTCTTCAGGTGCCGCTCGCATCGAGCGAAGGCTAGAAAGCCCGTTCAGCGTGCCCCATTGGGGACGTCTGTTTTAGTGAGCGTGTGTCTTAGTATTTGGGCACGGACGGGTCGATTTCGTCGGCCCACCCATTGATCCCGCCCTTCACGCTCTTGACGTACTTGAAGCCCTGCTCTCGGAGGAATCTCAGAGCCTTCATGGAGCGGACCCCGCTCTTGCAGTGGATGTAATACTGCACGTTCGGATCCAGATCCATGAAGCGTTGAGGCAGCGTGCTCAAGGGCACCAATGGCACACCGGCGATTCGAGCGATTTGCTGCTCATCGGCCTCCCGAACGTCGATGACTTTGATTCCCAGTGACGGGGTATCTAGGGCCTTTTTCATCTCCTGCAAACTCACCTCATCGGGATTTGAACCCGGGCTCACCGGCTCGGGTTGGATGCCGCAGAACATCTCATAGTCGATGAGTTCGGTGACCGAGGGATTCGGTCCGCAAAGCGGGCACTTCGGGTCTTTCCGGAGCTTGAGTTCCCGGAACTTCATGTCGAGAGCGTTGAAGAGCATTAGTCGCCCGATGAGCGAAGTTCCCTTGCCCAGAGCGAGCTTGAGGATCTCGGTGGCCTGGATGCAGCCGATGATGCCCGGAAGGACGCCCAGAACGCCACCTTCGGCACAGCTGGGAACCATGCCGGGCGGGGGCGGCTCAGGATAAAGGCATCGATAGCAGGGCCCACCGAGATGCGGAGCGAAAACGCTGGCCTGACCCTCGAACCGGAAGATCGAACCATAGACATTCGGCTTCTTGAGCAGCACGCAGGCGTCGTTGGTTAGGTAGCGGGTCGGGAAATTGTCAGTGCCATCGACAACGATGTCGTAGGGGCTAATGAGATCGAACGCATTGTCGGCGGTAATCCGGACCTTGTGGAGGTCCACCTGGACATTGGGATTCAGCGCATGAATGGCGACCTTGGCCGAGTCGGCCTTGGAATGCCCCACGTCGGCATCGGAATGGAGGATTTGCCGTTGGAGGTTCGAATAATCGACCGTGTCGAAGTCGACGATGCCCATTCGGCCGATCCCTGCGGCGGCCAGATACATGGCGATGGGCGAACCCAGACCGCCCGCCCCGATACACAGGACAGAGGTGTTGCGGATCTTGCGCTGACCGGCCAGGCCAACTTCTGGAAGGATCAAATGGCGGGAGTATCGGCGAATCTCCTCATTGGTGAGCTCAAACATACGACAGGAAAAAAGGGTAGGCCCTTGCACGCCGACGCGAAAGAAAAGTTTGGGTTTTGGCGAAGGATCTCGAGAAAGCTCCTCAGCCACAGGAATCCTCTTTGAGATCCGATTTACGATCTCGGAATTGGGTGTGCGGACGGGCTGATCTTAACCGGAACGCTTTTCTGTTGGGAGACCGAGGAATAGCGTGGCGGATTCTTTCGCAAGACGCGGCGAGAGCGAAACGCGGGCCTTGTCAGTGACGGTGTGAAAACCGATGAAACCTGCCGGTTTGAAAATCACTGATCCCAGAAACTCAACGGATCATCGATCCGGCCTCAGTTGGTCAGTTGCCCGAGGGGATTCTTATCAAGTCGGGTGGGCGCCGGAAGCGTTCGGCCTCATCTGGAAGAAGGAAGAAGTAAGAAACGCTGGAGCTCATCCGCAAAGAAAACGAATCCAAGGATCCGGCAAAACCGCGGATTTCAAACCGGCCACTTTCCGTGGATTCCGGAACGTTGCTGACAGGGCCCTGCATGGGCTCGTGATTGAGGTTCGTAACGAGCCAACAACGACGCTCTGGCGAAAGAAAACGCAGCCACCACGACGGATCTAGTTGAAGCGTTCCAGTTTAGGAATGCGTGCAAGTGGCTTCGTGGATCTTGCGAGCAGCCTCCACCGGATCGGCGGCCGCATAAATCGGGCGACCCACGACCAACCAGTTTGCACCTGCAAAAATGGCCTCAGCCGGACCAAGGGTGCGCTTCTGATCATCAGATTTTTCAGCGCCAGTGCGGATTCCTGGTGTCACCAATTGCATGGAAGCAGGGAGAATTGCGCGGAGCGGGGTGAGTTCTAAGGGAGAGCAAACTAAACCTCTCAAGCCGCTCGCGGCCGCGAGTCGGGCCAAGCGTTCGACCTGGCGGGTGATGTCGGTTTCGCCCCCGAGTTCAGCCAATGCCGCGGTGTCCATGCTCGTTAAAACGGTGACACCGAGCACCAGCGGCGCGGTGCGTCCGAGGCTGGCGGCGGTTTCTTGGGCTGCGGTCTCGGCCGCTTTCATCATGGCCGATCCGCCGGAGCAATGCACCGTCAGCATCTGGACATCCAAACGAACTGCGGCAGCGACGGCTTTGGCTACGGTGTTGGGGATATCGTGAAATTTCAGGTCCAGAAATACTGAGGCCCCGGTCTGACGAAGTTGCCGAACCAGATCCGGTCCTTCAGACACGAAGAGTTCTTTACCGACCTTGAAGGCACCGACGTAGGGGGCGACGCGGCGAGCGAGGTCTAGGGCGGTTGCTGCGGAGGGCAGGTCGAGGGCAACGATGATCGGCGAACTCACGGGGCTCATTGAAGCGCGGGAGTGTGCCAGTGGCCACGCGAAAACAGGCTACCTGGGGAAGGGCCGCAGGCGGAGACCCTCAGTGGGCAGGGCCCAAGGCCTTGGCTGGAAGCCAGGGGAGCAGTTTCTCGCGCAAAAGCAGGATGCGGCGTGGGTTGCCCGGGGAGGAGAGGTCCCCTTCGCGCAAGGACGCATCTGGATGTTCGAGAGCGCACTTGAAAAGGTTGTCCAGAGTGGACAGTTCGCTCTGGGTCAGAATGAGAGTGCTCCGATCCTCAGTTGCTTGGCTTTTCTGTTCGCGCCGGGCTAATTCGAGCAGCAGGGCGCAGGGCTCCAGACATGGAACCACAGACTTTTCAATTGCGGTTTCCGAGGGGCGCTCGCCCACCGTCCAGAGACGTTGCCGGGTACAGCAGTGGGGATGGCATCCGGCTCGTGCGATATCCTCAGCTTCGGGTTCGTTGAGCGCGGCGACATTCCGGTACATCCCGGTTTGTCGGTCGGCATAGTGCTGCCACGAGATGGGTGCGGTTGAAGCGGAATGGACCGCGTACCAATCGGCCAAGCCGCCAGGAAGCAGCGCATCGAGTGCAGCCTCCAGGGCCGGGGCGTCTGGTGTGACGTGAAACCAACTGCGAACCAGATTGGGAGAGGCCTTGTTGGGTCGGAATCGTCCCAAAGCATCGACCTGACTCAGGGCATGCAAATCGGTCAGAGCGATGCTTCGCAGGAGTGAAGCATCCAAGCCAGTATCGTCCCTGTGACGGAGATCGATGCCGGCGGGATGCTTGGATAGCGCCAACGGGCCAAAGCCCCAGTTCGAATCCGCAGGAATCCGCTCCCAAAGTGCGGCCGCGGCGGGTGAAACGAACGGAGTCATGCGATGATCTCGCTGTGGTGAACGATCACTTGGACTTGTGGGAGTGCTCCAGATGCTCCTTCAGCAGGTCACGTCCAAAGTCATTGTCGAAGTCTCGCCAGACGGCGTGGACATGGTTCGCATCGTTCTGGGTGTTGTCATACTCGAGCAGGAACGTCGGTCCATGAACCCTGTAGTAATGGCGTTGACCGCGTTGAGTGGAGCCTGCCCAAGCAAAGCGGATCTTGCTGCGACCCGCGGCGTCTATTTTGGAGAGGTCGGCGACTGCGAGGTCACCGCGAAGGCGGCCCACGTATTCTTCGATAATGCGCCCTAGGAGTTTCTTTTGAGCGGCGTTCATCTCGTTGAAAGCCAGACCTTGGGCCTTGCCCACATCAGCCGTTCGATTGGCCACGGTCAGGATGTCATCGGGAGCATTGGTTTGAATGAGCGCATGCTTTTGCTGCCCGGCGTTCAGGGAGGTCATCAGTTCGCGAGCCAAGTCTTCCTCAGCAGCCAAGACCCGGAGTCCGGCTCGCGGACCCTTGCGGACTTCAGCAGGGTTGGTGCCCATGAACGAAGGTGTTCCGCTGGCAAACTTGCCCTTCGCGAGAGTGAAGTTGAGTGAAAGATGATGGCCTTCGAAGCGCCAGCCCCAAGTGCCTTGGGCGTCGGGCGTTCCGAAGATGCTGACGTGGTAAAGTTCTGGATCACGGGGAAAGCGTCGGCTAGGCCCCTCGAGTTCCTGAAGAATTTGCTCAAGGCTCATAATGGTGACGGCCTTGGAAAGGCCCCGATTGCTCAGTCCGCTTTGGAGCAGCGCCAAGGCCAGATGTCGTTGGGCGGGCTTGAGTGTTCCGAGGGTGATGCCCTTGCGATCCTTGGGGATGAAGTGCCAATTCTCCCGCTCGTCGGATTTGAACTCGAAGGTCGCAATGGTTTTCTGCTCATCATTCAGAGCAGAAAGGAAGTTTTTCGCCGCATCCATCATCTCCGTTTCGGGCGATGCGTAAACGTGGAGAGCGGTCAGAAGGGCCGCTAGGGCTGCCGGGAAGATGGGGAATCGCATAGGATTAAGGAAATAAGAGTCGAGGAAGACGATCAATGGGTTAATTCGCTGGGCTAATGTTGGACGTCCTCAGACGGAGGTTCCGGCAGTAGAAAACTCAGTCCTAAACCGAGAGCGAACATGACTCCACCGACGATAGCCGCGGCCTTGGCAATGAACATGGGACCGGTTCCACCGAGAGCTGGAGCCAGCAGATTGGTTGTTAGGAAAGCCATGGAAGTACCGATCATTCGACCGCCTACATTCGTCGCGAAGCTCCCGCCCGTGGCGCGCAGGTGGACCGGGAACACCTTCGGCAGGTATTCGCCCATGTAGCTGAACTGCGCCACCGTCAAAAAGCCGGCTAAGAAGATGCCCCATTGAAAGAGCTCAGGCTTTTGGTCGAAGAGCCACAGGTAAGTCAGCGGCAGAACGATGAGTCCGGGCATTTGGAAAAGCCGGAGGAGCGCCCCTCGGCTAATAGCGACGGCCAACATCAGAGCCAGAGCGATACGCCCTCCCAGCCCACCGAGTTCTTGCCAGAACTGGATATCCTTGCCCCGAGTCTTCACCACGGTGTCAGCGACCTCCTGTTTCGATCGATTGGCACCGAGTTGTGCCAGAACCTTCTCTCGATCGATCACCGCCTTCCTAGCAGTGGGCATGTCGCTGGTGAGAGCTGCCAATTTTGCGTCCAGTTCTGCGAACTGATTGGTCAAGGCCGACAACTTGGCGACAATCGCCGTCCGGGTAGTTGGAGCCGTATTCGTATCGCTGAGGGGCTTAGCCGCGGCGCGCATGGCCACTCGAAGTTTCGCCCGCTGCCCTGCCAATTCCCGCAAACCAGGCACATGGGTGGCAGCCTGCTCAAATGCTGGACGGACCGCGTCGAGTTGTAGATTCAGCTCTGAAGCCTCCGTCTGAAGCGGACGCAAAACTTGTTGTTGGGCAGCCAAACTAGGGAGCCCGGGAACAATACGGGTCGGAGTCAGTTGCAGCGCTCCGAATGCCACACCATAGGCACAGGCTGAAAGCGCGGCAGTGACCAAGGTAACTCGGCGCAGAGAAGGCGAGAAGAGATCTGAAAAGCTGGCACGTTTCAAAGTTCCCGCAGCCTTACGCTCACGCCAGACCTTTGACTCCGGAACAAAAGGGAGGAGCAGCGCGATGGGAATGGCCGGCATCAGCCCTGTGATCAGCGTATAACGCCAATCCGCGTGGGAATTAAATGGCTCCGCCACCGGGAGAGCCGGAAACGACGATGCGTTTTTGAGAATCCAGCCATTCACCAAAGTCACGAACAGACCACCCACTGAAGCAAACGCTTGCGTCCACCCCAGCACCTTCTCCTTGCGTCCTTTATCTGGAAAGAGTTCTGCCAACCAAGTGATGGCCGCCACAAACTCCACACACACACCCACGAAAGTCGCGCACCGAAAGAAAATGAACCATCCCAGCGTCGTGCTGAAAGCAGCAGCAACGGGGGACAGGGAATACACAGCGATACTCAAGGCGAGAACCGTCTTGCGCCCCCAACGGTCGGTCAGCCACCCCCCAAGCAACCCGAAGACTCCACCGCATAGAGCAGCAATCCAGAGCAACCGTCCCACCCAAGTCGTCACATCGGGGTGATTAGTTGGAAGTTGTAGAATTTCCGAGATGGCCGGAGCAGCGATCAGCGGCAAAAGCAGCAGCTCATAAGTATCGAACAAAAATCCGATAGCCGCGACCGCCAGCACCAGAATCGTTGTAAGATTCCAATCGCCCGCACCACCTGATCCATTTTTCATACGTAGACGTATTACCTACCCCGTAGCCTCATCCCCGGCAACCCCCAACTCATCAAAACAAAAACCAAAAATCCAAATAAACTATAAAGTATAAATAAAGTGACAGGTTCAAAGTTATTGACGTGGAGGAGGATGTGTTTAGTTTTTGGGGATGAGGTTGGCGCGGATCAAGGGGCAGGAGGGGAGGAGTGCGGTTTACCACTGCATTTCGAGGACTGTGGGTGGGGAGAAGCTTTTGAATGAGGCGTGTCGGGAGAAGATGTCTGAGATTCTGATGTCGCTTTCGGCGTTTTGCGGGCTGGAGGTAATTACCTACTGCATGATGGCTAATCACTTTCACTTGCTAATCCGGGTGCCGGAAGCGCGTGAGCTTTCTGATAGGGAGTTGCTGGAGCGGGCAGAGGGTTTTTACGGGAAAAAGGGGCTGTTGAGCGCTTTGGCGCGGGAGGGAATTGAGCTGAGGGG
>SYMJ01000012.1 GCA_005805505.1 Verrucomicrobiales bacterium | reverse complement strand
GGTGATCATCAATTTCGTGGTCATCACCAAGGGTGCAGGCCGCATCGCTGAGGTGGCAGCCCGGTTTACTTTGGACGCCATGCCGGGCAAGCAGATGGCCATCGATGCCGAGTTGGGCGCCGGGATCATCAATGAACAGCAGGCGAGGGCCCGCCGGCGCAAGGTGGAGCAAGAAGCCGACTTTTACGGAGCCATGGACGGTGCCTCGAAGTTTGTTCGAGGCGATGCCGTGGCGGCGGTGATCATCACCGTGGTTAATATCGTGGGTGGTTTTGCCATCGGCATGGCGCAGCGGGGTATGAGTTTCACTGACGCGCTCTCGCGCTACACGCTGCTGTCCATTGGTGACGGACTGGTTTCGCAAATTCCGGCCCTAGTCACATCCATGGCGGCGGGCCTCCTGGTGACTCGGGCCGCCTCGAAAAATAACTTAGCCGAAGAATTGGGGCGTCAGCTCACGTCGTACCCTCGGGCGCTGGTCATCCTTTCGGGGATGCTGGCGTTCCTCGCGTTGGTCCCCGGGTTGCCGATGTTGCCATTCCTAGTTCTTGCGGTCGTCACTTGGTTCATTGGTAAGAATCTTAAGATCCGGCCTGCCACGGCTGCGGATGCGTCGCGCAAGGCCGACGGCAAAGCTGCCAACCCGGGTGAATCCGCAGCCGCCACGGCACCGGGTGCCGCGGGTGCCGCCGCGCCTGCCGCAGACAAGCTGGAGAACCTCTTGGGTGTGGATGCCATGCTCATTGAGCTGGGATTTGGATTGGTCTCCTTGGCTGACAGTCGGAAGGGGGGCGACTTGCTCGAGCGCGTCACCGGTGTGCGTCGGCAGTTCGCCCAAGAAATGGGTCTGCTCATCCCTCCCATTAAGCTTCGTGACAATCTTCAGATCGGGGCCAACGAATACCGGTTCCTACTCAAGGGCAATGCGGTGGCCACTGGCAGCCTCATGCCGGGCTATTCGCTGGCCATGAATGCCACTAACAGCCGGGTGACGCTCAAGGGGATTCCGACGACCGAGCCCGTATTCCAATTGCCGGCAACCTGGATCACAGAAGTTGAGCGCAAGACGGCCGAGATCGCCGGGTACACCGTGGTCGACGCATCGAGCGTACTGATCACCCACCTCACCGAAGTGGTGAAGCATCAGAGCCATGAGATCCTTTCACGGCAGGATGTGCAGCAGTTGCTCGATCATCTCAAAACCACGCATTCCACCGTGGTGAATGAATTAATTCCCGCTCAACTGAATGTGGGTCAGGTCCAGCGCATCCTTCAAAACCTTCTGGCCGAAGGGATTTCGATCCGGAACTTGGCGAGCATTCTGGAGAAGGTGAGTGATTTTGCGGGGGTTACCAAGAACCCGGATGAGCTCAGCGAACATGCGCGTCGCGCCTTAGGTTCGCAAATTGTGAAGCCTTACCAGGACGATCGTGGGGTGCTCAAGGCCATCACTTTGGATCCCCGTCTGGAGCAGGAGATTGCTAAGGGCGTGAGGCAGTCGCAGACGGAGATCGCTTTGCTCTTAGAACCCCGCCTGGCTCGTCATTTGGTGGAGAGTCTTTCGAAGATGATCCAGGGGTTGCTGGCCTCGGGTCAGGCTCCGGTGGTCTTGTGCGGACCGCACATTCGATTGGCGTTCCGGCGATTCTTCGAAGCCACCTTCAGCGACCTGACCGTCTTGAGTTATTCGGAGGTGCCCAGCCGGGTGGACATTCAAAGTGCCGGGACCCTCGTGGTTCCGGAGTAAACTCCTCGGCCGCTCCGTGTGCAAAAAAGCGAGGACGCAGTGAACTGCATCCCCGCCGCTCTCCGCCTTGCCCTCCCCATTTTCAGACAGGCTCTTTGCGATTTGTGCTCAGAACGATGGTTTGCTCAGAACCACCGTGAGACCGAAACGGTCACCAGATAGTCCGCGAAGGCGGCGTCGCCACGGGTTCCCTTTTGGAGGTTCCAGTAACTGCGCTCGCGTTGGGCTTCCAGACGCCAGGGCACCGTGATGGCCACATTCCATTTCCCGGGCATCCAGTTGATTCCCGGTTCAATGGCAATGGCGTAACCCGGACGTCGGAAGCCTTCTTGATTACCGGCGTTGCCGTTGAGGTCCTCCACAGGAATGCCTTCCATGCGTCCACCCAGGGAAACGGAGAGGTTGTGCTTCTCGCTGACCACCTTGGAGAAGCCGGCGCGGAACATGTACTGGTCGGTAATCGACATGCCGTTATCAATGTTCTTGCCCGCAATCATCGGGCCCGCATCGCTCCGCGCGGTGGGGCTCTTTACGCCATTCACATTTTGCGGGTTAAACAGATAATACGCCTGAGCATAGGCGAAGAAGCCCTTGGTCAACTCGCGGTAGCCGTTGAGTTCCCAACTGACACCCCAACCGCCGTCACCGGGTTGGATGGACTGATCGACGTTGCGTCGCACCGGTTGGATGTTCACGCCGGAGGTGGGATCCTGATCCTGGAAGAACGTGTCGTCGGCCTGGTAGTCGCCACTGGGAGCCTTGCCACCGAGGCTGACCTGAAGGTTGCCCTTGGGTTGGTTTTTGGGATCCCAGAGCCAATAGCCCACCACGGCTCGGATGTCGCCGATGCCCGTGGCTCCGGTATCTCGTCGGACACCGCTGTGCTCATAGGGCGCTGAACGGATGTGATGCACCCAAGGCAGGACCAGCGATGCCGACAAACGCGGGCTGAATTGGTAGGTCACGCTGGTGTCGATGAACTGGGAGTAGTTGATGACTTCGGTGCCTTGTTGGAAGCGATCGAGTCCGGCGGCATTCCGGGATTCATTGCCACCGATGAAGTGACGATCTGACTTGAAGAATCGGTAGCCGACCGACGCCAACCAAGGACCGTGTTCGGTGGCGTCTTCTCCCGTGCCCGCGTGGTTCATGGTGCACATGCCGCCGCCGCGAACGGCGACGCAGCCTTGGGCTTGGGCTTGCTCGGGCAAAATGGCCTGAAGGCAAAAGACGGCAGACGCCAGGACTGTGGCGGACTGGGCAATGGAGGGAGAGCGATTCATTGCACTCGACTGTAAACAGAATGCGTATTCAAACCCTGCCTTTGGGGTCGAATGCGGGTGCTCTGGGGTGAACTGCTGGTTTTGAGGGGTCGGTTAGACTGGGTGGCAGGCGACACGCCGACCCTTGCCTAGATCTGTGCAGGATCGGAGCTTCGACGCGGCACGGGGGCCGTACGACCGGACAGCGGGGGGTGCGGGGGTGAAACGGGCGTTGAAGCACATCGAGGGGGGCTTCTTCTACGATCTGCCCAGCGCCCATCACACCGACCCGATCGGCGATGTAGCCCACCAGACCTAGATTTTGGGTGATGCCATGAAAGAAGCCCTGATCGAGTCACGGTTTGGGTGGCGAATTGCCGAGGGTTTCCCGGGTTTTTTCAGCCAGCTTTCGGGCTTGTTCTTCGGCTTTTACTGCAGCCTTGCTCGCGAGTTCCGAAGCTTCCTTGAAGGCCAGTTCAGCCTGGGCACGGGCCGCCGTGGCACCGGCTTGGGTCCGGGTTCGGAGCTGCTCGAAGGCATTGGTGCTGGCTGTCTTGATTCGCTGGGCCGTTTGGCTGTGGGCGGCGGCTTCGGCGGCCCGGCGGGTTTCTTCTGCAGCGCGCTTAGCCAACAACTCGGCTGTGTGCGTGGCTTCGCGAGCGGTTTCCCGGGCTGATGCCGCCGCCGAGGTCGCCCCCTGTTGGATACGTTCTCCCGCATCCTTGAGCACCTTGCGGGTTTCTTCCGCCGTGGGCGGTGGCGATTCGGGAGAGCACCCGGTGACCAGCAAACCAAGTAGCAGCACAGGCAGCAGTCGGTGGACGAGCTCGGCCCATCCGGGAAAATTCCGAGGTTCCATGCCCCAATGTTGCGGAGGAACCGGTTTGGGACAACACCCGGTTGGGGCGCATTGAGTGAAAGCGCCCTTGGACCCCGGAGGATCGCAGGTACGTACCGAAAGCGAAATTGCCCCGGGATCAATGACACAGCGGCCTTGCCGCATTCCCAGCACATCCTCTAGCGTTGCCAGCATGTCCACCTCGCTGAGCCGCCGCCGGTTTATTGTCTCTTCCGCATCCCTCGGTGCTTTGGGGATGAGCCCGCTGCGGGCGGTCGAGCCGTTTGTGCGTTCCTCGCGTTCGCGGTTGCGGTTGTCGTTGGCGGCCTATTCCTTTGGAGATCAGTTTAAGGCAGGCAAGGACGGGAGCCTGGCCCTCATGGACATGAAGAAGTTCTTGGACTACTGCGCGGATCACGCCTGTGGGGGGGCGGAGCTGACGAGTTATTATTTTCCGGAAAAGGTGACCGATGAGTATCTCCGCGACGTGCGTCGCCATGCTCACCTGCGCGGAGTCACGATCAGCGGGACCGCCGTGGGCAACGACTTCTGTCACCCTCTCGGCGAGAAGCGCAATGCCGAGATTGCCTCGGTGAAGGAGTGGATTCGCAAGGCTGCCATTTTGGGTGCTCCGCACATTCGCGTGTTTACCGGAGGTCCGCACGGAACCACGGAGGCTGAGGCAGTCAAACTGGCCATCGCCGCGTTGGAAGAATGCGGTGAGGAAGCCGGCAAGGCGGGAATCTTTCTGGGGGTCGAAAACCATGGTGGCATCGTTCGTCGCGCTGAATCCTTGGTTGAAATCATTCAGGCCGTCCGCAGTCCCTGGGTGGGAATTAATTTGGACACGGGTAATTTTTATTCCACCGATCCCTACCGCGAGTTGGCGTTGTGCGCGCCGTGGGCGGTGAACGTTCAGTTCAAAGGCAAGGTTCACGTGGGCGGCAAGTCCGCCGTGGAGAAGGCCGATTATGCCCGCACGTTCAAGATTCTGCGGGATGCCCACTATCAGGGGTTTATCGCCTTGGAGTACGAATTCAAAGAGGACCCCTTTGTCCGTGTCCCTCAGATCCTTGAAGAGATGCGCCCGCTCTTGGATTAACCGGGCTGAGATGAGGCAATCCGCTGCTCGGGCGACGGGGTGCTAGGGGTGCTCGTTCTGCTCTTCGGGTGAGCCGGCCGATTCTTTACCCTCGCCTTGGATCGGGTTTGCCTGATCCTCCGATCTTATTCGTTGATGAAGCTATCGCTCACCTTGTCGCAAGTCTCCCTGGTGCTGGGCCTGGGTTGTTTTCTGGGACACCTCTGGCCGGTGTTCCGGCCGGGCTCCTGTGCCGCGTGGATGCGGGGGTTCCATCGCAATACCGTCGTGGGCGTGGTGCTGATGCTTTTGGGTAGCATCTGGTTCGAACAGAATTTGCAGAACTCGGAGATCTCGGACTTTGCTGCATTCCGACCGTTCCTGTTGGGGGGAGTGATTGCTATCGGAGTGGCCAGTTGCTTTGTCGTCCGGGATTATCTGGCCGTGCGGGGATTGGCCATTGTGCTGTGTCTTGTCGCGGATGTGGTCTTGGACGTCCAACGGTGGCACCCGAGCCCGTGGCGGTATTTGGTGACCCTTTGGATGTACGGATGGGTGAGTTTGGCCATCTGGGTGGCTGTTTCGCCCTGGCGGGTGAGGGATTGGCTGGCTTGGTGCACGCAATCCGAGGGGCGGGTGCGCCTGCTGGGTATTTCCGGTGTTGTCTGGGGAGCCTTGATCTCAGCCTTGGCGGTCACGGTTTACCGCTGATCGATCTTCGGGCACTTCCTATCCTCGGAAGGGCTGAGGGCGTTGCCTGATTCAAAAATGCTCCGTGAGTCAGCGCTCGGGCGAAAAAATGTTTCCGTCCGCGATCGTCTAGAGCCCCGTGTCAGAGCCCTTTCCCTGAGGACGATTTCGGGCTTTAGTCAGCTCGGTGCCGCTACCTTACAAAATTGCCACGCTCCTCTACTGCTTTGACGAGCGGGACAACATTCTCCTGCTGCGTCGAGCTCAGAATCCCAACCGGGGACTTTTTAGTCCACCCGGAGGCAAACTGAAGACCGACATTGGGGAATCTCCCTATGCCTGCGCGTGCCGTGAGGCTCTGGAGGAGACGGGCGTTTCCCTCACGCCAGCGGACCTGCACCTGAGCGGTCTTATTAGCGAATATGGGTATCAGGGACAGACTCACTGGCTGATGTTTCTCTTTGAGGTCAGGCCCCGCTTGCAACGCGTTCCGCCGCCGCATCGGGAGGGAGATTTTGGATTCTACAGTCGTGCTGAATTGGCCATGTTGGATTTGCCTGAGACCGATCGGGAACAGATTTGGCCCCTCTTCTGGAGTCACCGCGGAGGGTTCTTTGCAGCCCACGCTCACTGTCACGAAGAGGGAGGCTCCACCTGGACCTTGGAACAGAGCAGCCCCCAGCGTCGCGCCTGACCATGGAAAACCTTTCCCAACCGGACATCCCGGATCCCGAAATCGACCGTGTGTTCATGGGTGAAGCGCTGCGCCAGGCGGCCAAGGCTTACAAGGCCCAAGAGGTGCCTGTTGGAGTGGTCATTGTTCGCGAACACCGCGTCATTGCGCGCGCTTGGAATCAGGTGGAACTCCTCAAGGATGCGACCGCGCACGCGGAGATGCTGGCTCTGACCATGGCTCAGGAAGCCGTCGGCGATTGGCGTCTGACCGACTGCACGCTGTATGTCACCAAAGAACCGTGTCCCATGTGTGCCGGGGCCATTGTCCATTGCCGGTTGGCCCGCGTAGTCTTCGGTGCCCCCGATGCCAAGGGAGGCGCGGCCGGGGGAGCTATGAATCTCCTGCAGTTTCCCACCCTCAATCATCGCAGTGCAATTACGCCGGGGGTCCGCGAGGAGGAATGCCGTCACATCCTCAAGAGCTTCTTCCTCGAACAACGCAACCGGAAGGATCGTCCGGTAAATCCCTCGGATTCATGAAGCTGGAGCGGGAGTATATGCAACAGAACGATTCTGCTGAATTGGTTTGTCAGCGACGGCGTGAAAACCGACAAGATTCCGTGGATTCCGGAACGTCACAGACAAGAGTCTGTACTTTGCACTTTGTACTTCGACGGGTGACTGGGGCGCTCAACGCGGCGGTGGGGCGGAGGAGGGCGGCACAGACGCTCAGTTTTGGGTGCTGGCGAGAACTTCTACGAACCGGTCTATCCGGGTACGAACCAGAGGGTCGCCTTGGGCTTGGTTGGCGTAGATCGCGAAGACGAGTTCTTCTCCGGTGGCCGTAATTACATAGCCGCCCAGTGCGTGGACGCCGCGCAGGCTACCGGTCTTGGCTCGTACCGTGCGATGGGCACGACCTGTCTTGAAACGGTGTTTGAGCGTTCCGTCTACGCCGCCTAGGGGTAGGCTTTCTTTCCATGCTTTCTGCTGAGGATGAGTGGCCATGAATCGTAACAGTGCCACTGTGGCGGCCGGGGTGACGCGGTTGGTTCGGGACAGCCCGGATCCCTCTTCGAGTCGCACGGAGTCGCTGTCGATTCCGGCTCGTGTAAGGAATTCTGGCAGTTGGACCAGCCCCCATTCGTCGTGCCGACGGGGAGTGGACGAGGCTACTCCAGTAGTCACTTTTCTTTCCGCCTGACGGCCTATTTCAGTCAGCAATAATTGGGCATGCAGGTTCTGTGACGGTTTGAGGCAGAGTGCTAGACGGCGGGTGAGTGGAAGAGAAGTCTGATGATCCCACTCCATGGCCGGGCCTCCGTTGGTAGCGTGGACCACCCGAACCGATCCCGAAACCGGGATGCCTCGGCGTTCGAGTGTGCGCTTCAATAGTTCTCCGAAAACTTGGGCGGGGTCTGCCACCGCCAATTCAGCCGACCAACCATTGGTGCCGGGGGCAAAGCGGCCGCGGAATTCAATGGGTCCGCCGGGAAATTGGCGGTCGTATTGGATGCGGTGTGTGGTGTTGGTTCCGGGCAATACTCGCCAATTCACGGCGAGGGATGGGAGGGCCGGATGAATGTGGAAGGGGATGCTTGTGGCCCCGGGGGCGGCTGCGGGGGCTACGAGGCGGAAGGTGTTGTCATTGACCACGAAGGCTGAGACGGGTGCGCCGTACCATTCGGCTCGGTCTTCGTTATCCCAACCGGGGCCGTATTCGGGGGTTCGCACGGCCGCATCGCACAGCACGAGGTCGCCGATGATGCGTTTGAGTCCCTTGGATTGCCACTGGGTCACCCAGGGGACGAGGGCTTCATCCCAGGTGCCCGGGCTATCGCCGGTTTCGGATTGAGGTGCGGTGCCGAGGCCAGAGTCGCCTTGGCCGAGAATCCAGAGGTCGGAGTGCAGTACGCCCTCGGTGTCGGGCGGGTTGCTCACGTGCACCGGTGTGTGGAGTCGTGCTTCAGGGCCGAGTTGGTCTAGGGCCAGGGCCCCGATGAACAACTTGGTATTGGAGGCGGGAATGAAGGAGTGGTGGGTGTTGGTACCAAACACCGTTGTTCCATCAATTCGTGTCACCAGGGCGCCCCAGAGGACCGAGGATGTGTTGGTTCCGCTGAGTGCTCGTTGGAGTTGACCTTGCAGGTGCGCAAGGTTGTTGGGTGCCAACTCTGCGCCGAGACAGTGGAGGGCGAGCGCAAGGGTCGAGGCGAACCATTCGGGCGAGATTCGGAGCTTTCTGAAAAGACCAACCCCGATCGAAGTTGGAGGGATGGGTTTCATCCGAAGAGGGAACCTGACCGTGGACGTTTGGACTGGGGCGTTCGAAGGAGCCTTGAAAGATTGGCTCCAGAGGAAGGGCTCGAACCTTCAACCCATCGGTTAACAGCCGATTGCTCTACCATTGAGCTACTCTGGAACGCTTGAAGGAGGCGGAAACTAGCGGTAGGCATTTCGCTCCGTCAACGAGCATTTGTCGCGGGTTGTGCGGCACAAATGGCAAGGGACTGGGGACAGGCTACCGGGGAGGGAATTTGTGGGGCTGGGGACGGGCTCTTCCAGCTCGTTGGGAAGCTTTAGGGACAGGCTACCGAGGGAGCGTTACCGGGGGAGCGTTGGGTTGGGTGGCTTTTGGGGTTTGGCTCCGCGGGACCGTGCCTGCGCTCGCAGGAAGGCTTGGGGAAGGATGAGTTTTCGCGCTATGCGCGAGGGGGTGAGGTGTTCGCCTTCAACGCTCGCTCCGGCACGATCCCGCTGCCGCTGGGTCGCTTTTGGGGACAGGCTGCGGTCCGGGGGTGAAACTGGAGACAGGCTGGCTGAATGAAGAGGGACAGGCTGCTCTAGTCCTTGGGGACAGACTACCAGGGGAACTTGGTAGGGGAAACAAGGGACAGGCTACGGTCCGGGGGGAGAGTGCCTTGGGGATTGGGGACAGGCTGGTTGAGGGGACAGGCTGCTCCAGGCCGGTCCCGTTGCGGCTTGGGGTGGGAATGGGATTGTTCGCTACGGCTTGGAGCGGCTGCGCCTGTGGTTTAGGCTTTGGCCATGACTCGCCAGAAGGTGTTGGACCTCTATTTCATGGATGCACGCTGCAAGCTCATTGAACTCGCAGCGTTCTTGGATCGGGTGGATCGCGCTGAGGGAACTGCGGATTTCCGTTTGGATGCGTTTCGTGAAGCGATGCGCCACCTCGGAGACGGCGATGCCGGGCGTGCGGAGGCAGTCTTGCGGTCGTTGAGTGATCCGACCGAGGAGCCGATTGCGAAGGCTCCAGGAAAGGGTGCCGTGGGGGCTTGGCCTGGGGTGTTGTAGCCCGGGATCTCGCAGCCCGGGGTCGTTTAGGCGGACAGTAGAGACGCCGCTTCAGGGCGAACAGGCGATGACTCCGGGTGTGGAGTACAGGTAGCGTCCGTCTCCGATCGGGTGACGGGCGATGATGGAGACTCTGTCACTCTTCGGTTTGAAGCTGCCCCAGCGCAGGGTGAGTTGGTATCCGGTGCCCACCATGGCCTGTGTTTCAAACTCTTTGAGTTCTTTGGCGGTGAAGGTCCAGGTGTGAGCCGGTTGAAGCGTGGGGAGGTTTTTGTCGCTCAGCAGTCCGTCAAAGAGCAGGATTTCAATTTCGCCACTGCGGATCGGTGCCGGTTTGGCGGCGTTTCCGATGTTGGCGAAGAGTTTGATGGCCACTCCGTCCGGTCCCGGGCCCCCGTCTAAATTCAAGGCGACGGGCATGGTGAGCAGATGCAGTTCTAGGATGCCGGATGTGCGTTTGGGCTTTTTATTGGGGCTGCTGACACTCCCCCCGTCGCCACGGGATGCCCCTGTGGTGCAGCCCGCTGCCCCCCCCGCACCCAACGCCAGGGCGCAGGTTAGCATCCAGATGAAGGGGGTGATGCTGTGTTGAGAGGGGTGTTGGGCCATCACTTCTTGCCGGCCGGTGCGTTGGTTTTGGAGGCGTTGATGTCGTTCGGGAAGATCGAATCCATCAACTGGGTCTTCAAGGGGTCTTTGCGCTCGGCTCCGCGGAGGGTCGACTTCTCCAGCATGCGGGTCGAGTAGTTCCCGATGGTTGTGATTTTGGGCTCCTGCTCGTGGTTGGCCGTGAGCACTTGGGGGGTCAGCATGATGAGGAGTTCACGCCGTTCTGACTTCTTCGAAGTGCTGCGGAAGAAGAAACCAACGCCCGGGATGTCTCCGAGGAATGGGGTTTTCTTGCGGCGAACGTCGTCCACGGTGCCGATCAGTCCGCCGATGACCACGGTTTGTCCACTTTGCACGGTGACCGTGGTGGAAGCACGACGCTCATTGATGATGGGAACCGTGGCCTTGTCGTTGATCTCTACGGTGGAACTGGACAAGGAGCTGTTGGTGGCACCAACGTCTATTTTAACAAAGCCTTCGCCGGTGATGCGCGGGGTGACCGTTAGGTTCACTCCGACATCGCGGTAGTCGAAGGTGTTGATTTGTCCACCCTGGGGGGTTGTTGAACTTCCGGTGATGATCGGGACTCGTTGGCCAATGTTAATCGAGGCGACTTTGTTGTCGGCGGTGAGGATCTGAGGGCGGCTCAGGACTTCCACGCGACCATCGTTCTCCAAGGCTCGCATAAGAAATTGCATGTTGTTGCCGGTGACCAGAGCAGAATAGCCACCGAAGTTTTTCATCTGGTTGGGTATACCAAAGTCGGTTCCGGTTCCAACATTCCATCCATTGCCGAGGTTCTTAGTGAAGCTCCACTCGAAGCCCAGGTCGCGGTTGGAATCGAGGGTGACTTCGGCGAGCAGGACTTGGATGAGTACTTGGGATTGGGCTTGGTCTAGCTCTTCGATGATTTGATGAATTTGCTCGAAATACCTCGGGCTGGCAGAGAGCAGCAGGGTGTTGCTGACTTGCTCGGGTACGATGGCTACTTCGCGTTCGAGAAGCCGCTGCGCGGTGCCGACGGCATCGGCACCCAGTACTTGGGTAACGCGTTGACGTTCTTGGTCGAGGAAGCTGCGGATGGCGGTGCCGACCTCGGCGGCCTGTGCGTTCTTGAGGCGATACACTTCGGTTTTGCGCTCCAGTGCTTCAGACGAATCGAGCGTTTCGATGATTTGCTGAACGAGGGCCACGTAATGCTCGGTGCCGCCGACGAGTAGGGTGTTGGTGCGGGGGTCGACACTCACGTTCAACGCCGTCTGTTCTTCGGATCCAATCACAGCCGTGGCACTGGGAGTCTCGGTGCCATCCGCTCCGGGTTTCATTAAGGTGTACTGGATGGTGCGCTGGCCAGTACCGGCCGCGGCATTGCCACTGGGTTGCATCCGAAACATCGACAGCAGGAGTTGCGCTGTCTGTTGCGCGTCGGCGTTGCGCAGCGAGAACACTCGAATCTTGGCTTCTCGCGATGAGCTGTTGTCGAGGCGTCCAACGATTTGCTCCAGCAGGCCCATGTAGTCTACCGGTCCAGACACGACGAGGGCATTCATTCGCGGATCCGGGGTGATGGAGATGGCCTCCTTGAGTGCGGCGGTGACGAGTTCCTTACCGTCTTCGGTGCGGGTCACGAATTGGAGTACTGACTGTGCGCTCGGGCTCAGGTCAGCCAACGAGGTGATCTTGGAATTCAGGGAGGTGTTTAGCACCAGGGTTAAATTTTCGGCGCGGGCGTACTTGAGGGGGATTACGCGAATTTCGCTGACGCGGGCGGTTTGGTCGGTGTCGAGCTTGGCCACCACGTCGCGGATGCGCTTCAGGTCAGCGGCACCGGAGGAGACGACCAACGCATTCACACGCTCGTCGGCGGTGACCACAATGGGCAACGGTCCGCCTTGGGTGCCCTCGCGAAAGAGTCCCTGAACGGTCAGGGCCACCTTACGGGCGTCGGCCTTGGCCAGGGGAATGACTTCGACCTTCAGGCCGAGTTCCGCCTGCTGGGTGTCGAGGCGTCGAATGAGGCCGTCGACCATGGAAATGTCTTCGACGACGGCTCCCACGATGAGAGCGTTCACCCAGGAGTCGGCGACCACGGTGATCGGGTCCACAGGTTCACCCCGGGTCTTGGGCGGACGGTTTGCGAAGAGTCGCTGCAAGGTGGTCTGCAAGCGAATCGCGGTGGCCTCCTTGAGGGGGAATACCCGAAAATTAAGCTGGGCCAGACGATCTTCGGCATCGAGTTGGGGTACGATGCGATCAAGCATGTCGATGGCTTCCTTGGAACCGGTCGCCAAAATGGCGTTCAGGCGGGTGTCGGCGATCACGGCCACAGGCATGCTGCGTTCGGAGGCGTTGAGTGAGGCGGAGTCGGCTGCTTTGCGTGCTTGAAGGTACTGAGTGAGCACACCTGCCAAGTTGGAGGCACGGGCGTGTTCCAACCGGTATACCTTCAGGTCGGTGGCGGCCACGAAATCTATGGTGTCGACCTTGGAGATGATTTCCTTGATGAGGCCCAGATTGTCCGGGCTGGCCGAGACCATGAGTGTGTTGCTCCGGATATCCACAGCAATGGCCATGGCATCTCGGCTTGCCTGGCCAGGAATCTTGACGTCGGAACGGCCCGGTCGGTACATGCCTTGTTGGACCAAGCTCTTGAGCATGGTGGACACCCGCTGGGCGTCGGCATGCTTGAGGACGAAGGTTTCTAACACGCCTTCAGCGACAGTGGGCTCCACGTCGATGCGGGTGAGGAGGTCTCGGATGAGGTCGAGGTTCTCTTTGTTGGAAGAGACAATCAGGGAGTTGTTGAGGCTATCGGTCTGGATCTCCACTCGGTCGGTCGGGGAGGGGGCTTGACCGGGCAAACTGCGAGCCAGTATGCGGGCGGCGAAGACGCCTTCGAGGGTTACGGCCACCTTGGCGGCGTCATTGTGCTTAAGGGGCAGCACCGTCAGGGCCAATGACGGGTTGTCGAGCTTGCGATCGAGCTTCTTCAGCAGGGCGTCGATGGTTTCGTTGTCTTCGCGGCCGGCGGAAACCATGAGGGCGTTGACTCGGGCATCGGGCAGAATGACGGGCTTTTGACGCTGGGTTTCTGGAGAGGTGCTGGCCTGATAACGCTGGGTGAACAGCTGGTTCAACGAGGCAGAAATGATGCGCACGTCGGCGTACTCCATTGGAACGATACGAACTCCACCGGTCAGACTTGGGGCGGCGTCGTCGAGCTTGCGGGCGAGGGACTCGACCAATTCGTAGGCATCTTTGCCGCCACCGACTAAGAGGCTGTTAGATCGAGGCTCCGGCAGGACTAGGACACGGAGGCTGTCGGCCTGGCCTTTTCCAAGCGATCCCTGGCGGGCCACGCGTTGGTCCATGAGTCGTTGAAGGGTCGCGGCCAATTGTGCGGCGTCGGCATGGGCCAAAGGCAGTATGCGAATATCCCGGAACTCCGGAGCCATGGGCTTGTCGAGTTGGGCGATCAAGTTGTCGATGATGGCGAAGGCTTTGTCGTTGCCCGACACAATCATTGAGTTGCTCCGCTCATCGAGGGTGATCGTCGGGTGGTCACTGGGTTTGGCATTGGCGTTGCGAGCGCCGGAATGCAGGTCCGCGATAATCTTCTGCACAGCCGAGGCATCGGCATGTTTGAGGGGATAGATGCGGACGGTGCTCAGGCCTGAAGCTTCGGGAATATCGAGTTGGTTCAGCAGTTCCTCGATCAGGGGGAGGGTGTCCGCACGGGCAGCCACGATGAGGGCTCCGGCGTTGTCGTCGGCCTGGAGGGTGAGTGCGGTGCGAGTCTTGGCCTGCTCGGTGGAGACGGCTTTGCCACCCTCACGTCGGGTCTGAAGACGACTGACGTAGTTGTTGAGCCCTTCAGTTCCTGGGACCGCCGGGCCCTCGGTGAACACCGATTGGAGCATGGGCAACAAACGGGACGGGGTTGCGTACTTCACCCGGAATACTTTCACCTCGGTGACAGCAGCATCCCATTGCTTATCGAGGTCCTTGATGAGTTTTCGGGCCAGTTCAATCGAATCCTTCCGACCTGACAGGATTAATGCATTGAGTCGGGCATCTGGGGTGACATTCAGCGGGCTGGCTAAGGCGCGGGCCGATCCGGCCTCGGGCTTGCCGGGGCCATCTTGCCGGGTCCCGAGCTTGGCTCCCTGGGCAAAGATGGCCGTCAAATTCTGCCCTGTGGTGCGGGCATCTGCGTGAAGCAAGGCCACGACAGCGAAGTCGGCCGCCTCCGCTGAGCCAATTTGGTCGAGCATCTCGACGACTTTGGCGAGGGCCTCAAGGTTTTTTGGGGTGGAAGTGATGAGCAAGCGATTGCCGTCGCTGGGGTCGGCCGTGATCTTGATGGGACGTTGCAAGTCGAGGGCAACAGAGTCTCCAGAGTCGCTCCGGATGTTGAGCTTGCGGACCTGTTCCTGGAGTTCGCGCGCTTCAGAACCTGCCTCACCAGCGATCCCCGGACGGAGCAGGTTCTGGAGGGTGGTTGCCATAGCGGGTGCAGCACTCTGCTTGAGGGTGAAGACCCGGACCTCGGCCTCGGCGTCCTCGCTGGGGGTATCGAGTGTCTTGATCATCTTTTCCACCTGAGCGATCAGGGGTTCACGAGCGACGACCAGTAACCCTTTGGAACGACCGTAAGGCAGTACTGTTAAAAGATCCCCCGGATGCTGAGCGCTGAGTTGCTGTACCAGTTGCTGGACCAATGGGGTGATCTTGGCCGGTGGGGTGTGAGTGAGAGTAATTAGGCGGTGGGACAGGTCGGCCGCGGGGTTAGTGGTATCGAGCTGTTTGACCAGCGCTTCAATGATGGAAAAATCTTTGGCGGACGCCCGCACTAGGAGGCTTCGGGAGCGGGGTTCTGGCACGACCGTGAAGCGGGGAGGGCGCTGGCTTTGCTGGGGTTGGGGCTGGGGTTGATCACCACCCCGCCCGCCGCCGGGACGAAAGACATTGTTCAGGGTTCGGGCCATGACAACGGGGTCGGCCTGTGTCAGCGCGAGGATGCGCAGATCGCTCTCACCCGAGGAGGCCTTCCACGAGAGGTCGATAATCATGCGGTTGATCCGATCCAGTTCTGGAGCTGGGCCAGAGAGAATTAATGCGTTGGCATTCCGGTCCAGGGCCACGGTGACTTCGGACACCTTAATGGGATTGTTGGTCTTGGTTCGATCCAGAGCCGGCAAGCGATTCACCAGTTTGAGCGAGGTTCCATACATCTGCGGATAGATGTTGGTCAGCATGCCGATCATTTGATCCACGGGGACGTCCTCCACGGTCATGAGCCGAACCTGAAGGCTGTTGTCTTGGGCGGAGGTGTCGAGCCGCTGGATCAAGTCTTGGATTTGCGGCATGTCGGAACGCCGGGCGATCACCGTCAGCGTATTGGCCTCGCGATCTACCTCCAGGACGGGTTGTTCTCCCCGGGGTCGATCTTCATAGACAGCGGCCACTTTCATGCGGATATCGGCGGCGCGTGCGTTCTGCAGCCAAACAAACTGAACGTCGCGATCGGAACGCTCCGGTGCCTTATCCAACGTGGGAAGCAGTTGCTCGATGAGCTTGAAGTGGGTGGCCGATGCCGTAATGAGCAGGCTGTTGGACCGCGGATCGATGGCGATGGCTGGTTGGGCGCGTGAACCAATTCCGCGGCGTTCGAGTCGGCTGCTAACATTGGCCAACAATTGCAAGAGCACCGGTTGGATGTCCGTGGCGTTGGCGCTGTTGAGCTTGTAGATGCGGACTTCGACTTCGCCGGTGGCACTTTCAGCGTCCAGTTCCTTGACCAGCTTCATGACCTCCTGGACGGCCTCGCCGGGTCCATTGAGCAGCAAGGCATTGGCCCCAGTAACCGGAGTGATGCTGACCCGGCGCAGCTTGGCGTCTGTGCCCTTGCCGGCGATGGCCTTGCTCACCGATTCGGCCACCGTCTCGGCCACGGTCGTGCGCAGCAGAACGGTCTGGATGACTGAAGACCCACCCGGATCTGAGACATCCACCGATTGAATCACCGATTGTACTCGCTCGAAAATGGCGGGCGGCGCGCTGACCAGCAGTGAGCGTTCGTCGAGGGCAGGTGTGACGACCAACCGCTGGGCCGTTTCGGTCAGAGCCATTTCTCGGGAGAAGAGTTGTCCGAGCAGGGTGATTACGGGTGCGGCCGTCACATGTTGCAAAGGGAGGCTGCGAACGCCGCGGACCGAGTTGGTATCTGCTGTCAGCAACCGAGAGGCGATGTCTTGAACAGCCTTCCATTGGGCCGCATTGGCCGTCACTAGGACCCTCGATTGATTGTCGTCAGGGATGAGGATTAGGTCCGCGGCATTGCCGGCTGCTTTCAGTTGATCGATGACCAGCGGGCGAAGGCGGGCGACCGCTTCAGAAGCGGAGCCTTGCGGGATGTTCAGGATTTGGAGGTCTCGGGGCTCTCGGGTGGTTGTGGCATCGAGTTGTGTGACGATTTGCTCAGCGGCCTGGAGATCTTTGGCCTCGCCGGAGACCATGAGTGTTCGGGCCTTGGCATCCACACCGAGGGTCACGCGGGGGGTGAGTCGGCCAGAGGGGTCCAACTTGGCCAGCGTATTGGAGAGAGCGGCGGCGACCTGAGCAGGCTCGGCATTGGTCAGGCGGAAAATTCGGGAATTGCCGGAACGTTGATTGGCGGTATCGAGATTGAGAACCAGAGTAGCAATTTGTTCGAGGTCGTTTGTTCGGCCCGTAACGATGAGGCGGTTGCCCTCGGTGTCGACGCGGATGACGGCCTGCTCGGAGGGCGGAACGGGCTTGGCCTTGAGGGAATCTTCGTACAGCGAACGGACCGTGCCTGCCAGTTCAGTGGCCTGACGCTCGGCCAAATTCAGCACCCGGGTTTCACGCGGTGCAGGGGTTGCGGTGGGCGCTTGAATGACTCCCAGGAGAGTCTCGATTTCGGCCAGATGATTGGTGCGTGCGGTGACGAGGATTCGGCCATTGGGCGCGTCGCCGGTGAACACTGCATCGGCAGGGTCCGCCGCATCCTGACTCTTCCAGCGTTCGGTGTAGAGCTGACGGAGCAGGGGAAGGATCCGGATGACTTCATCGGGCTGGCCTACGTTGATGGGTCGAGTCTCACGAGGTCCCAGCGTGGCTGCGTTTTTTTGGAGTTGTTCCAAAATGGTGTCGACCAATGTCAGTTGAGCGTCGCTGCCGGCCAGGATGAGTTGGTTGCTGGTGGCATCATCGAGAATGAGCAAATCCGACAGGGCTAGGTCGGGCTGGTTGCGGGACTGATCGTCGTAGAGTTGGCGGACCCGAGCCGACATCTCTCTCACCTTCCCTTGCCGGAGTGTCACCACCTTCATGCGGCGGTCCGGACGGGCCCCAAGGGAGGTGTCGAGCTGTTCGATAATGGTGGAGACCGCCTGAAGTTCTTTGGGGTCGCCCGTGACGATGAGGGTACGGCTCTTGGCGTCGACGGAGACCGTGGCTCGCTTCTGGGCGCGGCCAAAGGCGTCGTAGCGGACCAGCGCCGTGGACAGCACCTCTGCAACCTTTTCCGGTTCGGCGGATCGGATCTTGAACACCCGGGCGGTCGCACTCTGGGATCCCACCTTGTCGAGCTTGCGCACTAGTTCTTCGATGACGGCGAGTTCATTGGTCTCGCCAACGACGATCAAGCGGTTGCTGCCGGTGTCCGAGGTGACAGTGGTGTCCGGTGGGGTGCTGCCGAAGCGAGCCTTGGCTTGGTCGAGGTAAAGGCTGCGGACGGTTGTGGCCAGTTCAGATGCGGTCGCAGTGACGAGGTCGATGATGCGGACATCCCGGGAGTCTGCTCCAGGTTTGGCCGGGTTGGTGCCCAGTTGCTGGAGGATAGACTCGATCTTTTGCAAGTGGTCGGGACGACCCGTGACGATGATGCGTCCACTGCGGGGATCTCCAAGAATTTGAGCATCGGCGGGATCGGTGTCTGAGCGTTCTTTCCACTGGTCGGTGTAGAGCTGTTGCAGGAGCGGTTGCACGCGTTGCACATCGCTGGCCGAACCGACTTCAAAGGTACGCGTCTCTCGCCCGAGATTGGTGGCACTCGTGGTCTTGAGGTTGTTAATAATCTCGGAGATGCGGTCGAGGTGGGAGGCCCGCCCCGAAGCGATGATCCGTCCCGAGCGCGGTTCGGTAATGAGTTGTGTGTCAGCGGGGCCATCCGAAGGGCGGCTTGAGGCCTGATCTTTGTAGAGTTGCTGAATGATGGGGAACAGGCGTTGGACCTCGGCGGGCTTACCGATCTCAAACACCCGATTGGTTCGAGCTTCGGGCAGCTCTGTAGCAACTGTGGTCACGATCTGGCGCACGGCTGCGGCTTGGTCTGCGGTGCCAAACACCATCAACCGTTCTCCGGAGGGATCGGTGTACAAGGTGGCGGGTTTGGTGCTGCGCCCTTGGTTCTGCTCGGCGTAGATCTTGTTGACCATGGGCAGGAGGTCGGCGGCACGGCTGCCTTGAGGCTCGATGGTGTGCAGTTGCCGCTGGGATTGGTCGGGGCGCGCATCGAGGGCCGAAATGACCGTCTCGACTTGCTGCATGAGGGAGTCCGGGGCCAGCACGATGAGGCGGTGGCCGTTGGGCTCCGGGGTGATGCTCACCAGGTTGGTCACCGATCGGCCTGCGTTCTGGGCCATGAAGACGCGGGTGGCGACCGTGGCGAGGGTGTCGGGCTCGCCGATGACCTCTACCATTTTCAGGCTGCGGTTCTTGGATCCGCCGCCAGTCCCACCAGAGCCTTCGCCTCCTTCATTGTCGAGGCGCTGGATGATGCCCTCGGCATCCTTCAGATCCTGACGAGAACCCGAGACCACGATGCTGTTGGACTCGCGGTCGAGGGAGACTGAGGCCCGTCGAATGGGTTGGTTGCGCGCGTCGAACTTCACCATGGCATTGGACACGACGTTGACGACCTGGGACGCATCGGCATTGGTCAGCCGGAAAACCCGCGCGCCGCCGGCTGCCTCAGGAGCTTGGTCCAGGCGCTCCACGACTTGCGTGATGAGGGTAATCTCCTCGCGGGGAGCGGAGATAATAACACGGTT